>JAGWZH010000024.1 GCA_018971945.1 Alphaproteobacteria bacterium | reverse complement strand
GCCCCCAGTCAGCCAACGCCCCCAGTCAGCCAACGCCCCCAGTCAGCCAGCGCCCCCAGTCAGCCAACGCCCCCAGCCAGCGCCCCATCTCTGCAGCGAACAGGGGATCTGTCCGGTGCGAGCAGCCGGTCATCTGTCCGGCGGTTTGGCCGCGCCGCTCAGGGTTTTGGAGAGGCGCCGGGATCAAGCGCGCTGTCATCGGGGTGGACATTTGCGGCCCGCTGCCAACCGAAGACACTGAATAATTGCGTGTTTTGATGGAAAGCGGCGTCTTCATGCGCCGCCCCGACGATCACGCGAGCGTCCTTGGCGAAACTCCGATGCGATCATGGGTTTTTTGTCGCTGACGCCTCTGACCTTTGCCTTTGGGCTTGGCTCGAAGTGGGGCGGCCAAAGCTCTTGCCGCGCCCGCCGCCGCCAGAGCGCGGCCAGAGCGCGGCCAGAGCGCTGTTGGCAGCCCGTTGCTGCCTTTGCGGGGAGCGAGCCTTCTCCCCACCCCATGGGCGACGGGCCTTGACCTTGCCCACAACGGGTCCCGACGTTTGCATACGGCTGGCGACCTATGCCAGTATTTCCGCTCCTGGGAGGGAGCAGGTCATGACCGAGAGCGCCGACCTTGTGATCATCGGGTCAGGCCCAGCTGGCTTGAGCGCCGCCGCCCGGGCGTCGGCCCGTGGCCTGTCGCACCTGCTTTTGGAGAAAACCGACCATCTGAGCGACACGATATTTCGTTATCAGCGGGGCAAGCACGTCATGGCGACCCCGCAGCAGCTGACCCTGCGCAGCGACTTGTCTTTTGATGCTGGCCGGCGTGAGCATGTGCTCGGCGTGTGGGACAATGAGGCGGCGCGGGCGCGGATCAAGGTGCGCTTCAACGCGGAAGTGACCGCGATTTCGGGTCAACGCGGCGCCTTTGTTCTGTCTTTGCGCTCCGGGGGCGAGGTGCGCGCCAAGGTCGTGGTTTTGGCCATCGGCACGTCAGGCAACCCCAACCACTTGAAGATTCCGGGCGCTGATCTCCCTTTGGTCCAATACCAGCTCGACGATCCCCGGGAACATTTCGATCAAGACATTGTCGTTGTCGGCGGCGGCGACGCGGGCATCGAGAACGCCCTGGGGCTGGCCGAGCCGGATCTTGCCAACCGGGTGACGCTTCTGCACCGCGGGGCGGATTTTTCGCGCGCGAAGGCGGCGAATGTGGCCCTCCTGGAGGAGGCGAGGGACGAAGGGCGGATCGTCGTTCTGACGGAGGCCGCTCCCCGCTCTCTTGAGGCCGGCATGCTGCTCGTCGACACCAGAGAGGGCGAGGCGCGGCTTCGGGTGGACCGCGTCATCGCCCGCATGGGCGCCACCCCACCCCGAGCGTTTCTGGAGGCCTGCGGGGTGGCGTTCACGGGGCCGGACAGGGAAGCGTTTCCGGTCCTCACCCCGTCTTTTGAAACGAGCGTCTCCGGTCTTTATGTCATCGGCGCCTTGGCCGGCTATCCCCTGATCAAGCACTGCCTGAACCAGGGATATGACGTCATCGAGCGCGTCGCCGGGGTGGTCGATCTCAAGCCCGCCGATGAGCCGCTGCTGCGCGCCAAGACCGATCCTTTGCCGATCAAACGCGACCTGGAAGACTGGCTAGAGGCGTTCCGTTCCGGGGTGGAGGTGCTGCAGGACTTGTCCCCGCTCCAAATGCGGGAGTTTTTGCTGGATTCTGAAGTGCACGCCTTTGCACCGGGAGAGGCGATCATCACCCGCAACGAGCTTGGCTCCTCTCTCTTCGCCATTGTCGAAGGGGCGGTCGCGGTGGAGGTTGACCCGTCTAACCCCGCGATCACCGTGCCGATTGGCAAGGGTCAGATTTTCGGCGAAGTGGGTTTGATCTCGGGGCGCCGCCGGGGCGCAACGGTCCGCGCAGCCCAAGCCCCAACCATCGTCATCGAGGCCCCGCGGACGGCCGCGCTCAAACTGATGGCGACGGTGCCGGGGGTCAAACGCCGCATCGACCGGCTGGTAAGCGAGCGGATGCTCAAGCAGGTGTTTGGCCAAGACCTCGACAAAGCCCTGTTTGAGGAGGCTTTGGACGGCGCGGCGCTGAAAACGTTTCGCGCCGGGGAGACGCTGATCCGCGAAGACGAGATTGGCTATGATATTTTCCTTATCCGCTCCGGCAGCGCGGTGGTGGAAAAGACCCTTGGCTCAAAGCAGGTCTTTTTGTCTTATGTGCCCGCTGGCGCCTATGTCGGCGAGATGTCCTTGTTTGACGAGGGCAAGCGGAACGCCAGCGTTAGGGCCGCCGTCAAGACCGAAGCGCTTGTGCTGCCGGGGGAAGCGTTCCGGCGCATTCTCGCCAAGGAGCCGGCGCTGGCGCGCCGGGTCGAGCAGCAGGTCGCCTCCCGCCGTCAGGTGAACCAGTTTATCGAGGGGCAAAAAGCGGGCTTCGGATCCGTCGTGGACATGTACAGCTCCGTCGCCTCCTTCCTGATCCAGGAAGGCTTGGGCGACGCCACCGACGCGCTTTTGATCGATGAGACCCTCTGCATTGGCTGCGACAATTGCGAGACGGCCTGCGCAGAAACCCATCAGGGGATCTCGCGCCTTGACCGGGAGGCGGGACGAACCTTCGCCCACCTGCATGTGCCTACCTCCTGCAGGCATTGCGAACATCCCCACTGCATGTCTGATTGTCCTCCCAACGCCATCCATCGCGCCCCGGATGGGGAGGTCTTCATCACCGACGCATGCATCGGCTGCGGCGCCTGTCAGCGCAATTGTCCCTACGGCGTCATCCAGATGGAGCGCACGCCGCCCAAAAAACCAGGCCTGTTGCAGTGGCTTTTGCTCGGCCTTGGACCTGGCCCCGGACAGCCCGATCCTGACTGGGTCGAAACACGCCTCGGCGGAGCCAAGGCGCAGACCCCCAAAGTCGCGGTCAAATGCGACATGTGCAAGGGGGTCGATGGCGGCCCCGCCTGCGTGCGCGCTTGCCCGACCGGCGCAGCGATCCGGGTTTCTCCGGAGACCTATCTGGAAGCGGCCCGTTTGGCGCAAGCGGACCCGTTGTGATGAGGGCCTCCCAATCTGTGCAGAGGCGCGCCAGCGCTCGCCATGAAAGCTTTTTGAAGCATGCTGGTTATCGCTACGCCTGGGCGGCGGGCGCGCTCAGCGCCTTCGCGTTGCTCGCCTACGTCATCATCGACATCGAGCCGCGCCATCATGGCGGCAGCTGGTTGGGCTACACGCTCGGCGCCATCAGCGCTGGTCTGATCCTCTGGTTGACGCTGCTTGGGCTGCGCAAGCGCGCGATCACCGGCGGCGGCTGGAGCCTGAAAGGCTGGACCTCCGCCCACGTCTATCTGGGTTTGTCTCTGAGCCTGATCGCCACCTTACATGCGGGATTTCAGGTCGGCTGGAACATCCACACCCTGGCTTATGTCTTGATGATGATCGTCATCCTGTCGGGGCTGTTCGGCGTCTATGTCTACGCCGTCATCCCAAGGCGGATGAGCGACAACCGCGGAGAGACCAGTTCCAAGGAGATGCTGGAGGCGATCGCCGCCATCGACCGGGAATTGCGCATCGCCGCCCAGCCTTTGCCGGACGCGTTTTCGGCCCGGATCAAGGACGCGATCGAAAAGACCGAGCTTGTGCGGGGGCCGCTGGCGCGTTTGAACGCCCAGCCCCGCTCCTGCCCTACGCGCCACGCGATCTTGGCCCTGCGCGCCGAAATCGAGGCAGACGCTGACCCCGACGACAGTTTCGGCCCGGTGGTGTCGCTCTTGGAACGCAGGCGCGCCTTGTTGCTGCGGGTGCGGCGCTATGCGCGCTACAAGGCGCTTCTTGAGCTTTGGCTCTATGTGCATGTGCCCTGCACCTTCGGTCTCATTGCCGCGCTGATCGCCCACATCGTCAGCGTCTTTTATTTCTGGTGAAGCGATCATGACGGCGACCATACGCTATGTGACGCGGCGGGCGGACGGACGCGAAAGCGTGCGAACAGCCACGGCGGCCGGACCCGCCTATCTTGTCGGCAGGGCGAGCGGCAGCGATGTGCACCTTCAAGACCTCGCCGTGGGCCTTCTCCATGCCAAGATCACGGCGCCCTCGCCGGGCCTTGTGCGGGTCCAATCCGCCTCTGCGGCCGGACGGATCATGGTGGACCGTCGCTTTGTTGATCAGGCCCAATTCGACCTCGCCCGCGGGCCCGCGGAACTCAAGATCGGACCGTTTGACCTTTCGATCCGAGCGACCGACGGGGGCGGCCTGCAAATCGATGTGGCGCGGGTTCAGCCACAGAGTGCGGATTTGCGCGCCGACAAGGTCAAGAAGGTCTTCAGCCTCCGCGGCGCCTGGTTGTCGAAAAGGGCCTCGGCATGGGCTTTGGGTCTGACGATTCTCCTGCTTGGGCTGACCTTCCCGATGACGCGCCTGGCGCCCGGGGCGCCGGTGAGCGGCGGCGCCGACCGGGCCATCGCAGAAGGCCTCTGGCTGGCCGGCGAGACCTCTCATGCCCACGCCGGGGCGATCGACAGTTGCGGCGCCTGCCATAAGACGCCCTTTGTAAGCGTAGAGGACGAGACCTGCGTCGACTGCCACCAGTCGACCTTGCACCATGCCGATCCCGGCCGGATGCTGAGGGCGCAGCCGGAGGCGGGGCCATTCCAGGCTTTTCTAATCTCCACGGCGGAACTTTTCGGCAAGCCGAGCGATCGCTGCACTGCCTGCCATACCGAGCACAATGGACCTGACGGCGTCTTGCCCGTGGCGGATATGAGCTGCGTGGGCTGCCATGCTGGGATGAGCGAACGCCTCGCGGACACAGACCTGGGCGATGCGGCGGATTTCATGGCCGCCCATCCGGAGTTCAGGCCCACCCTTTCCGACGTCGGGGCCGGGCCCGATCCGGTGCGTCGCTGGGACATCGCAGCCCTTGAGGCCCAGCGCGCCGCGCGCGAGAGCGCAGCGGACGCCCCAGCGGAAGCCTGCGACGGGTTTGAAATCGGCCAGGCCAATTTTCGCGGGTACGATCCGCCTTTATTACCCGCAGGCGCGGCCGGGGACCGTTCGGGGCTAGTGTTTCCGCATGCGGTGCATCTTGACAAAGATGGCTGCGTCACAGCCATCGCCCGCGATCTCGACCCCTCTTTCGGTTATGGCGAAGAGGGCCTGGGCTGCGCGGACTGCCATGAGGCCGACGAGGCGCGCGCCTTGTTTCGTCCCATCGCGATGGAGCGGCATTGCGCGGCTTGCCATTCTTTGACCTTCGATACGGTCAACGGCGTCCCCCGCGCCTTGAGGCACGGCACGCCGGAACTCGCGGTGGCCACGCTGCGGGATTTCTATCAGGCCCGGGTGGTCAATCGGGTGCTTGGCCTGACCCCGGCGGCCGAGGCCGAGCGCTTCCGGCCTGGGCCTGCGGGGCTGAGGCCGCCGCCGCCGGGACGCGCGGTGTTTCGCGTTGCCGACCAGGAGGCGTCACGGCGGATCCATGGGCTCTTCGCTCCCCGGGGGGCCTGTTTTGGGTGTCATGTGGTCACCCCTCCCGCCGATGGCGGCTTTGGATACGCTGTCGAGCCGGTGCGTCTGCGCGATCAGTTCCTCCCCGCCGCCCGCTTCCCCCATGCCCCGCATGAAACCGGCATGACCTGCCTCGACTGCCACGCTGCGGAGACCTCCGCGAGCGCTGGCGACGTCTTGATCCCAAGCATCGAAACCTGCCAGACCTGCCACGCCAGCGATGGCCGCCGGGGACGAATTCCCTCAAGCTGCGCGAGTTGCCATGGCTATCATGCTTTGGAGGGACAACCGGCGATGAGCGCCGAAACGTCGGCGCTGCGCGCTGAGGGCTGGACGCCTTTGGCGCGGACCGCGTTTGTTGGAGCGACCCATCCATGATCATCGAACTTGGCCATCTGGCCTTGATCCTGAGCCTGCTGGCGTGCATCGCCCAGGCGGCCGGCGGGCTTTGGGGGGGTCATACGCGTCATCCGCAGGCGGTGGCCCTTGCCTCGACCGCTGCGGTCCTGCAGGCGGCGCTGATGACGGCCGCCTTCGCCGCCCTGACCCATGCCTATGTGACGTCTGACTTTTCCGTCGCCAATGTCTACCAGAACAGCCACTCGGCCAAGCCTTTGCTTTACAAGATCTCCGGCGTCTGGGGCAACCATGAGGGCTCGATGCTCCTCTGGATCATGATCCTGGCCTGGCTTGGGGCCATGGTCGCCTGGTTCGACCGCCGTCTCGCCCCCACCCTCAGGGCGCGGGTTTTGGGGGTGCAGGCGCTTATCGGAGCAGGCTTTCTCGCCTTTGTTCTTTTCACGTCCAACCCGTTTCTGCGGATGGATCCCGCGCCCCTGGATGGTCGCGACCTGAACCCCCTCTTGCAGGACCCGGGGCTCGCGTTTCACCCGCCGTTCTTATATCTGGGTTATGTCGGTTTCTCCATTGCGTTTTCCTTCGGCGTGGCTGCGCTTTTGGAAGGTCGGGTCGATCCGGCTTGGGCCCGCTGGGTTCGTCCCTGGACGCTTCTGGCCTGGACGGCGTTGACCCTTGGCATCGCGCTTGGATCGGCCTGGGCCTATTATGAGCTGGGCTGGGGCGGGTTTTGGTTTTGGGACCCGGTTGAAAACGCGTCTCTCATGCCCTGGCTTGCGGGCACCGCGCTGTTGCATAGCGCAGCGGTTGTTGAAAAGCGCGACACCTTGAAGTCCTGGACCATTCTGCTCGCCATCATCGCCTTTTCCACCTCCGCCTTGGGCACCTTTGTCGTACGCTCGGGGCTTTTGACCAGCGTCCATGCCTTCGCCAATGATCCCGACCGCGGCATGCTGCTTCTGGCCTTGTGTTTGGCGCTGACGGGGGGAGCTTTGGCGTTGTTCGCCCTGCGCGCCGGGGCGTTGCGGGCCGGGGGCGGCTTCAAGCCGGTCAGTCGGGAATCCGCTTTGGTGTTCAACAATCTGGCCATCGCTGCGCTCTTGTCCACCGTCGCGATTGGGACATTCTGGCCGGTGATTGCCGAAGTCGCCCTTGGCGACATCGTGTCGGTGGGCGCGCCCTATTACGACGCCACCGCCACCCCCATCGCCGCCTTGATCGCTGCGGCGATGTCCATCGGCGTCGCCCTGCCTTGGAAGCGGGCGGACTGGCGCGCCGCCGCCCGCCGGCTTCGGGTCGCCGCCGCCCTCACCCTGGTCTGCGCAGGCCTCGGGCTTTGGCTGACGGGAGAGGGGCGCGGCCTTGCGGCGCTGGGAGTGGCGATGGCCGTATGGATCATCGCCGGTTCAGCGACCGACCTTGCGGTCCGCGCAGGACTTGGAACCGGACGGTCCTTTGAGCTTGTCTTGAAGCGCGCCGCCGGCCTGCCGAGGGCCTATTGGGGGGGGACGCTCGCCCATGCCGCTCTTGGGATCATGCTGATCGGCATGCTGGGCGGGACGGTTTGGAAAACCGAGGCGTCAGAGGCCTTGCGCCCAGGCGAGCGGATGGAGATCGCAGGCTTTACCCTGGTTTATGAAGGCGTCGAGGAACGCCGCGTCGATAATTATATCGCCGAGACCGCAGCGATCACGGTCTTGCGGGAAGGCCGACAGATCGATGCGCTTCGACCAGAACGGCGATGGTATCCCGTGGCCGAGCAGCAGACCACCGAAGCGGCGATCCGCTTGACCCTTGGGGGCGATCTCTATGTGGCGCTGGGCGACCCCCGGGAGGATGGGGCGCGGGTCATCCGCGCCTGGCGCCATCCTGTGATCGGGTGTCTTTGGGCGGGGGCGCTTTTGCTCGCAGGTGGTGGGCTTCTTTCCTTGCTCGATCGGCGGCACCGTGTGGGCGCGCCGGCGCAACGCCGCCTCGCCCCAAACCCCGATCCGCGACAGCGACCGAACCTGGACCCGCCGGAGACGCAAGGGGCGGCGCCATGAGCGGGCGGAACGCCTGGGCGGCGCTGGCCGTATTCCTTGCCCTGTTCACCAGTGCTTCGCCGGGCCTCGAGCCGGAGGAACGCCTTGCCGATCCCGCGCTGGAGGCAAGGGCGCGGGATTTGAGCCGGGAACTGCGCTGTCTTGTGTGCCAGGGCCAGACCATCGACGACTCCAACGCCCCCGTGGCCCGCGCCCTGCGGACTTTCGTGCGCGAGCGCATCACGGCGGGGGATGATGACGAAGCGGTTCTGGCGGCGGTGACCGAGCGCTATGGCGCTTCGGTGCGTTTGCGCCCCGAATGGACGGCGCAAACCGCCCTGCTTTGGGGCGGGCCGCTGATCATCTTCGTCTTGGGCGGGCTTGCCGCGGTCCGCTTCATCCGCCGCAGCGCCGAGACGCCGGACCCAAGCCCTCTGACGCCTGAGGAGAAGGCCAGGCTCGCCGAGCAGAGCGAGCCCGCCTCGTGATTCGACCCCGACAAAGGGTGGGCAGACCGCGCATCGGTTCCCGATGACAAGCCAACGCAAGGGCCGGCGCGCGCTGACCCTTGCAGTCCGCGCGCCAGCCCTCGCTCATCTCTGACAATATGTCCTGGGCACGACCCTCACCCCGCGCTGAGGGCTGATCCTTGCGGGGTGTGAGACAAGCGGAAGCGCGCTGACGGGCGCGTTTTCGCAGACGCACGTTCACGCGACGCGCTTCCAGAAGGCGCGCGCTGGCCCCCAATAGAGCCCCAAGGGAGCCAATCGAACGCTTCTTCAGAACAAAAAGCCGCAAGGTCGGTGGTCAATGTCTGCAACAGAAAGGCTTGCCAACAAACCTTTTGGGCCATGGCGCGAACAACAAGCGGCCAAAAAGCCCGCAGGACTGCGCGGCATGGAATTGATATTGGAGCATTATTGGGCTTTGGTGGCTGTAAGCAAACGCGGGGAGGGAATAATCGTGCTGACCATCGCCCAGATTACCGACCTGCACATCACCTCCGACAAGGACCCTTTGAACCAGGCGCGCAACGAGGCGCGCTTGCGGACGGCTTTGAAGGCCATTCACGCGCTCAAGCCCCGTCCTGTCGCTATTCTGGCGACCGGAGACCTCGTCGATCGGGGCGAACCGGAGGAATATGCCGAACTTGCAAGGATTGTAGAAGCCTCAGAGATCCCGATTTATTTTGGCGTCGGCAATCATGATTTGCGCAGCCCCCTGCAGGCGGCCTTCAAGGCGCCGCAGGTCCAGACCGACGCCAACGGCTTCATCCAGTATGTGTTGGACTTCGACGATCTCCGCGTGGTCATGGTCGATACCCTTGAGGAGGGTCAAAACAACGGGGCCTTTTGCGCCAAGCGCGCCAAGTGGCTGAAGTCCACCCTGTCCAAAAACAAACGCAAGCCGACCGTGGTCGCCCTGCATCACCCTCCGATCGCCAGCGGCATTCAGTGGATGGATCCTGGCCCGAAGGAGGAATGGATTGTACGGTTGTCCAAGACCTTGCGGGATCAGCGCCATGTTCGCACCGTCATCTGCGGGCACCTGCACCGAGGCTTTCATGCCCCTTTCGCCGGCACGATCGTTGCGGTCTCGCCGGCGACCTCAATCCAGCTCACCCTTGATCTTTCCCCCGTGGATATGCGGGTTCCGGACGGTCGCGAAATCCTCACCGACGAACCCGTCGGGTTTTCACTTTTGATGTGGCGTCAGGGCGTGCTGACGACCCATGTGTGTCAGGCGGGCGATTTCGCCCCCGCGGTTCATTACCAGTTTCCTTTTATCAAAGCCTGATCCGACCGCGCGCGGGCGATGCGCGCGAGCGCCGCCCTGAAGGCTCGCGGGGGCCGCTTCCCCCCGCCGCGGGAGCATGATGGGAAGGCAGCGGGGACATGTTTTGACCCCATGGGCTGGAGGTGCGGATGTCGGGTGCTTTGGTTTGGCTCGGCCGTCTCAGAGAGGAGCTGGCCCGCGCCAAGGGCCTCATGGCCCTCGTCTCAACCGCAGGTCTTGCCCTGCTTGCCGCGTGCCTGGCCCTGGCGCTCGGGCCCACAGCCCCTTTGCGCACAGTCGAGAATTTTCTCTATGATTTGAGGATTGGACTTCTGGGTCCAGCGGCGTCCAACGAAGGGTCCATCCCCATCACCATCGTCAAGATCGACGAGGCGGCGATGCAGGAGATGCGCGAGGCTTCGGACTGCGGCTGCATCTCCCCTATCGACCGGGTCTGGCTGGGCGAGCTGATCCTTGACATTGATCGCCTGGGGGCCCGGGTGATCGGCGTTGACGTGCTGTTGGATGATTTCCGCTCAACGGCCGAATTCGCGCGTTTCGCCCAACAGGCGGCCCAGGTTTCAGCCCCTGTCGTCGCCGCGGTGGATCCTGGCCGCAGGCCCGGGATCGATTATCCCGTGGTCCCCTCCTTCACCTATGCGGACGCGCTCGTTCTGGTCAAAGACGTGTTTGATGATGGGGTACGCTTTTATGATCCGGCGCCGGAGAGGCGGCGCAGTTTTGGCGCAGCGATCCTTGACCAGCTTGGCGTGGAGACGCCAAGCGAACGGTTCGCCATTCGCTTTCGCTCCCCGCGCGAGCAGACAGACGACGCCGATCGGGGATCAATCACCCCTGTCGTCCCCGCCGATCTTGTCGATGAACTCCCCGATGGGGCCCTGGCGGGCAGGATCGTTTTGATCGGACGGGTCACGAGAGCCTCCGCCTCTGATCAGCAGGTCTTGCCCGAAGACATGCATTTCACCCCGCTGCGTTTTCGGGCGGGCCATGAAGACGGCACCCCGGGGGTGGAGATTCACGCCCATGTGCTTTCCCAGCTGATGCAAGGCGATCGCGTCGGCTCTTTGGGTTGGCTGGGCGATCTGTTGGTCGTGCTTGCCGCGGCTTTGGGGGGAGCCTGGCTCGGCCGGGCGACGCATTCTTGGTGGGTGGCGGCGCTTTCGGCTTTGGGCGGCATGGCGGCGGCCGTGTTGTTTGGCTTTGGCGCCTACGGGCTTTATGGGGTCATGATCCCTCTGGCGACCACTTTTCTTGCGTTCGCCTTGTCGTTTTTTCTTCTCAGCCGGCTGGTGGCCTCGCAGCTGCAGGGGGAGCGCACCTTGTTCGCCTCAACCCTTGAACGCTATCTCGCCCCGCAGGTGATCCGCCGCATCGTGGAGGGGGAGGAGCCGGTGCGGATCGGGGCGGACCGGCGCACCATCACGGTGATGGTGACCGATATCGAGAATTTCTCGACCCTGGTCGCCCAGACGCCCCTCGAGGAGTTCGAGACCATCATCAACGGCTATTTTGATGGGCTGATTGAGGTGCTCTGGAAGCACGAGGCCATGGTGGACAAGCTGACCGGGGACGGACTGATCGCCTTGTTCGGCGCCCCTGTCGCCTCCGCCGATCATGCCGTGCGGGCCCTTGCCTGCGCCAAGGACATGGATGCGTTCAGCGAAGCCTATCGCCGTCAAGTCAAGGCAAGGCATGGCCGGGTGCTTGGCTGCACCCGCATCGGGCTGCATTCCGGAGAGGGGCTTGTAGGCAATTTTGGCGGCGCCCGGAGGTTTAACTACACCGCCTATGGCCAGGTCGTCGTCATCGCCGCCCGCTTGGAGGCGGCCAACAAGGAGGTAGGGGCGCGGATGTTGTTCAGCCAAGCCTGCTATGAGGCGGCGGGGGCCCCGAGCCAGGCGCAGGCTTTGGGGAATGTCACCCTCAAGGGGGTGCCTGAACCAGTCAAGGTCTATAGCTTCGCCCTTCAAACGGAGTGATGCATGCTTCTGTTTTTGTGCGCCGCCATTCTCACCTTGGGCGTTTGCGCCATCCTGGTGCGTCCCCTTCTTCAAAAGGCCGAGCCGCTCGCCGCCCCGGAGATGTTCAACGCCGCGGTCTATCGCGACCAGCTTGCCGAGTTCGACGCGCAAGGCGCAGCCCAAGGCGTAGACGCAGCCGACCTGCTGGCCGCACGCGCAGAAGTCGAGCGCCGCCTTTTGGTTGCCGCTCAACCGGCCGGCGGGGCCAGTCCTCAAGCGTCAGATTATCCCCCCGCGCAAGGGGCGGCCGTAGCGGTCCTGTTGCTGGCGCCGATCCTGGCCGGCGCCCTTTATCTGTCTCTGGGCGACCCCGATCAGGCCTTCGGGCGGGGGCAAGCAGCCCCGCCATCCGAGATGGTCGGCGATGACCCCATGCATGCGCAGATGGACGAAATGGTCACCGCCTTGAGCGCGCGGCTTGCCGCCACGCCCGACGATCCCCAGGGCTGGGCGCTGCTGGCGCGCACCCAAATCCGGCTCGGCCGCAATGCTGAGGCGGTCGAGGCCTATGCGCGGGCCCATGAGCTCGTCGCGGGAGCGGATCGCCAGCTTGCCGCCGAGTACGCCGAAGCGCGTGTGATTGCTGGCGAGGGGTGGGTTGATGAGGTGTCCAAAGAGATTTTCAACGCCATGTTGGCCGCCTCGCCCTCCGACCCCCAGGCGCGCTATTATCTGGCGCTTGCGAGGGGCCAAGGGGGAGATCTTGAGGGCGCCTTGCGGGATTGGCGCGCGCTTTTGAGCGACACCCCTCCCGACGCCCCATGGCGAGAGACGGTAGAACGTCAGATCGCTTCGGCGGAAGCCGCAAGCGGGGCAGCCCCGTCCCCACAGGGCCCCACGCGCGAGCAGGTCGCCGCCGCCGAGGCCCTCGCTCCTGAGGATCGCGCCGCTATGATCAACGACATGGTGGCCGGTCTCGAGGATCGTCTGCGGGGCGCGCCCGATGATCTTGATGGCTGGCGACGGCTGGCCCGGGCCTATGATGTCTTGGGGCGCTCCCAGGACGCCGAACGAGCGCATGGGCGCGTCCTCGCTCTGGCGCCGGGGGACGCCCAGGCCCTTTGGCGATTGGGGGAGATCGCCGCCGACCGCGGCGATCCTGCGCAGGCGCGACGACGCTGGGAAGCGCTTGAGCAATCCCTGCCGAGGGGTTCGCAGGAGCGCAGGCGGGTGCGCGAGGCCATAGAGGCCCTTTGAGGCGCCCTGATCGCTCCGGGTGCGGCTTAAGGGGCAAAATCCTTAAACGTATCGAGGCTGATCGAGAGAGCTTTGCCGTCATCGACTTCAAGTCGCGCTGAGCCCGGAGTGCTGAGACGAGACCGGCGGGGGCAAGACGCCAGCGGGGGCAAGACGAGCGCGATGCGCCTTCAATGCCTGGTCGCGGGATTGAGTCTCTTGAGACAAGTGACCTTTTGTAGCCGGTCACTGTTGGGGGATCCTCCGATGACCACCCCGACCTTGGGTGCGTGCAGACCCTTGGCGGTCAGCGCGCCCAAAGCGCGCGGTCAGGCCGAAGCGCGCGATCAGAAATGTCCACCACCTGAATAGACGCTGCCAGCTCAGTCAGGGGGGGCCGTTTGGGGAGGGCAGTTGGGGGGATCAGTTGGAGGGGTTAAGGCGCTGGCAGCCGCTCAAGCCGCCGACGGGGATCACCGTCTGCCATCCATCGCGATCGGTGGCGGTGATGGAGCCTTCGCGCACCATCGCCCCGTCCCGAACCGGCCGGTTGGGGTCGAACTGCACCTCCACCCGCACCCGCAGACCGGCGCCCTCGAAGGTCTGCCGCTCGAAAACCCCAGACACGCGCTCGCCGCCGAATTGGGTCCGGCTCAGAAAGCGTTCCCGTCCTTCCACCTGAATGGCGGCCCCCGTTGGATTGTCAAAGGCCACGAGGATTAGCTCGGGTCTTTCCGACACGGTCCACAAAAACAACCCGCATTGCTCCCGTTCGAGCCGTTGGGGCGCGAGTTCTTGAAAGATCAGGGACCTGGATTGGGCGGCGGCTTGGGTGACCGCCGCCAGCGCCGCGCCCATAAGCACCGCCGCCAAAAGGCCCTTCAGGCCGATGCCAAAGGCTCTGGTCATGATCGCGCTCCCAAAACATCGAGTTCGGCCGCCACAAGGTTGCTTCCATCAACCCGGACAAGCGCGACCCGGTCAACCGAAAGTCCCGCCTGGGTGAGCGCTTCGACAAGCCTGAGCGCCGCGAGACTGTCACCCGGTTCAAACACGAAGCGAAGCCGGTCTGGCCCTTGGCGCTCAACCCGGGCGACAGACATTGCAAGGCCTAGAGCGCGCGCGCCGACAAAATCCTGCAGGTCCTGCTCTGTTCTTGGCCGAGCCGCGACCAAAGCCGCCGGATCGATGGCGACGGCCTGCGCGTGAAGCGCTTCCGCCCGCTGAAGGCGCTGTTTCGCCTCAGAGCGATAATGGCTTGCCGATTGCCATACGAGCGCCGGCGCCGCCGCCAAGAGGCTGAGCCACAGCGTCGCAGACAGCAAGAGCCTCTCCCGCTCGGTGCGGGCGCGCCAGAAGGCTTCAAAGCTTTCCCTCATGGGCCTTCCCTGCCCTCCTCTTGCTGAGCCGGCGACGGCGCGGCGATCTCCAGGGTTTGGCTGGCCCGGACCAGGCTTGAAGCGCCAGGGGAGACCATCACGTCGAGGCCCTTGGCCTGCAGGGCGGCGACGACCGCGGCGAGGGCCGATGGCGCAGGGCTCGACACCACCGCCCGGATGCGGGAAGCGCCTGCCTCATAGGTCAGGCTGTCCAATCGCGCCTCCGGCGCAGCCCTCAGGGTTTCGGTCAGGGCCTCGCTCACCGACAAGATCGGGTGTGGGGCCGCCCTTTGCAGGCTGTTGGAGAGAGCCGCGAGCGCAGGGCCGAGGTCTGCGCCCTCAGCAAGGGCGGGGTCAAGAGTGCGGAGCTGGGCCTGGGTCTGCGCTTCCACAGCGCTCGCCTCCTGGCCGTCGCGGAAGCCTGCGACCGCCTGGGCCGCTGCGTGCGACAGGATCGCCGCCGCCGCCAGAAGGCCCGCGAGTTTCCATCCACGGCCGGCTCTGGCCTGCCCCCCAGCGCCTGCAGCGAACGTCCCTTGGCGCAAATTCGGCGCAGTCTCTTTCGCAGCGAGGGCGTCACGCGCCAAAACCTCAAGCGTCGGCGCGAGGGGTGCGCGGCGCACCTCGATTGAGGGCCCGACCGCTTCTTGCAGGGCGGGGGCGTCCGGCCCGACATAAACGATCCGCCGTAAAGGTTCGGGCAAGGACTGCAGCCAGCGTGGCGCAACCGTCCGGGCGAGGGCCGACTCAAGCGACAACCCACCCTGCGCTCCCGCCCCGATCACCAGCCGGTCCCCTCCTTCCACCGCCTTCGCCTCCCCCGGGGCCGGCTGCAGCGCCGCGCAGTCAAACACCACGATGAAAGGCTCCGCCCCGTGCTGGCGGCAGCGGTCCAGAAACCGCTGCAGCAGCGCCGGATCGATCGCCGCCAGGAGCCGATCCCCTTCCGCATTCTGAGCCGCGCCCACCGCATAGTGCAGCCCCGCCCCGTCTGTCGCCAGGCTGCTTTCCAACAAGAACCGCGCCGCCGCCCGGGCCTGTTCGTCGGTCCGCGCCGGCAGCGCCGCCCGGGTCAATCGTCCCAGGGAAGCAGGCAGGATCAGGATGGTGCGAGACGGTCGCGCCGCCGGCGCCCCGCCTCGTTGATCCGCCGTCAGCACCCCTTGCGCAAGAGGGGCGGTTTCAGGGCCTGAGCCTTCTCCCGCAAGCACGGCGAAGGCCATGGGACCGCTGGGATCGTCCCCCGCCAAGAGCGCCAGAATCCCTTGTCTTCGCCCCCTCATACCGACCGCTCCGTGACTTGCGCGCCCAAGACCCGTCGCACGATCCGCGACGGCGGACCGATCTCGATCAGCGCCGCGGAGCTTTCCTCCACCCCCTGCCAGCGGACCCGCCCTATCATCACAAGATAGCGTGGGCGCACCCCAAACCGGGCTTTGAAGCCGTCGCTGGGTTCAAGGGCCGCCAGACGGGGGTCATCGAAAAACGTCTCCACGTCCCGCCATCCCCCCAAAGGCCGGGCGGCAATCAGGGCCTGGGCGGCCTGCAAAGACAAAGCCCCCCCAAACATCGCGGTCAAGAAGGGCGCATCCTGGGCCTGCAAACTATTGATATTGACCATGCTGACCGCGGCTCTGGGCCGGACGCAGACGAAGGGCGCAAGGCGCGCCACGATGTCGGGCGTGAAACCCCGGACGGCCAGGAGCTCGCTGACATCGCCGATCAACACATTGGCCGTGCGATAGCGGTCCGACGCGGCGCCGGGTTCGTCTTCAGCCCCTCCCGGCAGGGGTATTTGGTCCGTATCCAGATAATCGGTCAGCGCCGCTGCAAGGCCTTCGGCATTGAAGACCTGTGCGCCTGATTGTTCGATAATGGCCAAGAACTCCACTTGGGCGGCGGGGTTCGAAGCTGTACCTCCCTCATCATCGCCAGTGATCAGGCTGTTGAGATTAAAGCAGTTCGAGCCGTCCCGGACGGTAAGGCTGACAGCGCCTCCATCGATGGGATAGCTCGCCTCAAAGCCCTGCCATAAAAAGTCCGCGCCTCCCCCCTCGAGCGCTCTGATCGCCTCGCCAGCCCGCGCTGCAGCGACCCGCTCCGCCCCGAAAAGATACCATCGGGCCTGGCTCATCTGCTCCTGGTTATGAAGCCGCGCCAGGCTGAACCGCGCCGCCTCCACAAGCGCGGTCGCCAGAACCGCCATCACAGCGAGCAACACCAGAACCGTCACCAGGGCGGCGCCGGCTTCCGGGCCCCATGCCGGGGGCTTGCCCCGCTGAGCGGTCATGGCCAGGTCTCCGCGGTCAGAACCGCGATGCGGATCGGCCCGTAGCGGGGGACTTCCCCCGTCAAGGCCACGGCCCGGGGCAGGCCTCCATCCATGGCGATCCATTGGTCATGCCACACGATCCCGTCGAAAAAGGCGAATTTCAAATTCTTCGCCCCTTCAAGCAGAATTTGATCGTCCTCCGCTGGCGCGGCCGGCGCTATAAGATCAGTCCGGACACGGCGCAGGAGGCGATCATTCTCGATGGCGTAGGCGACATAGGAAAGGCGATTGGACGGCAAAGGCCCGCCATCGCCAACCATCGCCGATCGGACAAAACCGAGCCCGACCTCTTCATCTCCACCCACAAAGATTGGGCCCTGCCCTGCATTCAGGGCCGACCGTGGCGCTCGGGGCGCCATCTGGGCGAGATCCCCGCTTAGCAATGAGCGCGCCGTCTGCAGGCTGGCGAGCGCCTCGTGCGCTTCCGCGGCCTGAAGCTGCGCCCGCGCCGCCTGGATCAAAAGGCCCGTCGCCCCTGCAGCGATCAATCCGAACACGAAAAGCGAAACCAGGGCCTCCACAAGCGTGAAGCCTGCTTGGCCGGGGGCGTTTTGATGGCTCATGGGCCGGGTTGTCCCCCTTGCGCGAACGCCATGGCTTGCGCGACGGGATGGTCTTCGCCCTCAGCAAACACCGTCACAGAGATCTGCACAATCATTGGATCTTCAGTCGCTTCGATCGCGCGCCGCCACACCCAGGCGCGCCCAGCGAGCTGGGTCTGACCTTCGGTGACGCCCACGCTGGGGGGGATCTGGACGGCCAGGGTCTCAACCAGCGTGTTTTGCGCCAGAAGTCCCCCAAGCGAGGCTGTCTCGGTTTCCTGCAACAGACGCAGGGACTGGGCTTGCAGCTGCGCAAGCCCCACCGCCGCTGCGCCAAAGAGAAAAAGAGCCACAAGCGCCTCCACAAGCGAGAAGCCGGCGTCCTTGGGAGCATGAGGCGCAGAAATGACCCCTAAAGGATCAGCGGACCCGTTCAACACCCACCGCTCCTGTCGCCGACACACCCACCCGATAGGCCCCGCCCCCGCCTTCGACCGCAATCTCTATGGGGCTCGCCTGACCCATGGGATCAAACCGGACGGCTATGAGGGAGGTGTCTTGGCCCCTCTCCTCAACCACCCTCGCCTGCACATCCTGGGGCAAGGTCCTGAACCGGAGCGGCGCGGTTTCCTGAACCGTCCTCCACCCCTCCGCCTCGAGCCTGCTGAAGCCGTAGCCTTGTTCGGTCATCATCAGGCCCACGACCCGGTTCCGCAGAATGCTGTCGTCACGCGCCAGCATCAGCCGGGCGGCCAAGCGCTCGGCTTCCGCCTTCGCTTCGGCGTGCGGGGCAGGCGTCGACAGGGCGATCGCGCCCGCCAGAAGCCCCACGATCATGAGCGTGACGAGGGCCTCCAGAAGCGTGAAGCCCGCATCGGGATTGGCCTTGTCATTGACCCGTGCGGACATCGGCGTCAGCCCCTTCACCGCCTTCAAGTCCGTCCGCCCCGAGCGTGTAGAGTTCATAATCGGTCTCAGCGCCTGGGATCACATAGGCGTAGGGCCGGCCCCACGGATCGTTCGGCAGGGCGCGGATATAGGGCGCGCCCCGCTCCGTCCCGGGTCCGCCGGGCCGCGGCGGTGGCGCGGCGAGGGCGGAGAGGCCTTCCTGCATGCTCGGATAACGCCCGAAATCCAGCCGGAACATCGCAAGCCCGGTCTCCAATTGCGCGATGTCGCTGCGCGCTTTTTCGGTGCGGCCGCGGTCGAGCGAGGGCAGGACATTGATCGCCACGACCGCCGAGACAAGCCCGATCAACAAGATCACGATCAGCATCTCAATGAGGGTAACCCCTGCATCCGGTCCAAGCCGGGGCCCTGCCAGGGCTATGGGCCTGGGTTGCGAGCAGCATCCCGCGCGCAGGCGAGAGCGGGAGCGAAAGAGGGTCTGAAGTCGAGATTTGCTCATCCCAAAGCCATCCTGTTGAGCTCTAGAATAGGGGTCATGATCGCAAGGACGATGCCAGCCACCATGGCCCCCATGGCGAGGATAATCGCGGGCTCCAAAAGCCCGAGCGCTGTGTCGGTGAAGGCTTCGAGGTCTTGATCCAATTGATCAGCGGCGCGTTCAAGCATGGCCGGCAGCTCGCCGGCGTTTTCCCCGCTTGCCGCCATATAGCTCGTCATCATGGGAAACGCCCCGCTCGCCCGCATCGCCCGCGACAAAGGCTCGCCCTGTTCAATCTGTTCAGCGATGCCGGCGATGGCGTCGCGCACGATGAGATGATCCACCGCGTCGCGCGCGGCGCGCACGCTGTCGAGGACGGGCGCCCCCGAAGCGGTAAGGAGCGCGACGGCGCGCACAAACCGGCTGGCGTTGATGGCCTTGACCTGGCGTCCCAGCCCCGGCGCAGTGAGAAAAAACCGGTCGACCGCGCGTCTGACTGGGGTCTGCCGCAAAAGCATCGCCGCCACAGCAGCAAGCCCAGCGCCGAGGCCCAAAAGAAGCGGCCAGAACTGCGACAAGAACCACGACACCCCCATCAGCGCCCGGGTCACGATGGGCAGCTCCTGACCAAGGCTCACAAATTGTTCGCTCAAGGTCGGCACCACAAAGATCATCAGGGCGCTGACCACCCCGAGCGCCACGACCATGAGCGCAATCGGATAGATCGAGGCGGTGATGATCTTGGTTCGGATTTTTTCCGCCTTCAGAAGATAGTCCGCGAGCTGCCGCAGCGTGCGGCCAAGGCGTCCGGAGCGTTCGCCCCCTGCCACGGCCGCCCGATAAAGGCCTGGAAAGCTGCGCGGGTGTCGGGACAGGGCCTCCCCCAGGCGCAAGCCTTCCAGCACCCCTGCATGGACCTCTCTGAGAATGCGGCGGGTCTTGGCGTCTTCCTGTTGTGCGGCGGTCATCGCCAGGGCCTCGTCCACCGGCGCCGCCGCCTCGATCAGGACCGCCAATTGCTGGGTGACCATCAGCCTTTGCCGCAGGCTTAAGTGTCCCTGCCGCGCCCCCGTCCTCAAAGCGGCGCGGTCGGCCGCGCTTTCTGGGGTCTGCTCGCCTGCGGCCTCCCGAAGCGCCACCGGCAGGAGGCGCTTGCGCTCCAGGCCCGCCCGCGCGGCGGTTTCCGAAGCCGCGCTGATCACCCCGCTTGTTTCCCGTCCTTTCGGATCGATGGCGGTATAGGCGAAGCGACCCATCAGACCGCGCCGCCTCCGCCGAGCGCTCTCAGCACGTCAGACAGCGAGGTGGTCCCCGCCGCGGCGCACCTGAGCCCAGCCGCCCGCAGCGATTCTCCTTCCTGAAAAGCGACGGCGGCCAGCTGATCCTCGTTGGCGTCGGTGTGGATCAGCCGGCGCAGATCATCGGTCACGGTGACAAGTTCATAAAGCCCGATGCGTCCCACATAGCCTGAGCCTTTGCAGGCGGGGCAGCCCCTCGCCTCAAAGACGGTAGGGTCCTCAAGGCCCAAGGCGGTGAACTGCGCCCGTTCGGAGGGCCCGATCACCGCCGGCGCCTTGCAGGCCGCGCACAATCGTCGCACCAGCCGCTGCGCCAGCACGCCCCGCACCGTTGACGCCAGAAGATACGGCTCCACCCCCATGTCCTTCAGGCGCGTGATCGCGGCGACCGCGCTGTTGGTGTGGGCGGTGGACAAGACGAGATGCCCCGTCAGGGAGGCCTGGACCGCGATTTGCGCGGTTTCGGGGTCGCGGATTTCCCCGATCATGACCACATCGGGATCTTGCCTGAGAATGGCCCTCAGGCCCGAGGCGAATGTCAGCCCGATTTTCGGATTGACCTGGGTCTGGCCGACCCCTTCGATGGCGTACTCGATGGGATCTTCCACTGTGAGAATATTGCGCGCCTTGTCGTTCAACAGGGTCAAGGCGGCATAGAGCGTCGTGGTCTTGCCCGACCCTGTGGGGCCCGTGGCCAGAAGAATGCCGTTGGGCGCCGACAGGAGTCCCCGGAACCGCTCCTGCAGAGCCCCTGGCAGGCCGAGGGCCTCAAGGCTGCGGAGCGCCTGGTCTTTGTCCAGGATCCGCATCACCACCCGCTCGCCGTACCGGGAGGGCAAGGTCGCCACCCGCACATCCACGGTCCGACCGCCGAGGGAGAGCGAGAGCCTGCCGTCCTGGGGCAGTCGTTTTTCGGCGATATCCAGCCGCGCCATCACTTTGATCCGGCTGACGATGCGCGCTTTCGAGCGGGGCGGCGCCTGCAGCACTTCGCGCAGCTGCCCGTCGACTCGCATCCGCACGATCAAGGCGTTCTCATAAGGCTCCACATGGATGTCGGAGGCGCCTTGATGAATAGCCTCCGCGATCAGCCCGTTGATCAGGCGGATCACCGGAGCGTCGTCCTGGTTGTCCAAGAGATCCGCGGTCACCCCCGCCCCATCCCCCAGGGCGTCGATGGCGGCGTCGGCGTCAAATCCCTGCGCCAGGCTCCGGGCGGCTTCGGAGGAGACGGCGTAGCGCCGCGCCAGGGCGGCGTCGAAATCCGCCGTCGTCAACATGACGACGTCGAGCGTGCCCCCAAGCGCCCGCCTCGCCTCCACAAGCGCGAGCGGATCGGAGCCGGGGCGCACCCCGATCCGGTGGGGCGGTCCCGTCTCGTCCAATTGCACAAGACCATGGGTTTTGGCGAAGGCGTAGTCTAGCCCGTGGCCGGTCCTGGGCGCGGTCGTTTCGTCTTGCGGAGGCGCCTGCCCGCTCACGGCGGCGAGAGCTCCTGGGCGGTGATTGAGGGCGCGCCGCCTCGCGTCGCCGCGGCGCGTCCAAGCTCGGCTTCCAGCCTCCCGAGAATGGCAGGGTCAAGCCCTGGCGTCATCCGCAACAAATCCGCCTGGCGGGCTGTGACCGCCCGCGCCTGATCCGGCGTCGACACCAAAGTCGGCCGCAAAAACACCATCAGATTGGTCCGGCGTCGTTCTTGGCTCTGGCTCCGGAACAGCCCTCCCGCCA
Source organism: Alphaproteobacteria bacterium (assembly GCA_018971945.1). GTDB lineage: Bacteria > Pseudomonadota > Alphaproteobacteria > Caulobacterales > Aquidulcibacteraceae > REEB509. The sequence goes on along the minus strand of JAGWZH010000024.1, from coordinate 12,334 downwards.
CTGGAAGATTGCGCAGGCCGGGCACGCCGTCTTCAGTCCTGAGCACTTCTTCCTGGATGAGGCCGCCCAGGACGATGATGGCGCCTGGATCCGCCTGAACCACTGTGGTGATGACCCGACGATTGGTGATGAGATCGGTAGAGTCTGCGATCACGGGACCGAAAATGCTGGAGACCTCTTGCACGATTTCCAGCCGAATCGCCCCGTCGTCGCTGATCTGGGGCCGCACCTGCAGCTGCACCCCGACATCCTGGCGCTGCACGGTCCGGAAAGGATTGTCATTATTGCCGCTCAAGGCCTCCCCGGTCGTGATGGGGATTTGCTGGCCGACAAGGATGGAGGCGCTTTCATTGTCGAGGGTCATGACCGAAGGCGTGGAGAGCACATTGCTCTCCCTGTCCTCCGCCAGGGCTCTCAGAATGAGGCCCAAAAGCGCCCCGTCATCGGTGCGCCCTCCAACCCCGCCAAAGGCCCCGTTCACCCCCAGAAGCGACCGCACCGCCGCCCGCCGCAGTTCGGTCAGGGCGGCGCTGTCCTCCTCGTCATCGCCCTCCCGCAAAGTGAGCGCGCCGGTCACCGCGAGCAGATTGGGGGCGGTGTTGGCGTAGCTGGTGGACAGAAACGGGGTCGCGTTCTCCCCGCTGCCGGAGACCAGAAACTGCAGTCCGAGCTCTTCAGCCGCAGCGTCAGACACTTCCACGATGATGGCTTCGACGAGGATTTGCTCCCGCCTGACATCCAAAGACCGCACCACCCGCGCCAAGGTCTCCTGCATGTCGGGACTGGCGCTGATGATCAGGGAGTTGGTGGCGGCGTGGGCGGCGATATTGGCGGTGCGACCTGGCTGGGGCTGTCCCTCGGGGCTCGCCTGCGCGGTCATCGAGGCCGAGACCGATTGCAGGACCGGGGCGAGTTCCGCTGCGAGAGCATAGCGCAGAGGCAGAACCTGCACCGCGCTCTCGAGCTCGGCCCCTCTGTCGAGTTCAGTCAGGATCGGGATGATCCGATCAAGAAGGGCCTCATCGCCCCTCAACACAAGACTATTGCTTCCCGCCACCGGGGTTGCCTGCAAAAGCGGCCGCGCGCCCGCATCGTCTCCGACCGCGGTCGCCATGCCCTGGGCGAGGCGCGCCATCTCTTGCGCCGAGACATTCTCAAGGGGCAGGGAGCGAAAGATCGAGCTGTCGACATCGAGCCGGGCGATGATCTCTCCGAACCGGGTGACCGTGGAGCCATAGTCCACGACGATCACCGCATTGCCCCTTGCGCTTGCGGTGGCTTGTCCCCGTTCCGACAACATTGGGCGCAGCGCCGTGGCCACGCTCGCTGCGTCTGCGAAGCTCAACCGAAACACCTGGGTCACGAAGCGGTTCTGGTTGGCGGAGGCCGGAGCCGCTGAAGGGTCCCGCGCCGCGGTTTCTTCCGGCACGATCCGCCATGCGCCTTGGGCGGTCGGGATCGCCACGAATCCGTGCACCCGCAGCGTGCTGAGAAACACATCAAACAATTCCCGGTCGTCCAGCGGCTGCTGGGCGAGCACGGTCACCTGGCCCTGCACCCGCGGATCGATGATGAAGGTCCGGCCCGTCGCGTTGCCGACATCAGCGATGAAGGCGCGGATATCGACTTCCCTGAGCGCCACGCCCCCCGTTTGTGGGGCGGCTTGCTGGGCGAACGCCACGCTGAGAGGGATTGGCAATGAAGCAGTCGCCAGCGCCACAGCGATCGCCCGCGTGGCGGCCTTGAGCGCCCCCTTCACGGGGCGAGCTCCGCCGCCGCCCCGTAGGGCAGGGTGAAGCGCAGATGGGCGGTTTCCCCGTCCGCCCGCCGCACCGTCAGGGCCACCGGCCCTCCCGCCTGCGCCGCGGCGATCGCTGCAAGAATGTTCCCCGCCGGCGCGCCATTGATCGCCTCCACGACGTCCCCCGCCGCAACCCCTGCCGCCCGCGCAGCGAGCGGGACATTGTCGGCGAGCCGGAAGCCCCGCACCCCTGCCGGCCCCGCCACAGGGTTGCGCAGGGTCGCCGCCAGCCAGGCCTGCTCTGCAGGACCGAATGCGGGACTGGGTCCCGCCGTCTCCGCAAGCGGCGCCGAAGCGGCAAGGGCCCCGCCCGCCCCTGAAGCGGCGGCCGAAACCGGCCCTGCCCCGAGGGCTTGCAGACCCTGGCGCAGACCCGTCGTTTGGGCCACAGGCATCGCCAGGGAGCGTTCGCCGGCCGCGTGCGCCACAACGATCCCGTGGGGGCTCACAGCAACAAGACGAATGCCGGACAAGATCTCCCCCCCGACCAGGAAGGCTTGTTGCTTGCCATCGCTCATCCGCAGAATGGCCCCACTGCGGGAAGGGTCAGCGGCCATGCGGACCCCCGTTAGCTGAAGCAGATCCAGTTGCGCGAGGGCGACTTGATCGACCGGTCCCGCCATCGGCGCAAACGGGGAGGCCTCAAGGCTTAATGCCGTCGTCGAAGCGATCTGATCAGCGGCAGGCGCATCGCCGGGTCCTGCGGCGTCCGCTGTGGGTGTGGTCAACGCGGCCCATCCCGCCTGCCCTGCCCCCAGAGCGATCGCCGCCGCCAAAACGGCCTCTACGGCGGGGCGGACGACCGGGGCGCTGCGCCCTTTCGCGCGAGCAGCTTGCGCCAAAAGCGTACGGTGAGCAATCGCCATGGAACCCCAACTCCCGACGGGCGCAAAGCCCGTGCCTTTCGTTTTCAGACCCGCAGAATAGCCAAGAACCGCCCTCCGGAACCCCGGAGAACGGCTCTGACCCATGAGAGCCGCTCCCAGCCAAGAGCAGCGCGTTGTCCCCCGCATGCGTCTCAGAAGGCCGTCGACAATCCTACAGAGAAACTCATGCCCCGGCCATAGCTGTTGATGTCTTCCCCCGTCCCCTGCCGGGTCTCGACATGCTCCTCGTCCAAGAGATTGCGACCGCTGAGGCTGAACCGATAGTCCCGACCCAGGATCGACAAACTCCGCCGATAGACAAGATCGACATTGATTGCGGCCTCTTCCACCACGCTCGTGTCGACATAGCGCGGGGCGCCCCCGCTCGTGGCGGTGAAACCGCTGCGTTCCAGCACCCGCGCGTCGACATAACCCACAAGCAGGGTGAGTTCGTCCTGATCGCTTTCCCAGCCGAACTGCAGATTGGCGAGGTGCGGGGACTGGCCCTGCAATTGCGAGCCGTCTTCGACGAGGTCTCCCACCCGCGAGGTCGGATCCGACTGCCCGATCCGGCCTGGGTCAGCGACCCGCTTACTTGGATCGTCCACCACGATTTCGGCCTGGGTATAGGTGTAATTCACGGCGAAGAGCCAGTCCCGGTCGTCCCAGAACGCGCCGGAAAATGGGCTTTCAAACCGGGTCCGATACTCAAGCTCCACGCCATAAAGCTCAGCCTCTGGAGCATTATAAAACGAGGTGATGTCGCCCCCGCCCGTGGAGAAGGAAAATTCTTCGATCGGGTTTTCGATGGTCTTGTAGAACAGACCGCCTGTCACGAACTGGCTTCGGCCAAAATAATACTCAAGGCGCGCATCATAGTTCTGCAGCTCGGAGTCCACCAGAAGCGGATTTCCGCGATAATTACGGTCCGTATCCGGATCGTTGAACAAAGACGCTCCAAGCTCCCGAAATTGCGGCCGGGCGATGGTCTGGGAATAGCCAAGACGGAGCTGAAGGTCCTCCGCGAAATTCCAGGTCAGGGTCGCGGCCGGCAGCCAATAGGTGTTGGCCAAATTGGTGCGCGGCGCCGAAGGCGTTCCAAAAAGGCTCCGCGAGGTCACGGTCTGGACCGCATCCTCATAGCGCACCCCGAGCGCGAGGCGCACAAGCGGGATGATTTCCACATCTGCCCGCACATAGGCCGCGTCCACCGCAAGGTCGCCTTTATAGCCGACATTCGACGTGTTCGCGACGCGCAGCTGGAAGCGTTGCGGTCCAATATTGTCCGGTCCGAACAGAAAATCGACCCGCGCCCCTGCGACATCCGCTGGCAGAGGAATTTGGAGCTGGGTGAAAGCAAGATCCAAAGAACGGAAGTTCCTGACGGTGTGGGAATGATCAAACCCCGCCGCAAGCTCAAGATCGCGGGCGTCGCTCAGGGGCAGGGTGTAAGTGAGATCGGCGCCGCCACTGACGATCTCATCGGTCAGCGAGGAGAAGCTTGTGCGGTTATCGTTGCCGCGGTCGCGATAGAAGAACTGGCCGGTGCTCGTGTTGAGCTGGTAGTTGATATAGCGGTTATAGGGAGCCTCGCGGTTTGATTGCGACGCCGCCAATCGCCAATTGAACTCCAGCTGATCCCACTCGTGATCCCCGGTCAGCTGCCCAAACAGGAGCTCCCGCTCGTACCAGGCAGTGTTTTCCTGCCGCGAGCGTCCCGCATTGTCGTCGTCAGTGGCGGTGATCTGGGTTTCTTTGGCGGTGTTGTGGACATAAAAGAGCGTCCCGGCGATTTCATGGGTGTCCCAGCCGAGGCTCAGGCCCACAAGACTATTGAGCGTGATGTCCCAGACCGTAGAGTCGCGCACCCCGCTCACGGTGCTCGCCGCCGAGCCGAACCGCGCCTGCCGCGCCCGCCAATCATTGGAATAGGCCACGACCCCGATCGCGCCGAGATTATATCGGCCGATGTCCCAGGACGCCCCGCCCGTGGCTTCCACCTCCACGTCAAACGGGATTTCCATCTGCTGCACAACCGTGAGCGGGGAATTGGTCAGGCTCTCGCCGAACTGTTCGAGCTGGGCGTCGGTGAAATTGAGATTGGTCAGCGGCCTGTTGGTCCCCACTGCGTTGGCAATGATCGGCGGCAGCTCGCGGGTGCCGTCGTCAAAACCTGTCCAGTCATAGTCCCCGCCGCGATACACAAACCCCTCTCGCAGCCCCGCCTCGGTGTTGAAGCCGGAGCCGAGCTTCAGATTGAAAAACGGCTCATTGGGCGCATCGACCGTCCGCAGATCGATGATGCCGCCGCCGAACTCGCCTGGAAAATTCGGCGAGAAGGTCTTCTGAACGACCGCCCCTTCGAGCACATTGGAGGGGAAGAGATCCAAGGGCACGGTCCGGCGCAAGGGTTCTGGGCTCGGCAGGGGCGAACCATTGAGCTGGGCAGAGGAGTACCGGTCGCCAAGACCGCGGACAAACACGAACCGGCCAGACACCACCGAAAGGCCCGACAGGCGCGTCAGCGCCGCCGCCGCATTATCGTCGCCCTGCCGCGCCAGGTCCTCAGCAGACAGAAAGGTCGCCACTTCAGACGTCTGCCGCATCGGCTCGGGAATGAACCGGCCGAGAACGACGATCTCTTCGGACTCCTCAGAGCCCATCTCGTCTTCGAGAGCCTCTTCCGCCGATGGCGGCCCCGCGTCGGCGGGAGACTGCCCATCTTGCGCCATCGCCAGTCCCGGAGCGATCCAGGCGGCGCCAGCGAGGAGCAGCAAGCGCTGAAGAGTATTGGTAAAGGATTTCATGGTCATGCGCCCCATCGCGGGAGGAGAAGGCGATCAGGGACGACCCCCCGGCCGTCCCTGATCCGTACTTGCAGGGATCAGCAGCTCGATCCTGTGGCGAGACCGCAGGTCCAAGATTGCCACCAGGTATCGGAGGCCCGCACCGCTCCCACATAAGGCGCGGAGAGGAAGAACGACCCGCTGGGCGTGGAGGCGGTTTGGGCGGCTTCGAAGGCGCCGTTCACGAACCGGTTGGTCAGGGTCAGCTGAGCTGGGGTCGCAACGACATTATTGGTCGTGACGCCCGAGGGGTTGAACACCACCGCTTCGTCGTCGGAGTCGGAATTAAACGCCGTGGCGCAGCCAAGCACGATCGAGCGGTAGCTCGGCAGGGCCGTGGTCAGGCTCTGATTATCCACGTCGAGGCACTGGCCCGACCCCGCCACGATCCCGTTGGTGAAGGCGCCGGCCATGCCTTCGCGCTGGTGCAGGCCGCCAACCGCTGCGCTCGAGCCAGAACCATTCGGGTTGACGCCGATAAAGGTGAAATTGGCGAAGGCCGGATTGGACCGCGGCGTTTTATTGACGAGGTCAGCGGTCAAGGTCGTGAGCGTTCCTGAATAGCTGTCGCTTTCCATGAGCTTGTCGCCGCCGCCTGTGCGTTGCGCGGCCACGGCGAACTGCACCTGGCCCTGATAGCCCATTTCGACATCGAAACTGTCGTCGTCGGCCCCGGTGACGACGAGATAGCGTCCATTCACCGTGCCGCCGAACCACTCGATCCCGTCGTCGGAGCTGTTATGCACCTGGACATATTCCACAACCGTGCCGCTGCCGACCCCGCCGAACGTGATGCCGTTCAGCTCCCGGTTCGGCGCGAGCTCGAACCCGGAATAGCGCACCTGCAGATATTGAAGCCGGCCGCTATTGTCCGTCGCCACAGCCCCCCCGAACAGGGCCGGAGCGCCACCGACGCCTTCGATCTCGTTTTCACAATCGGCAGTGCCGCCGATGGCCCCGCTGGCGCGGCACTCATTGATCGGGGCCCGCCCAAGGATCACCAGACCGCCCCACTCCCCTTGTGCGGTGGCTTCGTTGCGGCCTGCAGGATTGGTGATGTCATTGAACGAGGTCATCACGATCGGGGCGTTCGGCGCGCCGTTGGCGAAGAGCCGCGAACCCCGATTGACCACTAGATAGTCAAGACCGTTGCGGCCAAACAGCGTCACGCCCGCGTCGATGGTCAGGTCCACCGTGGTCCCGCCTGTTCCCGAAGCCCCCGCATCCCGACCGACATCCACCCGGCCGTTGATCTCATAGATATTGCCGAAGGTCAGACGCGTATTGGCCGCGATCACTGCAGGCAGGACGCAGCGCCGCTGTCCTGCGATTGTGCCGTCTTCGGTCGTCCCTGTGGGGCAAGCCGCGGTCGGGGCCACGGTGTTGGCTGCAGTCCAGCCCGTGGTCCAGTTCGACCCAGGGGTGGCGTTGGCGTCGAAGGCGCCCAGATAGGCCGCAGGCAAAAGCCCGCTTGGGGTTGGGGCGGGAGTGAGGCCACGCTCGAAAGGACCGGGCAGGAAGTTCGCCGTCAGCGTGAGCTCCGCAGGCGTGGCCACCCGGTTATTGGCGCCAGCGTTGAAGGTCGCGGACTCATCGTCTGCGTCGGTGTTGAAAGTCGTCGCGCAACCCAAAAGCACGCCATTATAGGTGGGCAGCGCGGTTGTCAGGCTCTGATTGTCGATATCCAGGCACGAGCCTGATCCCGCCACGATGCCGTTGACGAAACGTCCAGCCATGCCTTCCCGCTGGTGCATGCCCCCGATCGCAGCGCTCGAGCCTGACCCATTGGGATTGACCCCGATAAAGGTGAAATTGGCGATCGTGGGGTTTGACCGCGGCGTCTTGTTGACGAGGTCAGCAGTCAGCGTTGTGAGCGAGCCAGAATAGCTGTCGCTTTCGATCAGCTTGTCTCCGCCAGCGTCGCGTTGGCGCACATACACAAACTGCAGGCTGCCGGTATAGCCCATCTCCACATCGACGCTGTCGTCGTCATTGCCTGTCAGGACAAGGAAGCGGGCGTTCACCGTGCCGCCGAAAAACTCCACGCCGTCATCGGAGCTGTTATGGACTTGAACATTCTCCACAATCGTGCCCGACCCGACGCCGCCGAACGTGATGCCGTTGAGTTCCCGGTTGGGGGCAAGTTCAAAGCCCGAGTGCTTGACCTGCACATAGCGCAGGGTGCCCGAGCTGTCGGTCGGCACAGCGCCGCCAAAAAGCGCCGGCGTCCCCGACACCCCTTCCACTTCGTTCTCGCAGTCCGCCGAACCCCCGACAGCGCCGCTCGTCCGACACTCATTGATCGGAGCCCGGCCCAAGAGCACCAGCCCGCCCCATTCCCCCTGCGCGGTGGCGCGGTTTCCGGTATTGGTGAAATCATTGCGGCTGGTGAACACGATCGGCTGGGTGGCGGAGCCTTCCGCGTTGATTCGCGACCCGCGATTGACCACCAGATAATCGAGCCCCGTATTGCCGATGACGGTGACGCCGGGCTCCACCGTCAGCGTGGCGGCGCGACCATTGGCGCTGGTTCCGGCAGCGCCGACATCTACGCCGACATCGACGCGGCCATTCAGCTGGTAGACCACCCCGGTCAGCCGTGGCAGCGTGAGATTGACAAGGATCTGCCCGGTCAATTGGCACACGGTCGAACCAGCAAGGGCGCCGACATTGGTCGTGCCGGTCGGGCAAGCCACAGTGCCGCCGCCGCCGCCAGAACCGCCGCCGCCGCCGCCGCCGCCGGGAGGCGTTCCGGAATTGGTCGCCCCGGGCGAGGCCACGTCCGAACCGGAGCACGCCGCCAGCGCTAAGGCCAGCGCCGCAGCGGACGCACGCAAAGTGTTCGCCAATGTCATGAAAAATCCCCAGCGTTCAGGCCTCCGCCCCGCGACGGCCTCTTAACGATTTGACAACGCCTAAAGCGGGGTTGCGAAGCCTGCGTCACAGCCCCGCGAAAGTTTGGAGACATATTTTTGACAGATTGGCGACGATCGTCGGCGGGCGCTTGGTCACAAATACGCCACATCGCGCCGAAGCCGCCATCATGGGTTTGACGACGGAGCCGCCCGCGCTAGACCCCCGTTAAGCGATCAGATCATGGAGCACAATGCAATGGATTTGCAGCGTCTTGGCCAAGCGCCGCTGCTGGCGGCCGCGCTTGCCGTGATGGCGGCCTGCGGCGTTCCCCCATCCGCGCCGAGGGAAAACGCCCCTGCGACGGCGTCGTCTGCTCCCCAAACCCCGCCAGCGATGGTCGAGGCGCCGACCGCGCAACCTCTATTGCTCGAGATTGTCGGTGCGGACGGCGCTCGCCTCTCCGGCGACCCTGCGGTGGGCGCCCGTCTCTATCGCGCTTTGTGCCAATCCTGCCATGCCATCGCACCTGGCCTCAACGGCACGGGCCCTTCCTTGCATGGCGTGGTCGGCCGCGCGGCGGGTGCGGTTCCTGGTTTCGCCTATTCTGAAGCCAATCAGAACTCGGGGCTTATATGGACCCAAGAAACGCTGTTTGCGTATCTTGAGCGGCCCCAGGCGATGATGCCGGGCACGACCATGGTTTTCAGCGGGATCAACCAGCCCCAGCGCCGGGCTGATCTCATCGCTTATCTGAGCCAACAGAGCGATTAGGGCGGGATCAGCGAGCCATGCCAAACCGAAGCCTTTGGGGACGGCCCCCGGTGAGGGCTCGGCCTCGGCGGCGACGCGCCGCCGCTTAGAGCTGCCCGTGATCGGCAGGGGGTGAGGCTTTAGAGAAACGCTCTTGATGGGCGGAGGCGCGAAATCGCGGCTGTTTTACGAAAAAGGTAGCCCGGACCCGAGGGGGGGCGACCCGCGCGTTCTTCCGCTGAAGGCCCTTTTAAGAAGGAAGAGGGCGTTGCACAGGATCGGGAGCGGGCGCGATTTGGGCGATGGGCGGCGCCGATCATGAGGCCGGTTGCCGACCAAGACCGTTCAGCGCATCGCTGGACAGAGGGGGAGAGCCCGTCAGACCAAGGCTGCGGCGACCAGGCTTGCCGCCGCTCCCAATGACAACGGCGTCCTGAGGCTCATAAACCAGGACGGCGCGAGCCCATCGCGCACCGCGCGGGCGTCGACCGCCAAATGCGCGGCCAGCGAAACCGCCAAGAGCATAAGGCTCAGGGGCGAGGCCCATAAGAGCGCCGCCCACCCCAGAAGCTGCGGCGCGGTCCCCAGGGCCAGCCGCAAGCCGAAGCGCTTTATGGGCGTTGGGCCCCCGGGGCTCAGCAAGAACCCCCATTGGATCCCGCCCAGAAACGACAATATCGTCGCTCCGTAGGCCACGAGCGCGAACTCGGCGTCATAGCCGAAGGGCGCAGCGCCCGCGGCCGCGGCGAGCGCCAAACCGACAAAGGGAACGAGGCCCAAAAAGCCCAGAAGCGATGCTGTGCCGCGGGACGGCGAGGGGGTCGCCATGGGCCTTTCCTCAAGACACGAGACGGGGAAAATGGTGGAGCCAAGCGGGATCGAACCGCTGACCTCCTGCATGCCATGCAGGCGCTCTCCCAGCTGAGCTATGGCCCCTAAACCAGATCCTGAACCGAACGTCGCAAGCCGGTTGGGGCCGGCTGCGAAGGTGGGTGTCTTTAATCGCGCGCCGCGTGTGTATCAAGCGGCTTGTTCACCGGTCAGCCTCTTCCTCGTCGCCGTCTTCGACCACTTCGCCGAGATCGTCGTCGTCGAAGGCTTCATCCTCCTCGAGCAAGGGCACGCCGTCTTCGTCGTCGGCGATGACGTCCTCATCATCTTCCGAAAAACCGTCGGGCAATTCATCGCCTTTGGCCCGAGCGACGACGACAGGCTCTTCTTCGTCTTCTTCGTCTAGGATTTCTGGCGCGTCCTCGGCCACCGCCTCATCGAGATCGGGGGTTTCCTCGACCTCTTCCTCCGCCTCGTCGCCATCGTCGACGGCGACCTTGGCGCCGACCTCTTCTTCTTCCTCGTCCTCATAATCCGGCTGCGCCGTCGCCGTCCGGGACCGCACGCGTTTGACTTTGTAGACCTCTTCGCTGGGGTCGAACGAAGTCGAGCACTTGGGGCACACCGCTGGGCGCCGCTTCAAGTCGTAGAACTTCGCCCCACAACTGGGACAGGTCTGCTTGTCGCCCAACTCCGCCTTGGCCACGCGCATCTCCTGAAGGGCTATGAGGCTTGTCAACAGGGGCGCTCGCTTGCCACTATCCTCCGCCCCTGTCAAAAGCTTTTGGAACCCTTCCCACCGACCTGGCGAACGGTAAGCCTCATTGAGACAGGAACCCATGCGGCTCAAGGCGCATCCCGTACGATCGCTGTCCGGTCGGGCGCGACCCCCCGGCGACAAATCCATTTCCCACCGCAGCCTGATCATGGGGGCGTTGGCGCATGGCGAGACGACGGTGAGGGGTCTTCTGGAAGGCGCGGACGTCTTGAACACCGCCGCAGCCATGCGCGCCTATGGCGCTTCTGTTGAAGCGCTTGGCGACGGGTGTTGGCGGGTGGTGGGCCGCGGGGGTTTAAAGGAGCCCATCGCGCCAATTGATTTCGGCAATTCCGGCACCGGGGCGCGCCTGACCATGGGCGCGGCCGCACGCTTTCCGATTCTGTCGATTTTCACCGGCGATGGGAGTCTTTCAGGGCGGCCCATGGCGCGGGTGCTCGACCCTTTGCGCACCATGGGCGCCCAGAGCTTCGCCCGGGCTGGCGGCCGTCTGCCTGTCGCCTTGCAGGGCAAGGCGGGCCTCGCTCCCTTGGCGCATGCGCCCCAAATCGCCTCCGCCCAGATCAAATCGGCGATTCTGCTGGCCGGCTTGGGGGCGGAGGGACGATCCGAGATCCTCGAGCCCAAGCGCACCCGCGATCACACCGAGCGCATGCTTAAGGCCTTTGGCGCCAGCATCGCGGAGAGCGAATGCCCCTCGGGCGGCTGGCGCGTCTCGGTGGAGGGCCCAGCCAGCCTCTATCCCGCCCCGGTGACGGTGCCGGCGGACCCTTCTTCGGCGGCTTTTCCCGCCGTCGCCGCAGCCATTTTGGCGGGCTCGGAGGTCAGGCTTGAGGGCGTGTGCCTTAACCCCTTGCGCGCCGGCCTTTATGCGACGCTGCGCGACATGGGCGCTGCGCTGACGGTTCTGGCGCAGACTGACAGCGCGGGCGAGACCATTGGGGACCTTCTGATCCGCGGCGGGGGCTTGAGGGCCGTGTCTCCCCCTGCCGCCCGCGCATCCGACATGATCGACGAATTCCCGATCCTGGCGGTCGCCTGCGCTTTCGCAGAGGGGACGAGCGTGCTGACCGGCGCCGAGGAGCTGCGGGTCAAGGAGAGCGACCGCATCGCGCTGATGGTGAACGGCCTGCGCGCCTGCGGGGTGGAGATTGAGGAGCGTCCTGACGGCATGATCATCGAGGGCAAGGGCGCAGGCGGGGTCAAGGGCGGCGCTGTGATCGAAACCCATGGCGACCATCGCATCGCCATGAGTTTTTTGGTTCTGGGCTTGGCCGCCCAGAACCCGGTGATCGTTGAAGACGCGGACATGATCGCGACGAGCTTTCCGGGGTTTTCCGCTTTCATGGCGGGTTTGGGCGCTGATATCCGGGTCGATGCATGAGACCGCTTGTCATCGCGATCGACGGACCCACCGCTTCCGGCAAGGGCACCTTGGCGCGGCGCGTCGGCGAGGCTTTTGGCCTGAAAGTTCTGGACACGGGCCTGCTTTACCGGGCTGTCGGCTTAAGCATGCTGGATAGGGGCCTGGATCCGAAAAACGCCGCCGCCGCCGAGGCTGCGGCCCAGAGCTTGGATCTGAGCCTGGATCTGGGCCGCCTTGACG
>JAGWZH010000140.1 GCA_018971945.1 Alphaproteobacteria bacterium | reverse complement strand
GGAGTATGTAGCATAACATTGAAGGAAATGCCAAGAAACACACAAGAACTATGATGTAAACTTTCGGAAACGAGTCTGCGAGCTGTTGCAGAGGCTGCAAGAGCTTTATATCAATCTTGACGACGATGAAATGGACGAAGACGACGAGGATTAAGCGCCTCCTCGCCAAAGTCCATAGCCGTCGGCCTTACCGCCATCCGCCAAGATTAACAGGCGTTATTTCGGCGCGCGTTTGGCCAGAATTCGCTGAAGAGTTCTGCGGTGCATGTTCAGCCGCCGCGCCGTTTCCGAAACATTGTGTCCGCAGAGCTCGTAAACGCGCTGGATATGCTCCCACCGCACCCGATCAGCGCTCATCGGATTGTCCGGCGGGGCAGGGGTCGCGTCCGGCCGCGCAAGAAGCGCTTTGATCACGTCCTCGACGTCGGCAGGCTTGGGCAGATAGTCAAGCGCCCCGGCTTTGACCGCCGCCACAGCGGTGGCGATGTTGCCATAACCGGTGAGCATCACGACCCGGCAGTCGGGGCGGCGCTTGTGCAGTTCTTCCACCACCTCGAGCCCCGAACCGTCGTCCAATCGCAGATCCAAGACCGCGTAGGCTGGTGGACTGGCCTGCGCGACCTCCAAAGCCTCCGCAACCGTGCCAACCGCCGACACGGCGAAGCCGCGGCCTGTAAGAGCCCGACCGAGGCGGAACCGGAACGGCGCATCGTCATCCAGGATCAGAAGGGTTTTCTCCCCTGGAAAATCGATCATGCCATCGTCCATCGCGCCGATCTCCCCCCGAAACGGATTGTGAATTCCACCGACCGCGGATCATACGTCCGAACCTCAGACAAGGCAAACGCCCAAGAAAACGCAAGATCGCAGCCAAGCCGATTAGAGAGGACGTCAAGCGTCATGCGCCCCGTGCAGTGGGGGCGGCGTCACCTCGGCGAGCCGCCATGTCGCCCTGACCAACGCGCCATGCTGCGGCGGCTGTCGATTGCCGAATTGTACGTAAGCCCCAGACCGCTCCAACAGGGTCTTGGCGATGAAGAAGCCGAGCCCCATCCCCCCCGCACGATCCCCTGAGCCCCGCTCGCTCACATAGGGCTCGCCCAAGCGCGCCAGGACGCTGGGCTGAAAACCTGGACCGTCGTCCATGACCGTAACCGACAACATTCCGTTTTCGACCGTGCCCAAGACCGTCACGTCTCGGTGTGCGAAACCAACGGCGTTTTCAACGAGATTCCGCAAACCTTGAATGACCTCGGGCATGCGCTTGATGTCGGGCCCGGGGCCTGAACGCTCCGCCCCTTCGATCATCAAGGCCACGCGTCGCCCCAGGCCCCGGTGCGGCGCCGCCGCCTCCTCGAGGAGCGCTCGCAAATTCATCCGCTCGTGCATGGCGTCCGGCGTTTCCTGCCTCCGCGAGAGCTGCTTCAAGATTTGCCTGCAACGCTCGCTCTGTGAGGCCAAGAGCTGGGCGTCTTCCAAGAGCGGAGAGTCCGCTGGAAGGCTACGAGCCATCTCCTTCGCCACAAGATGAATGGTGGCCAGCGGGGTGCCCAATTCGTGCGCCGCCGCCGCTGCGAGCCCCCCAAGCGCCGACAGACGCTGCTCCCTGGCCAAGACGGCTTGGACCGCCGCCAAAGCGAGGTTGAGGCGCTCCTCCTCGGCCGCGACGCGCCAAGCATAGACGCTGGTGAACCCAAGCCCGATCATGACCGCTGTCGCGAGGCCCGCCTGATAAATCGGCGGCAGCGTGAATCCGCCCGGAGGGTCCCATGGCAGCGGAGCGTGCCACAACGCCACCACACCGATGCAACAAAACGCCAACGCCGCGAGGCCCGCCGTCACCGCCGGCCGCAACACCGCTGCTGAGATCGCCACTGGCGCGATATAGAGCAGCATGAAGGGGTTCTGCGTTCCCCCTGTCACCGCCAGCAGCGCTGACAATTGCAGCACGTCGAACCCCAGTTGCGCCGCCGCTTCCCACTCGCGCACGAGCACTTGGTTCGGTCGCGCAACCATCAGGAACACATTGACCCAGGCGCACACAGCGATGATGGAGAGGCAGGCGAACAGCCAAACATCGAAGCCGAGCACGACCTGCACGAACAAAACCGTCGCCGTTTGCCCGATGACGGCCAGCCACCGCAGCACCACAAGCGTCCGCAGCCGCACGCGACCCGAAGCCGTCCAGATGCTCTCATGGTTGGCGCCAGGGCGGACAGGGCGCGCGTCGGTCAAAGTCGTCTCATAGCCGGATGATCTCTGAGCTCCATTGAACGCCGCTCTGGCCTTGGCGTCCAGGGCATCGCCGCAGCCGAGGCCCCCGACGTGCCGCGCGCAACGTCAATCAATCGTGAACCAGGCCCATGAGCGCGGATGAGATGGCGCTCCGAAGCCTGAAAAGCCTCTGCTTATTTTCCCCTCGCCGTGCACGCCTTGGTCTATTATTCGCCAAAGAAGTTAACGCTGTGGCGGTGCGCCGCGACTGGGGCGTTCAATCATCGTCGAAGGGGATGATGCAGGCAAAGCGCTGCGGACCTTAAAAAGACCGTAACGATTATGAAGGATGATAAAGTTCAGGCCTTCATTCGAAGCGAATTGCCTGGGTTTGGCGCTTCGTGAGGGCTGAAATGACGGCGAAGGCGAGGTGAATGCTTTATACCCTCTATGAACTCAACCACCTAGCCGTCATGCCTCTGCGCGCCGCCGCAATGGCGCAGTCGGCGCTCTTTCGGGCGCCGTTTAACCCCGCCGCTCATACGCCCATGGGCCGCGCCGCCGCGGCTGCGTCCGACGTGTTCGAGACCATCACCCGGCGCTACCGGAAGCCTGATTGGAACTTGCCCTTCACCATCGTCAACGGCCACAGGGTAGCCATCTCTCCGAAACATGTGTGGACCAACCCGTGGGTCCGTCTTACGCATTTTGAACGCGAGCCGCGTGATTTGATCGCCGCGCGCGAGGGCATGAAGGCCGATCCCAAAGTGCTGATCGTGGCGCCGCTCTCAGGCCATTTCGCGACCCTTCTCCGCGGCACCGTTGAAGGCTTCCTTCCTGACCACGAGGTCTATGTCACCGACTGGGTCGACGCGCGGATGGCCCCGCTCATCGCCGGGCGCTTCGATCTCAACGACTATGTCGACCACATCATCTATATGCTGCAGAAGCTGGGCCCGGGCGCTCACGTGGTCGGCGTCTGTCAGCCAGGTCCAGCGGTCCTCGCCGCCGTTGCGCTAATGAGCCAGGCGGGCGATCCATGCACGCCGTTGTCGATGACGTTTATGGGCAGTCCCATCGACGCCCGCCGCAGTCCTACAGCGCCCAATAAGCTCGCGGAAGAACGGCCGCTGCAGTGGTTCAAGCAGAACATGATCCATACCGTGCCCGCCATGTATCCAGGAGCTTTCCGACAGGTATATCCAGGCTTTATTCAGCTCGCCTCATTCATGGGGATGAACTGGTCTCGCCATGTCGACGCGCACTGGGAATACTTTCAGAACCTGACCAAAGGCGACGGCGACAGCGCAGGCAAGCATCGCGAATTCTATGACGAATATCTTTCTGTCCTGGACCTAACCGAAGAGTTTTACATTCAAACGATAGAGGACGTTTTCCAAGAATATAAACTCGCCCGGGGCGTCTTCGATCACCGCGGCCACATGGTCGACCTCAACGCCATTCGCCGCACCGCCCTCATGACCGTGGAAGGCGAACGCGACGATATCTCTGGCGTTGGCCAGACCCAAGCAGCCCATGATCTGTGCCCGAACATCCCTGATAATGCGCGCGAGCTTTATGTGCAGCCGCTGGTCGGCCACTATGGCGTTTTTCATGGCAAGCGGTTCTTGGAGGAGATTTATCCTCGTCTCCGAGCGTTCATTCTGGCCGCGCAAGGGGAGGGCGCCGCGAAAGCCTCTTCCGCCCGCCGGCCGAAGCTGCGCGCCGTGACCTGAAGGGCCGGCGCGGAGGCGCGGGGCGGGGAGCCCCTTGCTCGCCTTTCGGGATCGCCAGCGCCAGGTTGCGCGCTCTTGTCCTGATGTGCCTCGCCCTCGCCGGGGTCCTCCGGCTGATACGAGCCTCCCCGTGACACGACTCGCCCCATATGGCACCTCAATCGAATCATGCGTTCCGTATTCAAGTCGATGCCGAAGGAAGGTCTGCACACGGTTGCGGAGTTCGCAGGTCGTCCCGTCGCGGTCCGTCTGGTCATCGATCACCGCGCCCGACGCATCGGCCTGAGGATCGACGCCGCCCGCAGGGAGGCGGTTGCCATAAGTCCGTCCTCGCGAGCGGCGCCCGCGGCCTTGGAGTTCGCCGCAGAGCGCGCCGCCTGGATCACCCAGCAGCTACAGCGTTTGCCCGATCCCGCGCCCTTGAAGCCTGGCGCGGTTATTCCCTTTCTTGGAATGGACCACCTGTTGGAGTCGGCCCAAGGCCATGGCCTGGTCCGCCGTGAGTTGGTCCCAAGCCCGCGCCTGATCATACCCGCCGACGACGCCGCCCTATTCGCCCCGCGTCTCGCCCGCTTCCTTAAGGCCGAGGCCCGCGAACGTCTCGGCGAAGCTGTTGATCGCCACGCCGCGACCCTGAGCGTGCGTCCTAGCAGCCTGACGGTGAGGGACACCAAAAGCCGCTGGGGTTCCTGTTCGGCCGCTCGGGCCCTGTCGTTTTCGTGGCGCGTGATCTTGGCGCCGCCGGCGGTGCTCGACTACCTGGCGGCCCACGAGGTGGCCCATATTCTAGAGATGAATCATTCCCCGCGGTTCTGGAGCCATGTCGAACGCTGCTGTCCGGACTGGCGGGTCCATCGCGGTTGGCTGAAGCGGAACGGCGCAGAGCTGCACGCTGTGGGCGGGTGCGCCTAACCTTGCCCTTAACCCTCTGGACCGAAATCAAGGCTGCGGTCGGCTCCATCGTCAACCACGGCCACGGGTGGTCCAGCGCCTAGAGGGGCTCCGATGGGGGCGCCGCGAACCACGGGCGCGGGCGCTGTCGCCACGGGTGTTTCCAGCGTCGCTGTCGATGGTCCGAGGCCATAGTCTCCATCGCCCGGCAGCGCCAAGGCTCGCACGGGAACATCATCAAGCGCCACGATCATGAAATCGCGCCAGATCGCCGCTGGCAGTGAGCCGCCGGTCACACGCTGGGTGTCGGTGAAGCCGTCATTGCCCACCCACACGCCCGTCGCGATCCCCGGCGTGTAGCCGACGAACCATGCGTCGCGGTAATTGTTGCCGGTGCCGGTCTTGCCGCCGATTTGGCGTCCCTCGATCCGCGCTCGGGTCCCCGTCCCGCTCTCCACCACCCGGGTCATCAGCATATTCATGTACCGCTGCGCCTGGCCCTCTATGACGACATCCCCCGGCGCGTGGGGCGACTCCCAAACGAGTTGCGGAGCCGGCGTGTCGACCCGCCGTATCCGCAAGACTCCATGCGGCGTCAATCGCCGACCCTCTGCAGCCAGAGCCCCATAGGCCTGCGTAATCTCGATGAGGGTCATGTCCTGAGCGCCGAGAGCCAGCGAGCGATAATTGCGGAGAGACGAGGTCACCCCCAGCCGACGTGCCGTGGCGATGACTTCAGAGCCGCCCACCTCGTTTGACAATTGCACAGCCACTGTGTTGATGGAGCGGGCATAGGCCGAGGTCAGGCTGACCGGCCCGGCGAATTCCCCGTCGAAGTTCCGCGGCTGCCAGTCGCCGTAGCTGACCGGCGCGTCCACCCGCACAGTCCAGGGAGTGTAGCCTCGCTCCATCGCCGCGAGATAAACAAAGAACTTGAACGCGGAGCCCGGCTGTCGACCAGCCTGGGTGGCGCGGTTGAATTGGCTTTCCCCGTAGTCGCGCCCGCCCACCATCGCCACAACGCCGCCAGCCTCGTCCAGAGAGACGAGCGCGGCCTGGCTGACCCCGCGCGCGTCGCCTTCTTCGGAAAGATGACGCCCGATCGCGGCCTGCGCCGCGCGCTGCGATTCGATGTCGATGGTCGTCTCCACCACATAATCGCCGCGCTCATGCCCGATCACCTCGTTGAGCAGGGGGTCGATCCAGTCCCTGAAATAGCCTAGATCGTCATTGGGGTGCGCCCGCGTCACTTGGATAGGGGTCTGGGCCGCCGCAAGACGTTGTTCCTCAGTGACATAGCCTTCCTCCGCCATCGCCTGCAGCACCAGATTGGCCCGTTCTCGCGCGGCTTCCTCGTTGCGGGCAGGGTTATAGTCCGAAGGCGCTTTGACCAAGCCTGCGAGCAAGGCGGCTTGCGAAAGCGACAATTGCGACGCCGGAATATCGAAATAGCGCTCGGACGCAGCCTCGATCCCCCAAGCGCCCGCCCCGAAATA
>JAGWZH010000139.1 GCA_018971945.1 Alphaproteobacteria bacterium | reverse complement strand
TGAAAGTCAGCGCAGAAAATCGAAACAGCAGAATCGGGGTGATCGGCACCGGATGGGCCCAAGCAAGCTTCGGAGCGGAGGTTTTCGCTGGTGGCTCCCATGCATCCGGGATCGGCAGAAAGACGAGGTCCTGCTCTTCTTCAAGGACTGGAACGCCATCAGCGGCGACCACGTGGCGGATCGTAAGGAAGGTCAGCGTCGCAGCGCGACCGGCCTTTTCCGTGATCGCTGTGATCGTTGAGACTCTCTCAAGCGCTGCACCGAGACGGAGAGGCGCCATAAACTTGCAGCGGCTTCCAGCCCACATGCGGCGCGGCACCGGAATCGGCGGCAAAAAGCCCCCCCGCTGTGGGTGACCGTCGCTCCCGATCTCGCGCATCGGCGCCCTTGGGGTGAAATAGAGCCAAGCCCATAAGCCCGGGATCATGTCGCCGCGCGCAAGGCTTGGGTCCTCCCGGTCGAGGGTGGCGGCTAAAGCCTGAGCGGGCGCAAGGGTCGCCTCTTCCCGCGCCGTTTCTGTCCGACCGATCCATTCGCTCCAATGCGCTGTCACCACGCACCCGCTGTTCGTTGAACGCCGTCCACCATGGGACGGGCGCATGTTTTGGGAAAGCGAAAAATGCGTAGCCCGACGGCGAAGGCCCACGCCCTTCGCGGGCCCTTTCTGTTCCAAGGTCTGTTTTCGAGCCCTGGCGGTCAGCGCTCTGCGCGGCGATCCACCAGGACCGCCAGGAACAAGCCCGGTCCGCCATGGGCCGCCTCGGTTTGGTTTGTTCCCACCTGGATTATGCCCCGGACAGGTTTGAGGCGCATTTCTCCGTCCTTAAAGAACGACGATGCCTCTCTCCGCATCAGGCGTCTCACGTCAAGGGCGTCGGTCTGGTGCATGGCGCCGTCGACCGCCCCCCTCGGCGCCCGCTTCCTTGAACATCAGGCCTTCAAGCTCGGCCTCGCTGTCCTCCGGCGCGATCGGCCAGCCGAGTCCTCGCGCAGCGCAGCGCTCCAGCAGCTCACGAACCGTCCGGCGCGGGATCCCTGTGCGGCGGACGATCTCCCGCACCGGCAGTCCCGCCTCGTGCTTCATCCTCAAGATCTCGCGCACCTGGCGCATCGGCGTCCTCGCGGCTGGTATGTCGTCTCTCCCTCAATCGAGGGGACAATGCTCCGCGAGCGCGGCCGCAAAATCCGATCCGTTTTAGCCTCCACAACCCTCAAATCAGAGTGGGCGCCTATTCCTCGGAATGGTGGGCGCCTTTTGAGCGGAATCCGCACCGCCGAAACGCCGGACGGGTCATGTGCTACCTGAGGCGGACTGATCACATGCTCCCGCTAATTGAACGCTCGGACGATTGGTCGCCGTGTCTTTTAGAGTATGGGACTTGCCATGGGGCTGCTGAGAAAACTCAACACAGGCTGAGTCGCGTGTCCTCTGGCCTTGTTGTGGATCGCGTCGGCTTCCGCCGAAGAGGTGGCGGCTCGCCCAGCCGATGAATGGGCGAGCCTCGCCTCCCAGCGCTTGCGAAAAGGTGATCGCGCGGGCGCATTGGACGCATTGCAGGCGGCCGTGACGTCAGATCCTGCACCCGCCGCCGCCGGTCTCTTGATCACCACTTTGCACCAGTCTGGCAACATCCAGGAGGCCTATACGCTCGGAGAGCGTTACCATCGGGAGGGCCCGCGCAATCCAAGGGCCCTGTTCCGCTACGGCTGGCTTTTGAGTTTTACCGGTGAAATCGAGCGCGCTGAGGCCGTCTCCAATGATCTTGTCGCGCTGGATCGCGGCGGGACCCATGAGGCCTGGGGAAACGGGGAGTTGGCTTTTCTCGCCTGCGCCCGCGGCGATGCCCATGGCCCCGCCGCTTTCATGGAACGCGCCGTAGCGGCGCGTCCCACAGACACAATCTCAAGAATAGGCCGGGCGCCTATGATGGTCGAGGCGGGCGAGGCGCGTGCCGCCGCTGCTCTGCTTTCTGCCGAACTCGCCGCTGATCACACGGCGCGTGGTTATGGCGGGATGCCCGCAGCGCTGGTCTTGGGGTGGGCGCTGCGGCTAATGGGCGACGATAACGAGGCGGATCGACGCCTGGATCTGCTCGAGATGACAGTGTTTCCAACCCATGCGGACGCAACAGCAAGGCAACTGGGCATGGGGCCCATGCAGGCGTCCCGGCAATTGGCCTGTCTCGCCTTGCGCGGCTGCCCCAATTTACACCACTCCGGTGGAGGTGACCCTCTCGCCCGTACAATCAGATCATTCCTCTTTGCGTCTCCCACCTCTTCCTATGCTTGGCTTCAACCGCGGCTTCGCGTCATGTCTTTGACCCCTCTTTTGAGGGACTAATGGGGGTGCTTGACACAGTGGGATACCCTCGAGCTATGCTCGCTCATGGGCGCGCCGCCCTTCTACGTCCGCTGTTGTTCCTGCGGCGGAATAAACAATGTCTCACTTTACCCAAGGGCCGGGCCCGCTCGCGGCCCCGGCCCTAGGGCCCCAAGGTACGAGGGGCGGCGTGTTCCTTTCTCCCCCCGCCAAGAGAGCCACTCCTCGTCGCCAACACCGGGCGACGGCGATTGACAATTGGCGCGCGAATGGGGTGTGATTTTGCGTCCAAGGGAGCGCGCGGCGGGCGCATTCCCTGCAGCAGCCAGGTTTTTTGGGGCGCTCCAACACTGCGCTAAGCCGCAGTTTTCATCTGCTTCGGAAGACAGGCGCGGCGGTTCCGCATAACGGGTGGTCTTCGCCGCTTTCCTTCCCGCAGCGGGACGGTCACAATTCGGTTTGACGCAAAGGGCGCTTCTGGGCGCTCCATATCCTTATCGTGCGAGGGACGGAATGCTCTCTTCAGACACATCAAACCCAGCTCCGGAGACGCCCAAGGAGACGCTCCAAGAACCCCCTTTGGAGCCCCACCCATTCGCTTGGGGCGCGCTGCAGACCGTCGCTGATGTGGCGGAGTTTCTCGGCGCTCGCCGCAGCGACCTCGCCTATTGGCTCTACACGGCGTCCCCCGACAAACGCTACACGGAATTTGAAATCCCCAAACGCACCGGTGGCATGCGGCTGATTTCAGCTCCGACCGATCAGATCAAGACATGGCAGAACCGGGTCGCTGAGAAACTCGCACAGTCCTACCGCCCGCACCCCAGCGCTCATGGATTTTTGGAAAAGCGCAGCGTCTTGACCAATGCCCGGGACCATACCGGTGTGCGATTTGTTCTTAATGTGGACCTGAAGGATTTTTTTCCCAGCATCAATTTCGGGCGCGTGCGGGGCCTATTCATCAAGCCGCCCTTCGCCATGGCGCCGCCAGCTGCAACTGTTTTGGCGCAACTTTGCACATTCCGGAACGGTTTGCCGCAGGGCGCGCCCACTTCGCCCATTCTGTCAAACTTTGTCGCCTCGGAGTTGGATCGACGTCTGACGCGATTAGCCAAGTCGAACGGGGTGGCCTATTCGCGCTACGCAGACGACATAAGCTTTTCCTGCAATCGCGCTGAATTCCCCCCAGATTTGGCGCATTACGAAGTCGACGCCGGCGGTCTCAAGACCTTGCGCTTAGGGGCCGCGCTGGCCAAAGAGATCAGCGCCGCAGGCTTTGCGCCCAATCTTGGGAAATTGCGCTTGCAGACCCGGGCGATGCGCCAGGCCGTCACCGGCCTCACCGTCAACGCCAAAGCTAATGTGCAACGCCGACGCATTCGCCGCGTCCGCGCCATGCTGCACGCTTGGGAAAAGTTTGGACTGCAAGCCGCCGGGCAAGAACACTTTTCGCGTTACCGGCCATCCGCCGCAGCTCTCAGGGACCCTGGCCCACGCTTTCGCCACGGAGTGTACGGCCAGTTGAGCTTCATCAAAATGGTGCGCGGCGTCGATGATCCGCTATTCTTGAGGCTTTGCGCCAGGGTCTTGGACCTTGATCCTAACCCATCGCGCTTTTTGAAAAAGATGGTGTTCGGAGATGAGCTTTACGACGTGTTCATCAGCCACGCCAGCGAGGACAAAGACGCTATTGCACGTCCCATCGCGCAAGCGCTGGCACGCCAGGGGCTGAAGGCCTTCCTTGATGAAGCGCATATTGGGTGGGGCGAAAACTTCACCAAGAAGATCAATACCGCCCTCGGCGCTTCCCGGTATGTGCTTGCCATCGTGTCTTCGCACTCTGTGACGAAGGACTGGCCGATCTTGGAGTTGAACGCCGCGCTCGCCATGGAAGCGAACGGCCTAAAGACGGTCATTCCTGTTGTCGTCGGAAAGCCGGACTTGGGCAAACTGCCTCTGTTGCAAGCCAAGGATTGGTACGTTTGGAAAGATGACGTCGAAGCCTTGGCGTTGAGGGTGCGGCAGGTCGTCAAAGGCGAATTGCGCGGCGCGGCGCGGCGCCAAGCAGTCGAGGCCAGGGGATCCTCGGCTTCAGCCGTCCCGACTGAGGTCGCGCAAGAAGGAACCGGCCCTCCGGTCGCCTCTTCCGATATCAACAAAAAGCCAGGCTTTTTCGCGCGCCTTTTTCGCAAACAATAGCCTTCTCCAACCCGATGAACACCTCACGAGTCACGTCAAAATAGTCCGGCCTCCCACGTTCTTGCCACTGAAAGGTCTCGAGTTTTTCTTCATATTTCTAATAATCTAGAAGAAGCGCGCAGGCGATCCAATTCCTCGCGTTCTTCGTCATGGCGCGCTGGGGTCGAAGCAGAGCTGTCGCCTCGCGCGTCTGCATAGCCTACCGGTCAAAACCAGCCATCGCGAGCGTTGTTCGCCGGATCAGTCCGCCTCCTTCAAAAACATCTCAAGGGTGGACTGCTTCGCAGCCCTCCGGGACCCCCGGGCGTGTTCAGAGTTTCCCTGGGTCAAAGGCCCCCTTTGGGGCGGATTTCTTGGCAAATCGTCGGGGCGAGGTCGAAGAATGGACTTCCAGAGCTGTCGCTAAGGACGGGCCCTCAAGCGGATCAACGTCCGCACGCTTGGATATTGCAATTCGCAGAACCTCGCCTTGTAGGACAGCGATCGTTGGATGGGGCCGAAATGCTGGAGACGAGCGCCGTCCTCACACAGCCATCGCGCTGTCTCTTGATGCATCAGCGCGCCTATGCTGAAGTCCCTCCAGTGTTCGGCATAGCTTGTCTGCTGACCTCGATAAATGCCCAGCGCTTCGCCGCCAAAGCAAAATCCGATATCGTTGTCCTCGGCGCGTGCGACGATGACCCGCGCCGCGCCCTGTTGCGCGTAGGCTCTCAAAAGCATGCCATAGAATCGAGAAAGAGCGAGTAGCCCGTGGCCTTCAGCGCCCTTCCAGCTTGTCGCCTCGATCTTGAGCATCCGGCTGTAGAGATCAGCCGCTTCCAGTGGGGAACCCGGCGCATGCCTTTCGAAGATCACGCCATGGCGCAAAGCAGCCCACTCAGCCTTTCTCAGTTTCCTTCGAAAATTCCCGCTGCGGCGAGAGAGCCAGCCTTCAAGGCCGCTTTCTAAACTAGCCGCAGCGTGGGGGTCCTGTCGGAATATCTCCCAGGAATTGAAGGCGTTCTCGATAGCCTTTGTCAGCTCGCCATCTGGGTTGAGGCCAGGGATATCAATGATGATCTGGCCCGGACAACGCGAACGCTTCAACTCCCCGATCGTCTCCATGAGCAGTTCGATTGACCCTGGCCCGAGCAGAGGGCAGCCAAAACTCCAGTGCGCCTCTAAAGGACCCAGCCGAACCTCAGACGATGAGCCGGTCAGGGCGAACACGATCTGGCTATCGTCCGAGCGGCGCAAAAATATAGGTGCGCCCGCACGGCGCGAGCAGACCAAGGCAGTCGTCTGCCAGGCATGACCGCAGGACAGCGGATCTGGCGTCTCTGAACGCGCCGCGGTTTCATCCCAAAAGCTGATGGCGGCCTGGCTGAGTTCAGCCGGATCAACAATAAGGCTTTGCAAGACAGGGGAAAGATCGTCGGCTTGCATCGGACTCTTTCCATAGGCCCCCGCCGCACCGGGGCACAGATATGAGACAATGCACCGCGCCGGTTACGCCCCCAAACTGAACTCCGTGGCGGCGCCGGTTGCAAGGACCTTCTGTTCGGCCTGGATCTGATTGGGCGTCTTGCGCCCATGGCGCTCCCGCAGCCATGAGGCGTTATATAGCTCCGCGAAATCGGCGAGGGGTATTGTAGGCGGCATTGGAGCCCGCGCGCGAGAGGATCTGCGAAGAGGCGTTGTGGGTGAAGGTGCGGGTGAGATCCTGCGCCGTGCCGGCAAGGTTTTGGGTCAGGGCCATTTGTCGTCATCGGCGTTTCCAGGGTCGCTGAACGACGGACCAGAGCAAAGTTGTAAAAGTATCGACCTGATCGGACGAATCATCCATTGGCGGGCTGATAAGGCCGGGGCGCGGAGCGGAGCCATGCGGAGCTCGGCGCAGCGCCCC
>JAGWZH010000138.1 GCA_018971945.1 Alphaproteobacteria bacterium | reverse complement strand
TCACTGTGTCCCATTCCGGGCGGGTGAGCGTGACATAGGCGAGGAAGCCCTCGCACCAGTCGGAGGGCCAGATGTCCCCATTTCCGCGCCGCCGGTGGGCCGGCTTGGCTATGTCTTCCCCAAGCTCGTTGGAGATCCGGTTGAAGCGGTCGCTCGCCGCCTTGATGGCGGCATAAGCCGGCGTCTCCACTTTGGCGATGTCTGCGCAGCGAGCATTGTCGCACGGGAAGCGGGGTCTCGTCACAGAAGATCCGGTCTGCGGCGTGGATCGCCTTGAGTTGCCTTTTGTAGAGAGGTCTGAGCCACCAGGCGGCCTTCTTCATCCAGCGCGTCAGGGTTGACCGATCCAGCTTCAGACCCTGGCCGGCAAGCATGCTGGCCTGCCGGCTGAGCGGCATCAGCCACGCGTACTTCCAGACCGCGACACTGGCGATCGCAGACGTCGACGCCATCCCGCCGTCGAAGAGACGAACCCCGCTGGGTGCTGGAAAACGCCCGTCTCAAGAGGCCCGGCAGGCGTATTTCTGCCGGATGGTGCGCAGCACGCGCACAATGGCGGGGATGATCTCCAGCGCCTCGGACATATCCTGACCGATCCTGTGCAAGGCGCCGGCGCAGCAGGGGCAGGTTGTCTGTGTCGGCTCGATGACCTGCTCTATCCGCGGCAGATGGCTTGGCAGCCTGCCGAGGTTGCGGGTCGCCTTTCGCGGCTGGCACGGGGCCTTCGTCCCGCCCGCAGGCGCGGCGTCATTGGCGGCGACCAGAGGTCCCAGGCCCTGCAGGTTTAGGCTCTGCTGCTCGCCGTCAAAAATGACCCGCGCGCGCTCTGATTTTGCCCCGAAGATCAGGGCGCGCAGCGCCATGGTGTCGGCCTTGAGGGCCCTGATCTGCTCAGCCTGCGACCGGACAAGCGCCTTCAGGGCGTCGATGTCGCCAGGCAGATCCGGCATGTTTGAGGACATCGATGCGACCATGATTCGCCCATAAACGCATTTAGAGTCAACGCGTCAGCCGGCTTTTCCAGGGCTCCGAACTCGGGTTAACGCGGTTTCATGGTTGCGCGTCCCGTGATTCTCTGGGCGGGTTTTTGATTCGCTTGGGGCGCGGCCATGGAATTCGAGTTTGTTGAAGGCTTTGAGAAATCCCGGCTCAAGTCGCTTTTGGACCATCTCGGCGAGATAGAAGACCCACGCGACACCTGGCGGGTTATGCATCCGCTTCGGGAGATCCTGTTCCTGGTCGTCTGCGGCACTATCTGCGACTGCGAGGACTATGAGTTGATTGCCGACTGGGGCGAAGAGCGCATCGATTTTCTGCGTCGCTATCTGCCCTATGAGCACGGTGTGCCATGCAGGCGTTGGCTGACCATCCTGATGAACCGCATAGAGCCTGCCTTGTTTGCAGCAGCTTCCACAGCCTGGGTGCGTGAGGCGTGGCCGGACAAGGCCGACTTCGTGGCCATCGACGGCAAAACATTGCGGCGCAGCCACGACCATACCGGGGGCAAGCACGCGCTGCATCTGGTCTCAGCTTACGCGACAACCGGCAGGCTTGTTCTGGGTCAGGAAGCCGTTCCTGATAAGGCAAACGAAATCAGCGCCATACCAGCCCTGATTGAGCGATTGGGGGCCAATGGCGGCATGTCCGGCGCAGTCATCAGCATTGATGCGATTGCAACCAACGCGACCATCGCCCAGACGATACTCGATCAGCGGGCGGATTACCTCCTCGCCGTCAAGGCAAACCAGCCAACCCTGCGCGCCGAAATCGAAGCCTACTTCAAGGATGCCCCGCAGACTGTCCTTGAAACCCTGGTGGACCACGACAAAGGCCATGGACGGGTTGAGGAGCGGGTGGTGTGCGTCGCCGACGATACGGGGTGGCTCGCAAGTGATCGACGGTTCCCGGGCGAACTGCGGCTGCCAGGCGCCCAATGCCTCATCCGCGTTGACGCCAAAGCCTGGATGCCAGGCAAAACCAGAAGCGAGACGCGGTACTTCATTTCATCAGCCACCCTTGACGCAAAAACCGCAGCCGCCGCCGTCCGCGGCCATTGGCTGGTCGAGAACGGTCTTCACTGGGTGCTCGATGTTGTATTCAACGAAGACCAGTCGAGGCTCAGGAAGGGACATGGGGCCCACAATATGGCGGTCGTCCGCCATTTCGCACTCAACCTGGTTCGATCCCTGAACGACAAGAAATCGCTCAGGCGAAGAAGAAAAAACGCAATGATGAGCGTCACTTATCTCGAATCCATCCTCGGCTCACTGGCCCGTTAACCTGGATTCGGAGCCCTGTCAGGTCCTGAAGGCTCTGCGGATCGCCGCCGCGAGGGCCGCCTCGGCTTCGTTATCCGGAAGGCCCATATCCCGGAACTCGCCTTCAGCGCAGGCATCGGCCAGCCGCTCCAGGGTCAGGAGTTCAGCGGCGAGATCGGCGAAGCTGCCCCCGAACAGGAGCGGCGACCGCGCTTGCAGACGCCGGAGCTGGAACTTCCGGCTCTCCGCCCGAGCCGCTCGGAGGGCCGGATCCGTCAGGGACAGGACCCTCAGCGCGCGGCGGAAGTTCAGCGACGCACGGTGGCTGGCGATCAGGACCGCCGCCGCCCCTGCGGCGTCCTGCACACCCTCCAGAAGGTCGAGCTCCGCTTCGGTCCAACGCTGGTAGACCGCCAGAAAGACGGCCGGCTTGTCGCGAAAGTGACGATAGAAGGTCTGGGGCGCAAATCCGGCCCGCGCCGCGATCCGATTGGTGTTGGTGGCGAAGTAGCCCGGATCCTCGAACTCCAGCCGAGCCGCCTCAAGGAGGGCGGCCCGGGTCGCTTCCGGACGGTGTCGGCGGGGTTCAGGCGAGGCCATGCGCCTCCCTCGCTCATGCGGTTGACGACGTCAAACCCGAAGTGATATTTATATCACATTATGGAGGATGCCATGCCCCATTCAGTCGAGGTACGGGCCCTCCAGGTGTGCGGCCTTCCCCTTGTCGTCAGGCGCAGCGGTACGGGGCCAGTGGTGGTCTGCCTCCATGCCACCGGGCACGGCGCGCGCGACTTTGACCGGCTTGCCTGGAGACTGGGCGGAGATTTCACCTTCATCGCCATCGACTGGCCGGGTCAGGGTGACAGCCCGAGGGAAGCGGAGCCCGCGAGCGCCGGGCGCTATGCCGACCTCGTCGGCGGCGTCCTCGAGGGGCTGGGCCTTAAGGACGTCCTTCTCCTGGGCAACTCCATCGGTGGCGCGGCCGCCATCCTTTGCGCTGCGAACCACGCCGATCGAGTTCGCGGTCTAGTGCTCTGTAATTCTGGAGGCCTGATCCCCGCGAACCCCCTCATCAGTATCTTCTGCCGTCACATGGCCCGGCGGTTCGAGAGGGGTGCGGCGGGAGACCCGGCCTTTCCGCAATGGTTCGCCAGGTATTATCGCCGGGTACTGCCCCGCCCGGACGCAGCCTGGCGCCGCGAGGAAATTGTTGCGGGTGGGGTGCACGCCGCCCCGGTCCTTGCCGAGGCTTGGCACAGTTTCGCCGAACCCGCCGCGGACATCCGGCCCGTTCTCCGGAGGCTGCCGACGCCGATTCTCTTCGCTTGGGGCCTAAGGGACCGGATCCTGCCCTGGTTCCTGGTAAGGGGTCTCGCCCGCCGGATCCCCGGCGCCCGGATCGCCTGCTTCGACGCCGGGCACTCGGCCTTCCTTGAGATGCCGGAGGCCTTCGATGCCGCCTTCCTGGACTTCATCGGCAGCCTCCCCCGCCCGGGGGCCTGAGCCCCTGCTTCGGCCGCACCGCTGTGCCAGCGGCCGAGATCATCAGCATACTGCGTATGCGTTCAATAACAATAAGTTAGATAAGAGAGAGTTGGTTGGGGGCGCCCCTGCTCCGCCACTCACTCGATCCTCTATCAGTTTGGTATGGTCATGAACGCTCGCGAACCCAGTGGTGGCGAGGCAGCGATGCGGATAGGGGGCGCAATCTAGGAAACCCACATAGGCCCCTTTCCCGAAAGCGGAGGGCCTCGGGGTCGGTAACGCGCGGTTAGTCTCCACTCGCGCTAATAGATCCGCGGTGTTTGTGGTGAATTTGATTTGGCTGCCCTTTGCAGGTCGCAGGCTCGTCGTCTTTGTCGACTTCAGCCTCGGCAGCCGTCTGCACCCTGGCTGCATCAAAGCGCAGCCAAATCCCGGCGGATTTCGTGAAGGGTCGCGATGCCGTAGCCGTCGTCGTCGCCCGGCCGCTCGCGCCAGCGAGCTATCAGCGCATCAAGGGCATCGTCCGCCCGGAGAAAGGCCAGGCGTCTGGTCCGTGAACCGGCCAAGGCGGGCTGGACAGCACGGCGTGCGGCCGCGGTTGCTTCGAGTACGTCATAACCAACGTTCCGGCCCATGCCCGACTGCCAGTGGGGATCGCCAAGACGGCGTTCGCCATCCATGACCTGACGCTGAAAAATGCTATCGATCGCCGCCAACAGCTCCTCCGAGACCGTGTCGGGTGCTCGCTCGGCGTGGACGCGAGCAGCGGACCTCGATCCAGGGGCGCGGCTTAGGCGGAGCCCATTCCGTCGAGCCCAGATCAGAAGGGCGCCGGCGACTGCGCTTGCGCCAAGGAGAAGGCCTAGCATCGGATCCGACCAGCCCTCGCTCATGCCCAATAAGCCCTTTTCGGTCTGGAGAGCGACCCTGTCACCGCTTGATTTGTCACTGTAACCGACACGGCCATTCCTTGGGGTTCAAATCATGAATGGCCCGTGGTGCAGCCCGTTCATAGCGTTTCGGGTTCGCTAAGGCCCGGTTTCCTGAGAGCAGATGAGGTTCCATGCGCTCAGCGACAAGCGCGGCCTTGCCCATCAGTCGCATCATCGCCTCCCCCACCTACCGCTCTGGCTGGGGCAGGGCCAGTCCATCATCCTTCGCGTGGCGGCGTATCTTCCTCTGATGGAGAGTGGCGTTCGACGACACTACGATACGCCCCTTCACCCCTGAACGTCGTCACCAACTTTTGGGCATAGCTCGGCCACCAAGCGCACGATCGGCGCATCGTTGGGGAAGATGCCGACGACATCGGCGCGGCGCGTCACTTCCTTGTTCAACCTCTCCAAACCGTTGGTGGAGTGGAGCTTGGCGGGGTGGGCGACGGGGAGGTCGATAGAGGCCAGCACATCGTTTTCAGCGTCATCCTTCGCCCCGGCCGTCAGGGCCGGATGTCTGAAGAAGCCCAGCCGCCCCAGCCGGTCGTGAGCGTCACCAAGACAACCCCGCGCCTTGCGAGGTTGCTGCCGTCCCATAGATCCGCCCTGCCCGAGCCAGTGTTCAGCCCCTCCCCGTGGATCCAGACCGTGACCGGCATGGGGTCCGGGCCGCGCTCCGCCGGTGCTCAGACGTTCAGGGTCAGTCAGTCCTTGCTCATCGGCAGGAGCCCGACGCCGGGGTCGCAGTTCGAAGGCGACAAGATGCAGATCGCGCCGAGCGGCGTCGCATTGCGCTCGCCCGCCCAGGCTTCGGCGGATTGCAGCGCCCGCCAGCGCAGAAGCACGACGGGCGGGGCGGCATAGGCGATGGCCTTAAAACTGGCGACACCGTCCGTTGGCCGGCCGACCAGCACGCTTTGTTCGACCGCGGCGCGTGGGGATGAACCGGAAGGCGGGGCCGGGTTCGTCATCAGTCTCTACCGGCGCGCAACATCGCCCGACCCTAACCGGCTTCGGCCCGACCCCCAATGGCCCGATATTCCGGATCGAGGGCGGCGTTCAGAAACTGGCGGCGGCAATCGAAGTCCACCAAGCGTTCGCCCATTCGCGCACGGTGATGATTAGCCGGCCCAAGGACATGGTCATGAGCCAGCCACGCTCGGGCCGCCGCATTCTGGTGGTGGAAGGCGAAGCCGCCGTGGTGATGCTGCTGGACGCCATGCTGTAATCCATGGGTTGTTCTGTTGTTGTCGCTTCCACGGTGGAGGACGGACTGGCCATAAACGCCGCTCCCTCGCCGCTGGATGCTGCGCTGCACGGCGTCACCCTTGTCGGTCGTCAGGGCACGGCTGTTGTCGGGGCGCTCAGCATCCGCGGTGTGCTCTTCGTTTTCCCGACCGGCTATGTCGAAGCCCCCCTGCCCCGGGCATACCGAGGTCACGCCTCTGTCCAGAAGCGCTTCACCGAAAGCCTGATCCGCGAGGCGCTGATGGCGTTCATGGGGTTGAAGTCCGTCTAGGCAGCCCCGCGCTGCCTTACAATAGAGAGGAAGGGCGCCAGCCGGTCGCGCCAGGCCCTGTAGCCGGCCTCGTTCGGGTGCACACCGTCCATGAAGAAGGCACGGTTCTGCTGACCGTCAGGGCCGAGGAAGACCGGATAAAGGTCAAGATAGTGGACGTGATCGGACACGCCCGGCTCCATGGCAAACCGGGCCAGGGCTTCATTGACCGGAATGAC
>JAGWZH010000023.1 GCA_018971945.1 Alphaproteobacteria bacterium | reverse complement strand
CGCGCCGATGACGACAGACCCAAACCGACTGCTGAAACCGGAAGAAGCCGCGGCCTTTCTGGGCCTGCAGCCCTGCACGCTGGCCGCTTGGCGCGAGGACGGATCGATGCCGAGCCTCGCCTTCTTCAAGATCGGCAAAGCCGTCCGCTATCGCTATGGCGATGTGCTGGCTTTCATCGAAACCCGCAGAGCCACGAGCACGCTCGCGGCGCGGGCGCTCAAGTCGCAGGTCGTGCCAACAAAGCACGATCGTGACCCGATCCAGACGATCGTTCCGGAAACGTCGATACCGAAACGGAAACGAGCGGGAAGCTCCAAGAGTGGCGCTCATGGCCAACAGTCGCTCTTCTAACTCTCCCTGTCCGCAAGCTCAGCTCGGCAAGCCGGCAAAGGGGTCGTGAACCGCGACGGTGAGAGGCGCAAAATGGCGGACATTGCGGGTCAGGATCGTCAAACCATGATGCTTGGCGGTCGCGGCAATGATGAGATCCGCCAGTCCCGGCGACCGGCCGATGACGCGGGCGTGGTCGGAGAGGCCTCCAAGGGTCTCGGCAACGCTCGCATCGAACGGGAGAACCCGATCTGGGTAGAGGTGAAGGACAGCGCCAAGCCAAGCGGCGAGATCATCTGCCTTGCGGGTCGACCCCTCTCGGCGGGCCTTGGCGATTCCTTCGGTGACTTCCGCGATTGTCACAGAGGACAAGAAAAGCAGAGACGCGTTTTGGTCCATCCAATCCCCTAGGCCCGGTGGAGCGGAACGCCCTGGGGCTGAAGCGGAGATGACATTGGTATCGATCAGATACATGTCAGACTTCATTGTCTCGCAAACCAGCCGTATCGCGGTCGCGCGCCTCCGCAATGCCCTCCGGCGCCATCATGAGCAACCTGCCAAAGGAAGGGACGGCGGACAGACGGCGCCATTCCTCGATGCCAATCAGCACCGCTTCAGGCCGGCCATGGCGCGTGATGAGGAATTCCTCGCCCTTGATCGCCTCGTCGATGACGGCGGACAGGTTGGCTTTGGCGTCCCGAAGTTGGAGCTCCTTCAACGTCGACTCCCAAGCATATGACCACTGTAGTCATATTGCGCTGCAGGCAAGGTTGGTCAAGCGCTGACGAACGCCGCCTTTCCTGCGCGGTTTCGAAATCAACACGTTGCGACCGCGCCACGACCTTTATTGCGACTGCGCGCGATGCATCGACCAGGGCCGATCACGGCAGACAAAAGCGGGGCGAATTTGCTGGCCCTGTGCTGGCCCGACCCGACAAATCGCTTTTGATCGGGGCTTGGAAAGGCGGTAAGTCGTTGAAAAGTCTGGTGGACCTGAGCGGGATCGAACCGCTGACCTCTACGATGCGAACGTAGCGCTCTCCCAGCTGAGCTACAGGCCCGCTTCACCAGGAAGCGCGCCCTATAGCGGCGCCCGGGAGGCAGCGTCAAGCGCTCGACGCCGCGGCTTCACGCCGTCTTCCCAGGATGCATCAGGCGGGAGGGTCTGCGGAGCCCCTCGCAAGGGGCTCCGCTAGGATCTGCGCCGGGGCAGGGGGGACAGGGCGGCGCAGCCGTCAGCCCGCAAACTGCAGGCCTCGAACTCATCGTGGGATCAGGAGATTACGAAACCTTTTCCTTTGTTAGTAAATCCTGCCGAAACCCTAAAGCGCCCAAGACCCCCGCGCGCCGCATCTGCTTGACGCGGGAGCCGGGGCTTGTCACCACTCTGACGCGAGGCAAAGGCTTTGAGCGCGTGGGAAGTCGCCATGAAGCGAGCATTGGTTGGGGTCGCGGCGCTCTTGGCGCTGCCGGCTTGCACGCCTCCGGCGACGCAGCCGGACAAGGTTGCCTGGTCCTGTGTCGTGGAGCGTCGCTTTGTCTTCGACACAGGCCCCCCGTTCGAAGACCAGACAAGTCGGATTTTGTGGATCGACCTGAAGCGCGGCCTCTATGCTGTCAGCGAGTTCGGCTCCACCGAGATCGATCTCGACTGGGCCCTGGCGATGGCGGAGGCGCGCGCCGCGAATGCGGGGCTGGCGCCTGTCGCGCGCCAATCAGCCGGCTTTGTCTGCCTCGCAGCTGGCGAGGACCACCTCTGCCGGCACGGGGTCGATCTGGCGCGCGGGGCCTACGCCTTTGATGCGGCAGCAATCGGACAAAACGCCGACGGCGGCGCGCCCCAGGGGCCCGAGACGGCGGCGAGAGTGACGGGGGTCGGTGAGTGCCGCCCTGCCTCAGATGTGAGTTGGCCTGCGCTTTAACAGGGAGAGCGGCGCGATGGTTCTGCGGGCGGCGCTTCTGGGCCTTTTTCTATGGCTCTGCTCCATCATGGCGTTCCGCGTCTGGGGGGAGATTTTCTACGAGGCCGGGACGCTCGGTCCAGCCATCCTGTTCTCGCTTGCAGCGCCAGCGTCGGCTGGGCTCACTTGGGCGCTTGTGCGGCTATTGCGGGTCAGCCCCGGCGACGAGGCCGAAGCCTCAGTCGGGCTGGCATTTCCGGGCATGGTTTTAAACGCTTTCGTCCTTCCTTCTTTCGGTTCCGTGTTTCCCCTTCTCGACCCCACGCTCGATGGAGAATTTGGCGGAGCGACGCTGATCGCCTCCGCCGCCATGATCTTCACAGGGCTCATGTTGACCCGGCTGTCGCCGCAAGATGAACGGATCTAGCTGGGAGCGCGGCGGATGGCGATGACACAGCTTCCTCTTACGCGAAGGGTGGTCGCGGCGGCTGGAGGCGCGACGCTGCTCGTTGGCGGCGGAGGGACTTCCACAGCGCGAGAAAGCGCACCCCGACCTCTCATCATCGCGCATCGCGGGGCGTCAGCAGATCGGCCTGAGCATACGCTTTCGGCCTATCGGCTCGGGATCGATCAAAAAGCCGACTTTATCGAGCCTGACCTTGTCATGACCAAGGATGGGGTCTTGGTCTGTCGGCATGATTGCGAGATCGGGCAGAGCACGGATGTGGCCGACCGCCCTGAGTTCGCGGACCGGCGGACGAGCAAAATCATCGACGGCCTCAGCTTCACCGGGTGGTTCGCAGAAGATTTTCTTCTCGCAGAGCTTAAAACCCTGCGATGCAAGGAGAGGCTGCCGCACTTGCGGCCGCAGAATATTGTTTTTGACGGTGTGGAGACGATCCCCACCTTCACCGAAGCCGCCGCCCTGGCGAGCGCCGCCGGTGTCGGGATCTATCCCGAGTTGAAGCATCCAAGCTATCTTGAGAGGCTCGGCCTTGATCCTGTGCCTGCGCTTTTGCATGCCCTGGATGCGTCCGGTCTTGCGATGGCCCCGGATCGCGTCTTGGTGCAGTGCTTTGAACTGGGGCCTTTGCAGCGCATCGCTTCGGCCTCATCGCGGCGCGTGGCCTGCGTTCAGTTGATCAGCGCCGACGGCGCACCTGCGGACGGCGAAGGCCGCACGTCCTTGGATCTGATCGCCGACCAGGGCTTGGGACGGATCGCGGACTACGCCATGGGGATCGGGGTGCAGAAGACATTGATCACGCCATGGGACGCCGAAAATGGCCTCATGGCCGCCACAGACCTTGTGGCGCGGGCGCATGCGTTCGGGCTCAAGGTGCATGTCTGGACCATAAGGCCTGAGAACTTCTTCTTGCCGGCGGAGATGCGGCGAGGGGATAATTTGGCTGCGGAAGGGGATACGGGCGCGGAGATCCGCTTGTTGCTCGACCAGGCCGTTGATGGATTATTTTGCGATCGGCCGGCGGATGCGGTCGCGGTTTTGGCGGACTGGAGCCCCCCCGCATGAGCGAGACCTCTTCTATTTTGGCTCGGTTGGAGGCTCGCGCGGGCCGTTTGACGCTCAACCGGCCCGAAGCGCTGCATGCGCTCAACACCACGATGTGCCTGGAGATGATCGACGCCCTTGTCGCGTGGCGTGAGGACCCGGCCATTGGGTGGGTGATCATTGACCACGCGGCGGGCACCCGCGGTTTTTGCGCCGGCGGCGACATCCGAATGCTCGCCGATAGCGGCCGCGGCGATGGATTGGATGCGCGGCGATTTTTTCACACCGAGTATCAGCTCAATCACCTGCTCCACGGCTATCCCAAACCCGTGATCGCAATCATGGACGGCGTGACGATGGGGGGAGGCGTCGGAATTTCGGTGCACGGGGCCTATCGGGTGGCTACCGAACGCACGGTGTTTGCGATGCCTGAAACAGGGATAGGGCTGTTCCCCGATGTCGGCGGCGGATGGTTTTTGCCACGCCTCAACGGGCCCGAACTCGGGACTTGGCTCGCGCTGACCGGCGCGCGCCTGAAAGGACAGGACCTGATCTCCGCTGGCGTCGCCACGCATTTTGCGCTTTCGGCGGAATTATCGCGGCTGACCCCGCAACTCTGCGCAGAGGGGCCAGCAGCTTTGGCTCGGCAGCCGAGCGAACGGACCGACATCACGCCTTATCCTGGAGGGCTCAAGCCGCTGTTCGGATACGACACGGTAGAAGAGATCTTCGCCGCTCTGGAGAGGGCGGAGCCGCAAGCAGGACGGAACTGGCCGCAAGAGCAGCTGGAGATCCTGAAGACAAAGTCGCCGCAGACGATGAAGGTGGCGCTCCGACAGCTGCGAGAGGGGGCCAGGGCCGCCTCTTTTGCCGCAGTGATGACCATGGAGTACCGCATCGCCTGCCGCGTCGTGCACCGGCACGATTTCCTTGAAGGGGTGCGCGCCGTGATCGTTGACAAGGATAATGCTCCGCACTGGAGGCCCGCGACGCTGGAAGGGGTGACGCCAGACATGCTCGACGCGATTTTCGCGCCATTACCGCCGGACGAGGAATGGAAGCCGCTGCCCGGCCTCTAACCCGCGGCGAGCCCGCCTGGGCCCACGCTGTCTTTCGCAACACGGTTCGCCCGTTTCGGAACTTTGGCTGATGGGTTGCGTTCTGGCCTTGTTTGGCGCTTTGGCGGCGCGCGATCGCCAAGAGAGCGTCGGCCCTCGCCTCCGTCCCAAGCCGCTATCGCTGCGCCGCTGACGTTCATCCCTATGAGCGCGCTTTTGAGGGTTTCGACCAACCTACGCGGCGATTTCGGTTTCACAGGGCGCCTTCGTCCTTGGGCCAGCTGCGGCCAAGCTAAACAGGGACGTCTTGTCGTGGGCGACCCCCTGTTCAGCTTGCAAGAAAACGCTCCTTGCTCCGCCTGCGCTCTGGTCAGCCGACAAAGGCTTTTTCCACCACCACCTGGCCGGGATTGGCGACGCTGCCTTCCTGAAAGCCCAGCGCCTCGAGCCGCAGGCGCAAATCGGCGTTCATCTCAAGCGAACCGCAAATCATGACCCGGTCGGTCTCAGGAGAGAGCGCCGCGCCGGTCAGCGCCTCGAAGCGGCCCGCCTCGTCGATCATCGCGGTGATGCGTTGGGTGACGGCGAAGTCCTCCCGGGTGCAACTCGCGATATGCTTGAGCTTCTCCGACGCCGCTTCGCCCACAAGCGGGTCGGCCTGGAGAGAGGCCACAAGTTCGAGGCCATAGGCGAGTTCGGCCTTGAATCGGCAGGTATGAACGAGGATCACTTCATCAAACCGCTGATAGGCCTCTGGATCACGGATCAGGCTGGCGAACGGCGCTATACCGGTCCCGGTGGCGAACATGATGAGGCGCTTCGCCTGGGTCAGCGCATCCAGGATCAACGTGCCTGTCGGCTTGCGTCCCAACAGCAATGTCTCGCCGGGCTGAATCTTCTCAAGGCGCGAGGTCAAGGGGCCATCGGGAACCTTGATAGAGTAGAACTCCAACGTGTCGTCCCAGGATGGGCTTGCGACGGAGTATGCGCGCAGCAAAGGTTTGCCGTCCACCATCAGACCAATCATGACGAATTCGCCGGATCGGAACCGGAAGCTCGCAGGCCGCGTTGTTCGGAACGCAAAGAGCCGCTCAGTAAAGTGCCTTACGCTCAGGACTGTTTCTTCAGTGGGAGCATTCGAGGACTTGCCAACGGGAGCAGGCTCAGCGGGGATGGTCACTTAGGGTCAGCCTTGGTTTTCCTCCACCATCGGGACCGAAGGCCAGAAAATAGCGGAGCAGCATGGGTGCGAAGATCACGGCCATGCCCTGGATCGCTTCAGACCTCAAGGGCTCAAGCGCTGTCCGCCCTTAAGGCTGGGGCGGCCAAGAGCGGAGCCGTCGGAAGTGGACCTTGCGCGTGACGCTCCGGCACGGCTTAGAAGCGAACACCGCCGGCGATCAAGATGTCACGCGGCGCGAGCGCCGCTCCCAAGGCGATGGCGACCTTCGCGTAATT
Source organism: Alphaproteobacteria bacterium (assembly GCA_018971945.1). Lineage (GTDB taxonomy): Bacteria > Pseudomonadota > Alphaproteobacteria > Caulobacterales > Aquidulcibacteraceae > REEB509. Next base: position 28,182 of record JAGWZH010000023.1, on the reverse strand, counting down.
GGGGGCGAGAGCGCCATGGAACACAGGATCATGGGCCCATTCAGGGCAGCTCGGCAGCGGCGTCAGGGCGAACCGAGGCCCTTGCGCCTTTGCGCGACGGATCATCTCGCGGGCGAAAGGCAGCGCCGACCCGCCGCCAGCGAGCGCGAGGCTCAAGCCCGGCGCCTCCGCCTGCCTCGCTGCTGCTATCGCTGTGTTGAGGCTGGCGACGAAGGCGGCGGTGACATCGGTGACGAGGCCTTTGAAGAGTGGCCCATTCTCGACCTCCCTCTGGGTTACTACCAGGAGCTTTCCGTCGCAGCGTATCGCCATGCGGCCAAGATCAAACAGGGTCTCCTTGTGTGTCCGAACGGAGCTCAGAAGGCTCCGCCAGAAAGCGGCCTGGAGATCGGGTTTGCCGGATAAGGGGGCCTTGGCGAGGATCACGTCCATGACCGCCCTGTCGACGGCGTCGCCCGCCACCGTCAGCACGCGCCGGGCGGCGGCGACTTCTTGCAGCGGCTCGCCTGGGGCGGCCACATAAGCGCCGATGTCGGTCGTGCCGGCCCCGATATCGACCACTAAAAGGCGCTCGGTCTTAGGCAAGGGATCTGGCAGAAAGCCCACGGCCACCGCTGTGGCCTCAAACAGGCCGCCGTCGATAAAGACTGGCGCTGGATCGGCCTTCAGGGCGAGACGAGCGGTTTCGTAGGATAAAGGCCTTCGCCAAAAACCCCCGCCCAGAACGCCCAAAACACCGCGAGCGGAGGCGAACAGGTCGCGGATGAACGCATGGTCGGCCGCCGTCCGGTGGGTGTACCAGCCTGGACGCGTGTAGCGAAGTTGGGCCTGCGCGGCGGCGGCGGGCCGGTTTTGGTCGAAGGCTTCGTCAACAAGGCCCAGCAGATAAGCCAGAAACAGCACGATCAGCTCGCGATAGACAAAAGCGCTGTCAGGATCGATGAGACGATTGGGGCGGGAGGCGGCGACGGCAGCGAGATCGGCGGCCCCCAAGAGAAGCTTGAAGGACTGCAGCGGTTCGCGCTTCGCCCCGGCTGATGCGGCCCGCTCCTGGGCCAGAGGGCCCAGGGCGACTTCTCCCCGATCCAAAAACACCACTGAAGGCGCCAGCATCGGGGACGGCGCGCCCGCCACTGCGCCAAGGGCCAAGGCGCGCACTTGGCGGCGGGCCTCAGAGGGGGAAAGCCCGTCCGGGACGGCGGCTGCCTTGGAAAAGGCGGTGCCGAAATCCACGCTGACGATCCATCCCGCGGCGCTCATGGCGGCGGCGGTCGGTCAGGCTGTTTGCGAACCGATGGCCTCGGCGCGGACGCCTGCCTCGCTTGAGGCTTTTGGGGGCTCGTCTTGGCCGGGCGCCCGTTCCTGGTTCGCACAGGCCTCACTTCCGCCTGGGCAATCACCGTGCGGCCGAGGGCGACCCCCGGCGCCGTCACCCTCACGGGGTCGCCCGAAGCGCGGTCGCCGCGCGCGAGACAATGGCGTTCGCGGTCATAGGCGAGGACCTCGCCAGGATCGCCGAACAAGACGAAGCCGCGGACCTTCGCTGCACGCCGCAGGCATTGCGCCAAAGCCAGAGCCTCTGCGTCCACCGCCTCGCCGACCTCCATCAAGGAGGCGTTCTTGCTGCGGCGAAGCTTCGAGCCCAAGGCCGTGATCGCAGCCGTCATCCTGAATTCGGCGATCAACGCCTCGGCCAGAGCCGTATCAGCTTCCGCCCAGGCTTGAGCCGTCAAAATCTCGGCGGCCGTCGCCGGCGCGCCGGCGGCGCTGGCGCGTTTGTTTGGTTTTTGAGGCTTTGTAGGGATGGGGGCGTTTCTCTTAACCACGGCTCAGGGCTCAAGCGAGGGACCGCCGCAGGGCGGACGGCAGGGCGGACGGCAGGGCATTGACTGCAATCTATCCCTAAGATGCAAGCCCGCTGCGCAAAAGGACGCAGGAGCGGGAAACCCAGAGCTCGCCTGACGCGCGTTTAAAGCCTTCGTGTTGCAGATCCCGGCAGGGTCTGGCCTTGACCTTTGATCTGTCGGCCAGTGTTATTGAAAATCATCAATGTTCGGAGCGCTTCTCCAACGAGGAGAATGTCTTCGGGATCACTTGGCGCGAGCGATGCGAGATCAAGGGGCAGGGAGCGGCTGGCGTCTCAAACGCTCCTTGCGGCGCGGCGGCGCAGCCTCCGTGGTGGCGAGGGCTTGGCCTCTTGCTGTGAGCGCCCTGATCGCGGGGGGGCTGGTTGGCGGCGCGTGGGCCCTTTTCCAGCGCGAGACGCTCGCCGCTCTGCCGCTCTCGACGCCGCTGCTATGGGGCGGGTTCGCGGGCGCCGGGGCGCTTGGCGGTCTCGCGATCGGCCTCGTTCTGGCAATCGCGCGGGCCCCAGCGCGCCTGACCGCGACGGCGGCGGACCGTCTGGAGGGCCTCGCCGAGGCGTCGGTCTTGGCCCTGGCGCCGCTCCTAACGCCAAGGGATCTGCGGCAGGTCGCCCCTGATCTGCGATATCCTGCAGGGCTTTTGGTTAGCGCGCCGGAGTCGTCATTCTCCCAAGCGGTCCGAATGGCGGCGGCGCGGATCGTGCGCTGGCGTTCGGGAGAGACGGGCCTGTCTGTGGCTGTGATCGCCGTGGCTCCCAGGGAAGGCGCAAGTTCCATGGCGATGGCTTTGGCCCGCGCTGCGGCTCTGGCGGGCAAGAGAGTGGCGCTGGTGGACGCAGATCCGCGGGAGCGCACTCTGAGCGAAGCGATGGCGTTGGATCAGGGGCGTGGACTTTGGACCGTCTTGGACGAGCCCTTGGACGCTCCCGGCGGCGGCGCCCTGATCGAAGGCCATATGGCGGCTGACGCCTACACGGGTCTGCTCATTCTGCCGCAAGGAGAAGGATCGTCGCCGACGCGAGAGCTCTATGGCCATCCGCGCCTGAAAGCCCTTATCGACGGTCTCAAGGCGCGCTTTGACCTTGTCGTTCTCGATTGCGGCCCTGTCGGGCTTGTCGACGGACGCCTTACGGCCATCCAAGCCGACGCTGTGGTATTGGTGGCCTGCTGGAACGCCACCCTCGTGCGCCACCTGGCGTTGGCGCGGCGCGCGCTTGAACGGCTCGGGGCGGTCGTGCCCGGGGTGATCGTGAACGGTATGGCGGATAACGCCGTGCGGCGCTGGCTGCAGTCGGCGCCCTGACGCCTGGACGGGACAAGCTTAAAGGGCGCTTGGTTTTGCCGGTTGACGCCGCGGCCCAGCGCAGGCACCTCCAGCGGGCATGACGAAATCAAACTTTGGTCGCTTTTTTGAAGACTTCCGCGTGGGCCAAACGCTGCGCCACGCGACGCCCCGAACCATCACTTCTGGAGATGCGGCGCTCTATCTGGCGCTGACGGGGTCGCGCTACGCCCTGTTCTGCGCCGATCCTTTTGCGCAAGCTTGCGGGCTGTCCGCGGCTCCGGTGGATCCGCTTCTGGCGTTTCATCTCGTGTTTGGAAAAAGCGTGCCCGACATCTCGCTGAATGCCGTGGCCAATCTCGGTTACGCCGACGGGCGTTTTCTGCGGACGGTGCAGGTGGGCGACACCTTGCGCGCCGAAAGCGAGGTGATCGGCCTCAAAGAAACCTCAAACGGCAAGACCGGGGTGGTTTATGTCCGCAGCCGCGGCCTGAACCAGCGCGAGGAACTGGTCTTGGAGTTCGTTCGCTGGGTGATGGTGAACAAGCGGGACGCATCAGCGTCACCGCCGGCGCCGCTGACGCCGGAGCTGCCGACAGCGGTGACGGCGGACAGGCTTTCAGCGCCGGAGGGCCTGTCGGGACGAGGCTATGATTTCGACCTGGGAGGCTCTCCTTTCGGCTATGAAGACTACGCAATCGGGGAACGCATCGATCATGTGGACGGGACCACCGTGGAGGAGGCCGAACACCAAATCGCGACCCGGCTTTATCAGAATACCGCCAAGGTGCATTTCGACGGGCTCGCGCAGGCGTCTTCGCGCTTCGGCAGACGGCTGATCTATGGCGGGGTCGCCATGTCCATCGCCCGCGCCCTGGCGTTCAACGGGCTTGCGAACGCGGCCGCGATGCTGGCCATTAATGGCGGGCGTCACGTCAATCCGCTCTTCGCCGGGGACACGGTCTATGCGTGGAGCGCAGTGCTGGACAAAGCCGATCTGAGCGCCAGCCTTGGCGCGCTGAGGCTGCGGCTTGTGGCTCTCAAGAATAAGCCGGCGACGGGTTTTCCGGACAAGGATCCCGAAGGTGCGTACGACCCGGCGGTGATCTTGGACGTCGACTATTGGGCGGCCATCCCCAAGCGGGGATGATACGGAACGCGCTGCCTTGCTGCGCCATGGCGCAATTGACTTCAAACGAACGCGCCGTACGATCCGCGGCGTTCGTTTCTGCGTATCTTCCATTCTAACAGGAGCGCGTCATGGCCGGCGCCGCCAAGCCAGTCCGACCCCTATCGCCGCATGTTTCGGTGTGGCGCTGGCATGTCACGATGGCCGCTTCAATCTTCACAAGGGCCACAGGCGCGGCGCTCTATCTCGGGGCGATCGGACTGGCGGTCTGGCTCGCGGCGCTGTCGGCCGGGCCGCAGGCTTTCGCACTGGCCGACGCATTTTTTCAGTCCCTGATCGGGCAGCTTGCGCTCTACGCGATGACCCTCTCGGTCTGCTATCACTTGGCGGCAGGTCTGCGTCACCTATTCTGGGACATGGGACGCGGGCATGAGCCGAAAACCGCCAACGCCACCGCGTGGTTGGCTTTCGTGTTTTGCTTGGCGGGACCGATTGGTATTTGGGCTCTGGCTAATCTTTAAAAAGGCGTAGGCTGCGATGAGCGAGACTTTCCGAACCCCTCTTGGACGGGTGCGCGGGGCGGGCTCCGCCAAATCCGGGACGGGGCATTTCATCGCGGAACGAGCGAGCTCGGTTCTGCTGGCGTTTTTGACGCCGTGGTTTGTGATCTCCGCCGCGATGCATCTGCCCTTCGGCTATGAGGGGGCTCGGGCCTGGGTGGCCGATCCATGGGTGGCGGCGCCGCTCGCGGTGTTTGTACTGGTCAGCCTGCACCATATGTGGCTTGGGCTGACAGTCATCATTGAGGATTATATCGGCCGGCCCGCGACCAAAATGGCCCTGCTGCTTCTGAACCTGTCGATTTGCATCGCGCTGGCCGCAGCCAGCCTTTTCGCCATCTTGCGCATCAGTATTGGCGCCTGATTTTTTTTGGGGGGAGCCGGGTTTGGCCGCGTACAGCTTTATCGATCATACATTTGACGTCGTCGTGGTGGGGGCGGGGGGCTCCGGCTTGCGGGCCGCCGTGGGTTGCGCGCAAGCGGGGCTGAAAACCGCCTGCGTGACTAAGGTCTTTCCCACCCGCAGCCACACAGTCGCGGCGCAGGGGGGCATTTCCGCAGCGCTCGGCAATATGGGCGAAGACGACTGGCGTTGGCACATGTTCGATACCGTCAAGGGCTCGGATTGGCTCGGCGATCAGGATGCGATCCAGTATTTGTGCCAGAATGCGCCAGCGGCGGTTTATGAACTCGAACACTGGGGCGTTCCCTTTTCGCGTACGGAAGAAGGCAAAATCTATCAGCGCGCGTTTGGGGGCATGACCCGGAACTATGGCGAAGCGCCGGTGCAACGGACCTGCGCGGCGGCGGACCGGACAGGGCATGCGATCCTGCATACGCTCTATGGCCAGTCCTTGAACTACGACGTGGAGTTTTTCGTCGAGTATTTCGCGCTTGACCTCATCATGGATGATCAAGGGGCGTGCCGCGGCGTCACGGCGTGGAGCCTGGTCGACGGAACGCTCCACCGTTTCCGGGCGCAGCGCGTGATCCTCGCCACCGGCGGTTATGGACGGGCCTATTTCAGCTGCACCAGCGCCCATACCTGCACCGGAGACGGCAACGCCATGGTGCTTCGTGCGGGCTTGCCGCTCCAGGACATGGAGTTCGTCCAGTTTCATCCGACCGGGATTTACGGTTCGGGCTGCCTCATCACGGAAGGATCCCGCGGAGAAGGGGGCTATCTCACCAATGCCAACGGCGAACGCTTCATGGAACGCTATGCGCCAACGGTGAAAGATCTGGCCCCGCGGGATATGGTGAGCCGGGCGATGACCATCGAAATCCGGGAGGGACGCGGGGTCGGGCCGAAGAAGGACCACATCTATCTGCACCTCGATCACCTGGACCCGAAGATTCTCGCAGAACGTCTCCCAGGCATCTCAGAGAGCGCCAAGATTTTCGCTGGCGTGGACGTCACCAAGCAACCGATCCCCGTGCTGCCCACCGTCCACTATAATATGGGCGGTATTCCCACGAATGTGTTCGGTGAGGTCTTGACCAAGGCGAACGGCGATCCCGACACCATCGTCCCAGGCCTTATGGCGGTGGGCGAAGCGGCGTGCGTTTCCGTGCACGGGGCGAATCGGCTTGGCTCCAACTCGCTCATCGACCTCGTGGTCTTCGGGCGAGCCGCCGGTCTCCGCTGCGGAGAGATGATCAAAGCTGGAGACAAGCAACCCGAATTGCCCAATGGCGCCGGCGACAAGCATTTGGCGCGACTCGACAAGCTTCGTAACGCCCAAGGCGGCACGCCGACATCCCAGCTGCGAGATGCGATGCAGCGGGCGATGCAGGAGACTTGCGCGGTCTATCGCACCGGAGACGTTCTGGCCGAGGGCGTCGCGCGCATGGCGGAAGTGTACGCCAAGACGCCAGATATCAGCGTCACAGACCGCTCGATGATCTGGAACAGCGATCTTGTCGAAGCGCTCGAGTTCGAAAACCTGATCCAACAGGCGGTCGTGACTGTGAACTCCGCAGCGAACCGCACAGAAAGCCGCGGCGCCCACGCGCGCGAAGACTTCTCAGAGCGCGACGATGAGAACTGGATGAAGCACACCCTGGCTTGGCTTGATGAGGCCAGCGGACGAACGGTCCTCGATTTCAGACCGGTGCACGCAAACACCCTCACCAACGACGTGCAAAGCATACCGCCCAAGAAACGCGTCTATTAGATCCCCGCCGGCGTTTAATGTCTGACGCGGCCGCTCCGCCGCGACAGAGCGTGTTCGCCCTGTTTATCGAAGGGGATGGCGAAGGCGGAGGGCGCCTCGGATCATTTGTGTGAACCCGGCCCTCTTCATGTGGCGCGACCCCTCTGGCCAGCCCGCAAGGCCGCTGTGGGCTCTAGACCCGTCCAAAGGGCACGATCTTGTTGTCGACATCATGACCGATATCGGCGCGGCCCAGGAAAGGCACATCAAGCTTCGCGCACCAGTGTTTGGCGATCTCTTCTTCGGTCAGGCCGAAGGACACATCGGTTTCGTCCACAGGGATTGGCTCGCAGCGGCCAAGGCGCAGGCCCGCGAGCCGCGGCGCCCAGGGCTGGCTCATGACTTGGCTGAAAGCCCTGTCCAGGCGGTAATGGTATTCGCCGACGTCCTCCAGATAAAGAATGTGTCCGGATAAGTCGGGCGCCAGGCCTGTGCCGCAGGTGTGGGCGAGCACCGTGAGGTTGAAGGCCACTACTGGCGCAGGCAGACGGTTGACGCTCGGCTCGACGCCCTCGTCTTCGCCGGCAAGGAAGCTCAAGGCGCGGGCCACAGCAGCGGCGCCGCCGCTGCGGCGAAGATCGCCAGGCATAGGGCCATGGGCGAGATGGGAGAAGCCCGCCCGGTACAGACCCGCCAAGAGATACCCAGCGTCGGAATACCCGAGATATTGCTTGGTCCGGGCGCTCGCGCCAAGGCGGGAGACAGCCTCGGCGGCGATCCGCCCCGCCCCATAGCCGCCGCGGGCGAACCAGACGGCGTCGCAATCTGGGTCGTTCGCGGCTTCGACAAACGCCTGCAGACGGAGCGCATCGGGGCCGGCGAAGTGATTATCCGTGACGAAACACTGGGGATGAAAATCCAAGGAGAGGCGCCTGGCCGCGCCGGCGGAGGCCAGGAGGCGGACCGTTTCGGCCTGCTCGACGGTGATGGGCCGCGAGGGGGCGACCACGCAAACACGGATGGAAGGACGGCGGGACATGGCGGGCTTCCCTCACTGGTCGACGACGGCCTGCGGCGGCGGACGCTTGTGCGACCTGGCGAGGCCTTATAGCGTTCGTCAATGCGGGTCGAGACGTCTTACTTCTTTTCCGGGATTGGGGGCAGCGGCATGCTGCCATTGGCGCTGATCATGCGGGCCCGGGGGCATGCCGTGGCAGGCTCTGATCGGGCCCTGGATCAGGGTTTGACGGCGGGAAAATTCGCCTTCCTCGAGGCGCAAGGGATCATTCTGCACCCGCAAGACGGCAGCGGTCTGACTTCGTCGGCGCAGGTGCTCGTCACCTCCGCGGCGGTGGAGGACACCGTGCCGGACGTGCTCAAGGCGCGGGCGCTGGGTTGTCGCGAGATGCGGCGAGCCGCGCTGTTGTCCTCGCTGTTCAACGCTGCGGAGACCAGCATCGGCGTCGCCGGCACAAGCGGCAAATCCACCACCACAGCGATGATCGCGTGGATCTTGTCGAGCCTAGATCGCCGCCCCACCGTGATCAATGGCGCGGTGATGAAGAATTTCGTGACGCCTCATGCCCCTATCGCCAGCGCCGTTGTGGGTCGTCCGGACTTGTTTGTCGCTGAAGTGGACGAGAGCGATGGGTCAATCTCGCAATACGACGCCTCTGTCGCTGTGGTGAACAATATTGCAGAAGACCACAAGTCCATGGACGAGCTTCGGAGCCTGTTCTCGGCGTTCGCGGCGCGGTCTGGCCGGGTCGTGCTCAATCTCGACAACGCCGAGAGCAAGGCCTTGTCAGAGGATCTCCCGAGGGACCGATGGATAGGGTTCAGTCTACTCCATCCGGAAGCAGATTGTTTCGGGTTTGAATTGTCTCTCTTGCCTGATGGCTGCGCTTTTAAGACTCGCCTCAAGGATGAGACGGCGGCGGTGCGGCTTTCCGCGCCGGGCGCGCATAATGCCGCGAACGCGCTTGCAGCGATCGCTGCGACAGCCGCCCTTGGCGTTCCGCTCGGGCAAGCCGCCAGGGCTTTGGATAGCTTTTCCGGTGTTAAGCGTCGGCTTGAAATTGTCGGGGCTGCAGGCGGGGTCACCGTCATCGATGACTTTGCGCATAATCCCGATAAGATCACAGCAACCCTGGCCACGCTGAAAGCGTCGAAGGGCAGGCTGCTGGTGTTTTTTCAGCCACACGGCTACGGGCCGTTGCGCCTGATGCGGTCCGGCTTTGTTTCGGCCTTTGGAAATAGTCTTGGTCCGGATGACATGCTGTTGTTGCCGGATCCCGTCTATCATGGCGGAACCACAGATATGAGCTTCGGCAGCGAAGGACTTGTGGCGGACCTGGCGGCCATCGGGGCCCCGGCGCATTATTGCTCCACGCGGCAGGCGGCGCAGAAGACGCTTCTGGACGCAGCGCGTGCTGGCGACCGCATCGTGGTGATGGGCGCGCGGGACGACACGCTTACGGATTTCGCCCGCAATCTTTTGCAGGGCGTCTCTGAAAGAGAACGGCGGCAAGGAGAGAGCGTCCCATGAGTAAAGGCGTCGTGTTGGTCACCGGAGGCTCGGGCTATATTGCGGGTTTTTGTATTCGTCAGCTTCTGGATGAAGACTGGACAGTGCGCGCCACGGTCAGACGGCTTTCTCGCGAGGGCGAGGTTCGGGCAGCGATCGGGGGCGCAGCGCTCGATCCTGAACGGCTGAGTTTCTTTGCGGCCGAGCTGATGAATGATTCAGGTTGGATGGACGCCCTGGCGGGTGCAGACTATGTGTTGCATGTGGCGTCTCCTATTCCGCCGGAACAGCCTAAGAACGATCAGGAGCTGATCGCGCCGGCCCGGGAAGGTACTCTTCGCGTGTTGCGTTTCGCCAGAGCGGCTGGAGTCAAAAGGGTCGTGGTGACGTCCTCGACAGCTGCTGTCACCTATGGTCACGATGAGCCGCGGCCTCCGATTTTTAACGAGACCTATTGGACGAACCCGGACCATGAAGACACCAATCCCTATATCCGCTCGAAAGCCATTGCAGAGCGTGCGGCGTGGGACTGGCTGGCGAAAGAGGGCGGCTCGCTGCAGATGGCGACGGTTAATCCAGGCGCCGTCATCGGACCCGTTATGGGGTCCGACTTTTCCGCCTCGATCGAAATCGTCAAGAAATTGCTTGAAGGATCCTTGCCGGGATTGCCCCGCTTTGGCTTTCCGCTCGTTGATGTGCGCGACATCGCCGATCTGCATCTTCGCGCCATGACCCATCCGGCCGCAACGGGAGAAAGATTTTTGGGCGCCGGCGAATTCTTCTGGATGAGAGAGGTCGCTTCGGTGCTGAGAGAAGAGCTCGGTCCTATGGCGCGCAAGGCGCCGAAAAACGAGTTGCCGAACTGGGTTCTGCTGCTGGCGGCCCGCTTCGACCCCGTGGTCTCCTCGGTGGTCTTTGAGCTTGGCAAGGAGCGCAAGGTCGATCCGACGAAGGCCAAGACTGTCTTGGGTTGGAGGCCGCGACCCCACCGCGACAGCATCATTGATTGCGCCAAAAGCCTCCTCGAGCAGGGGCTTGTGAAGGGCCTTCCAGCGGCCTAGCGTCCGGGTGCGAGGCGCCTTGCGCCGCTCGGCGGGGCCCTTAGGATTTCCGTCGGCGGGCGGCGATGCTTGACTGACGGGGTGGGGATCATCGCATAGAGCCGCGGCGCGCAGCAAGAAGCGCTGCGAAACATGGCGCCCTCCCGCCGGCTCGCTGGCGCGCCTATCGATGCGCGGCCGTTGATCGCTCAGCGGTTTGCGCCCGAACGCCGCCCAGGGTGCGATGGTGCACGGCTTTGACCGCTTTCTTCACTCTTGGAGCGAGGTTAAGAAAGAGGTCTGCACCCCTCCAGGGAAACCCTCTCTATGGCCATGCGTCCCGTTCCATTCGATACAGGCCCAGTTCATTTCGTCGGCATAGGCGGGATTGGGATGAGCGGCATCGCATCCGTGATGATGAATCTCGGCTACCGGGTCACGGGATCGGACGCCAAGGGCTCGGCCAACACCGAACGGTTGAAAGAACAGGGGGCCAGGATCTTCATCGGACATGATCCGTCCAATGTCGTCGGCGCCGGGGTGGTCGTGGTTTCTTCCGCCATCAAAGGCGGCAATCCCGAAGTCGACGCAGCCCGGGCCAGGGGCGTTCCCATCGTCCGGCGGGCGGAGATGCTTGCCGAACTGATGAGGCTCAAATGGTCCGTCGCGATCGGGGGCACGCATGGCAAAACCACCACCACATCAATCGTGGCCTCGCTCCTGGAGGCGGGTGGCATCGACCCCACCGTCATCAATGGCGGCATCATTAATGCCTACGGCGCCAACACCCGCATGGGGGAAGGCGACTGGATGGTGGTGGAGGCCGATGAAAGCGACGGGACATTCACACGGCTTCGAGCGACTGCAGTCGTCGTCACCAATATGGACCCTGAACATCTCGATCATTATGGCCACGCCGAGGCGATGAATGCCGCCTTCGAGGACTTCGTGACCAATATCCCCTTTTATGGCTTTGCGGTTTTGTGTCTGGACCACCCAGAGGTGCAAAAGCTTGCAGCCAAGGTGATCGATCGGCGAATTATTACCTATGGTTTCAATCCGCAGGCGGATGTCGTTGCGACGAATATTCGACCTAGTCCTGAGGGCTCAACCTTCGATGTCGTGGCCCGCCGGCGCGGCGAGGGCCCAGGGGTTACGCTGCATGACCTCTTCCTGCCGGTGGTGGGCGGACATAATGTGCAAAACGCGACGGCGGCCATCGCTGTCGCGCGAGAACTCGGCGTGGGCGACAGCGCCATCCGCAAGGGCCTTGCCCAGTTCGGCGGGGTGAAACGCCGTTTCAGCACCGTGGGCGCGTGGAACGGCGTACGGATTGTCGACGATTACGCGCACCACCCCGTGGAGATCGCGGCGGTCTTGAAGGCTGCTCGAGAGGTAGGGCGGGGACGCATCATCGCCGTGGTCCAGCCCCACCGCTATTCCCGACTGAAAGACCTCTTCACCGAATTCTCCACCTGCTTCAATGAAGCCGATATCGTGGCCGTCGCGGACGTCTATCCCGCGGGCGAGACGCCGATCGAGGGGATCAGTGCGCAGGCCCTCGCCGCCAGCATCTCCCGGCATGGGCATCGGCGGGCCCTGCATCTGGGGACGCTGGACGGCCTCCCTGCCTTGGTCATGGCTGAGGCGCAACCGGGCGACCTCGTGGTGTGCATGGGCGCCGGCGACATCACCACCCATGCGGGAGCCTTGGTGGGCAAGCTGAACTGATTAGAGGGGCGCCCGTCTTTGTCTGAACCGACCCCGACTCGTTCTAAGCACAAGGGATGAGCGCCTCGTCTTTCCACCGCCCAACCCCTTTTCGCGCGGCCGTTGTCTATGATTTTGACGGCACTCTGGCCCGCGGCAATATGCAGGAGCGAAGCTTCATCCCAAGCATCGGGCTGGACCGCGAGGCCTTCTGGAAAGAAGTGCGCCAAACGGCGCGGCGGCAGGATGCCGACGAAATCCTCGTCTATATGCGGCTCATGCTCGAGAAGGCTCGAGAAGCAGGGGTGGCCGTCACGGGCCGCATGCTCCGCGACCACGGACGACAGCCGGACTATTTTCATGGTGTTGAAACATGGTTTGACCGGATCAACGCCTTCGCTGCAGGTTATGGCCTGCATCTGGAACACTATGTCATTTCGTCGGGCAATTATGAAATGATCGAAGGATGTTCGATCTTTTCAGAGTTTCGACGGGTTTTTGCGAGCCGGTTCATGTTGGACGCGGAGGACCGCGCCGTATGGCCCGGCGTGGCCATCAACTACACCACCAAGACCCAGTTCCTTTTCCGCATCAATAAAGGGGTCGATAATAGCTGGGACACAGAAGCCATTAATCGGTGGATGCCCGAAGAGCGTCGGCCTCTCCCGTTCCGGCGGATGATCTTTATTGGGGACGGGCATACCGACATTCCGTCCATGAAAATGGTCATGACCCAAGGGGGCTGCGCTATTGGGGTTTTGGACCCCGACCATTGGTTCACCCAACGGGAAACGGGCCGGATCCATGACCTCATCAAAGAGGATCGCGTCAATTTCGTCGCCCCAGCGGACTACTCCATCGACAGCGTGCTCGACGTGATCGTCAAAGGGGTGCTGGGGCGGATGGGTCTGCGCGAGGAGGGCTAGGGCGATTTCCGGCCCTAAGGGATCCCCTTAGAAGGCGGACAAGGCCCAGGATCGACCAATTTCGCGGGTTGCGACGCTTTTGGCCGAGCCCATATGCCCGCAAGGCGCTCTCCAGGCCTCAGCGTCTCCCGCTCGGCCATCGGCCAAGCGTTCCTGAGCGGGCTTGGGCATGGCTCGAAGCGTTTTCGCCGCCACGGCCTGCATGGGCTTCTGCAGCGGCCATCCAATCAGAGCTGAGACGCCGTGGGCCAAGAAGGGAAACCAGACGCGCGGAGCCATGCGAGAAAGCCATTGTGCGCGGTCAAGCGTCATGATTAGGCATGTGGCATGTTTAAAGACGCGTCGAGCGACGCCGTCTAGCATGGCTTTTGATTATGCAATCCGCTGAATCCTTTTCTTTGTCAGGGTTGGATGAGACGGATACGCCGCTCGTGGCGGTGGTGACGCCGGTCTATAATGGCGCAAAGCACCTGGCGGCCACCATGGCTTGCGTGCAGAGGCAAACTTACCCCAATCTTGTGCATGTGGTCTTAGACAACGCGAGCAGCGACGAGACCCCCGCCATCATCAGCTCGTTCGAGGGGGGGAAAACGCCCATTTTGGCGGCGCGGAATCCTCAATCCCTGCCGCAGCTTGAGAATTGGAACGCCGCCATACGCATGACGCCCAAGCAGGCCCGCTTCGTACAATGGCTTTGTGCGGACGACCTGATAAGGCGGGACGCCATCGCGCAGTTTGTGGCCAAAGCGAAGACCGACCCCGCCATCACCTGTGTGACCGGCTGGGACGTGGTGCATGATTGTGTGCTGCCCACCCGATTGCTCAAGGGGCAAGACGTGGAGGAGGGCCTTTCCTTCATCGATCGGGTGTGCCGGCAGGACGACGCCCATTTCGCATGGCAGGCGTTTTTCATCCGCTGGACGCCCGATTGGGCCGAAGGAGACTTCTTTACCCCTGGCATGCCCTCCTTCGATTGCGAGGCGGCCCTCCGGGTGATCGCCGAAGGAAAGGTGGCGTTTGTGCGCGAGCCGCTCATCTACACGCGGCACCACGCCGATACGTTCGGCAGACAATTGGCGCAGCAGCGCAACGGCCTACCGCACTTTTGGATGCTCGAGGCGGCTCTGCGCTATGGACCCTTTATGGCGCGTTCGAGACAGCGGGCGGCAGAGCGGGCGGCGAAGCGCTTTCTATCGCGTTTTCCCCTCTGGTTCAGGCTTCTGGGCGCCGGCCCTTCGGCGCGGCAGATGGAGGAACGCGCCCGGGCTTTGGGTACTCCGCTGACGGCGTTCGATTACGCCGGCGCTGTGCTCCTCTATCCGTGGGATTTCATCCGCACCCGATGGGCGCGAACCTCAGCCGGGTCCGGGGTCTTCGCGCAGCGGCTGACTGAAGAGGAGTTTGCGGGATTTTGACGCCGGATTTTGACGCTGCGATCATCGGCGCTGGCTGTGTCGGGCTTGCGGTCGGGCGGGCGCTCGCGGCGCGGGGCCGGAGCGCAGCTGTCCTGGAGCGTCATACCCGCTTTGGCGAAGGAGCATCTTCCCGAAACAGCGAAGTCATCCATGCGGGACTTTACTATCCAACAGGATCGCTGAAGGCGCGGCTCTGCATCGCAGGAAAGCAGGCGCTTTATGCCTATGGCGCGGAACGGGGTTTTCGCGCAGAGCCGATCGGCAAGCTGATCGTGGCGACGGCGCCTGAAGACCTCGCTGCCCTGGATCGCCTCATGGCGCAGGGCCTGGACAACGGGGTGGAAGGGCTGTCGCTGATCGATCGGGCCGATGCGCAAGCCCTGGAGCCGGCGATCGCTTGCCTTGCAGCCATTCACTCCGCATCCTCGGGGCTTGTGGACAGCCATCTCTACATGCTCGCCCTCTTGGGCGACATCGAAGCCGCCGGCGGAGCGCTCGTCCGCTCGACGCCTTTTGAAAAGGCCGCATGGACAGGCGAGGCCTGGCGGGTGACAGCAGGCGGAGAGAGTTTCACCGCGACCCTCCTGGTCAATGCGGCCGGCCTTGAAGCCGACGTCGCCGCACGCGGAATCCAGGGACTTGGCCCAGGCATGAGGCCGGAGATCCGCTACGCGAAAGGCGATTATTTCCGCGTCACGGGACCCATGCCGTTTTCACGGCTGATTTATCCTGCGCCTAATCCCTCTGGCCACGGCGTGCACTATACGCCCATGGCCGATGGGCGCGCCCGGCTCGGCCCGGATGTCGAGGTGATCGCCAAGCCCCGTTATGACGTCGACGAGAGCAAAATCTCGGCTTTTGTCGAAGGGGCTGCGCGCTACTGGCCAGAGGTCCGAAGACGGACCCTTTTGCCTGACTATGCCGGGGTGCGGCCAAAAATCGGCGCCGCGCCAGCGGCGTTTGAAGACTTCCGGATCGACGGGCCCGAGCGCCACGGCCTGCCAGGGCTTTATTGCCTCTACGGTATCGATAGCCCAGGACTCACCTCAAGTTTCGCCCTCGGCGAGATCGTCGCTTCTGCGGCGTGCGAAAAAGCCTAGCCGCAGCTGTGTTCTCCGCTAGGATCATCCTGATGCTTTCAGGGGAGCTTTCATGAAACGGATCAATCGGCGCGAGCTCATGATCGGGACCTCCGCCACGCTTGGTTTGGCGTTCGCGATGGGACTTTCAGGGTGCTCCACGCCCATAGAGGCGGCGGACCTGGATGCCGTTCTGGACAGTCTCGCCACAAATTTGCTGCGCGACAGCCCTGAGTTCGCGACCAGCCTCGCCGTCAGCGAGGCGCGGGCCGGAGGGCCTTATCTGGACCGTTGGTCAGATGTGTCCCGCGAGGGCTTTCTGCAAACAAGGAGCATCCTGGAGCAGGGTCTCGCCGCGCTCGCGCCTTTTGCCGAGAAAGGGTTGACGGGGCAAGATGCGGTCAGCCTGGAAGTCGTGCGCACCAGTCTCCAGAACGATGTTGACTCAATGAGGTTCGCCTACGGCTCCGGCGCTGGAGGCCCCTATATCGTCAATCAGATCGAAGGCGGCTATACGTGGGTCCCGGACTTTCTGGATAGTCAGCACCCGGTGACTTCAAAAGCGCAAGCCGACGCCTATTTGGCGCGACTGTCCGGATACGCGAGATTAATGGATCAGGAAAGCGCTGTCGTCGCCCTGGATGCTGCAGCAGGCGTCGTTGCACCCTTGTTTTGCCTTGACGGCGCGATCCGCCAATTGACCGCATTCGCGTCTATTGCTCCGGCGGAGACCGTGCTCGTGCAGTCTCTGGCGCGCCGGGCAGTCGAAGCGCAGGACATCCCAGAAGCGGAGCGTGCGGCCTATGCGGAAAGAGCGGAGGCGATCGTCCGCAACGAGATCATACCGGCCTATCAGCGCCAGATCGCAGCCTTGCAGGCGGTTCGCGGTCAGGCGACGGAAGACGCCGGGATCTGGAAGCTGCCGGATGGCGAAGCGATGTATGCGGCGGCGCTGAAGAACCAGACGACGACCAGCCTGAGCCCAGACGAGGTGCATGCGATGGGCGTTGAGCTTGTCGCCGAGCTCCAAGCCGAGATGGAAGCCATTCTGCGCGCTGAGGGGCTCACCCGCGGGACGGTCGCAGAGCGGATCCAGTCGGTATCAAGACGGCCCGATCAACTCTATCCAAACACCGACGAGGGCAGGGCCCAATTGCTTGCCGATCTGAATGCCCAAGTCGGGGCGATCACTGCGCGCATGCCTGAGATCTGCGGAACGCTCGCGCAGGCGGCCCTCGAGATCCGCCGGGTGCCGCCTTATGTGGAGGCGGGAGCGCCCGGTGGCTACTACCAGGCTGCGGCGCCCGATGGGTCCCGCCCGGGGGCCTATTTCATCAATCTGCGCAACACCGCGGAATGGCCCAAATATACTCTGCCTACGCTCACCTATCATGAGGCGACGCCCGGACATCACTGGCAAATCTCTATTCAGCAGGAAGCGCAAGGCCTGCCGTTCATCCGTACGGCGATGCTTGGCTTCAACGCATACGCTGAGGGTTGGGCGCTCTATGCCGAGCAGCTTGCGGACGAGCTTGGGATGTACGCCAATGACCGGCTGGGGCGACTCGGTTATCTGCAGTCCGCAGCGTTCCGCGCCTCCAGGCTGGTTGTGGATACTGGGCTTCACGTCAAACGCTGGACGCGGGAGGAGGCGATTCAATCAATGCTCGCCGCCACAGGCGATCAGCGGTCCTCCATCGAAACCGAAATCGACCGCTATTGCGTCTGGCCTGGGCAGGCCTGCGGATACATGGTCGGACGGCAGGAGATTTTAAGGCTGCGGGCGGAAGCGCAGGCTGCCTTGGGCGATCTTTTCGATCTCAAGGGCTTTCATGACACCGTGCTGGTCAATGGCTCGACGCCGCTGTCGGTGACCGAGAGCCTGGTGCGGGCCTGGATGGCGCAACCAGGCTAGGCGCGTAGGCGGCGCTCTCGGTCTCGGATTCAACCGGGCGCGAGACGCTGGACAATGGGGTGCGCGCGGATCGCTGAGCTCGGCCCGCAAGGCGACTATTGCGAAGGCTCAGCTTTCCAGCCCCGGGCTTGCTCAGCCCAGCGTCAGGGTTCGCACGCCGGCGAACATGGGGCCGGTTCTGATCCGATCTCCGTCTAACGGGGGGTATCGCGTCATGATGCGCCGTGCATCCATTTGACCAATGTCTTAGGCTTGCGGGCCGCAGCCCTTCAGGAGATCAGCGGCTTTGGGTGAAACAGGGCGGGACAAGTCGGACGCGCCTCCCGTCCAGAACGAGAAGATCCGATGATGTGGTTTCATGCCGATCCATTTTCCTGATGATCCGGCGCCGCTCTGATCCTCAGCGCGATCGTTCCCGGATCGCGTCGATCACCGCCATGTTTTTTTCCGCATCGTCGGGCGGCAAGGCGAATGGCTTATTGTCCTTCAGATGAGCAGCGACGGCCCTGAGCTGGGCGGTGAAGGTGGGTTCAGCGTCAAGGCTCTCGGCGGTTTTGCGACCCTCTCGGTCCAGCGTCAGGCGATGGCCAAGCTGGGGGGCAAGGGGGTTTTCTATGAGCAATGATCCGTGTTTTCCCTCGATGCGAAGCACAGCCTGGCGTGGCCGGCGCATCGAGGTATGGAGGGTCGCTTCCATGTCGGCGCAGGCAAGATGCGCTTCGGTCGTGACGTCGACTCCGCCCTCGATGTCCATTTTTGCACGGACCACCTGCGGTTCGATGCCAGAAAATGTCCGGATCCAGTGGATGCAGTAGCAGCCCAAATCCATCAAGGCGCCGCCGCCAAGAGAGGGGTTCCAGCGGAACTCCTGATCAGACTGGGTGATCATGGCGTCAAAGCGGGCTTCGAGGCGTCGCAAGGGGCCTATCTCTGGTAGAAGCGTCAAGGCGCGGGTGGCAAGGCCGTGATGCCGCCAGTGAAAGGCCTCTATGGCGGCGAGACCGGTTTCTTCCGCGGTTCGTCGAACCGCCCGGGCCTCTGCAGCATTCATCGCGAGAGGCTTCTCGATCAGCACGGGTTTGCCTGCGCGCAACGCTTTGATGGCCAGGTCGGCATGGTTGAACGGAGGCGTCGCCACATAAACAAGATCGATGTCCGGGCTTTCGATCAACGCCTCGTAGGTCTCAGAAACGGAACTAACGCCATGAAGCGTGGCGAAAGCGCGGGCGCGGTCGGGATCACGCGAGGCGATGGCGACGACCTCTACGCCATCTACCTCCCTGGCCGGAGCGATCATGCCGAAGACCGCCACCCGCGCCGCACCCAGGACGCCTACGCGCAAGGGACGATGGGCCACTGGGATGCGCCTCCTCGGCTTTGAAGGGAAAGCGGACCCGGAGCGTACCCTAAGGACCCGCCTCGATAATCGCTTTTATTGGAAAAGCTTGGACCAATTCCGGGCTTTGCGTTTTTTCCAGTGGCCCTGGTGATAGGCGTCGGAGACGATGATGGGCGCCACGGTTGTGGCCTCGGCGAAGACCATCTGTTCATAGGTCACGTCGACTTTGCCCCAGGAGCAGGCCTCCTTCAGCGTCGATGAAGAACAGGCCCCGTCGCGGACGTCGGCCACAGTGACCTGAACGGCGTATTTGTGCATCTCCACATCATCATGACCGAGGATCTCCGCGCACACGACCGTATCCTGCGCGAAGTTTTTCGGCACCCCGCCGCCGATCATGAAGAGAGCAGTCGAGCCCGCGGCGAGCTTGATCTCCGTCAGTTCACGGAAATCTGCGGCGCTGTCGATGGTCACATAGGGCTTTTTCGCCTTGCGCCGCTCAACCTGATGCTTCACCAGGCCAAAGCCTGCAGAGCAGTCGGAGAATGCGGGAACGAAGATCGGTACGCCTTTCTCATAGGCGCGCTGGATCAGGCTGTCCTTCTTCACCGCATTGCCGGAGGCAAGCCATTTCCCGATTTCCCAAATGAATTCGCGAGAGGAATAGGGGCGCGGCTCAAGCAATGCGCAGATGTCATAGATCGTATGATCGACGTGCTGGAGCTCCTCTTCGTCGATATAGGTGTCATAGATCCGGTCGATATAGAGATCCCGCAGCACCCGATCGTCGGGGATTTCCTTGGCCTGGTAGTGGCGAAAGCCAAGCGCTTCAAGAAAATCCATGTCGATGATCGCTGCGCCGGTGGCGACCACGGCGTCGACCATGTTGTATTCGACCATGTCGCGCCACACATGCAGACAGCCGCCGGCGCCCGTCGACCCGGCCATGGTCAACCATACAGAACACTGCTTGTCGGCAAGCGCCATGTTGAGGATTTCCGCAGCACGTGCGGTGTCGCGGCTCGTGAAGCTCATCTTGGCCATGGCTTTGATGATTTCAGACCCGTTGATCTTGGCGACATCAATATGTTCGACGGGGCTTGAGAGCAGTTCCGCCTTGCGGTTGTCGCGTTTTTTTTCGGCGGCCTTCTTGGCTGCTGCCGCCTTCACCTTGGCCATGGTGTTCGTCCTTGGTTTCAAGATGGCGACGTCACACACAATTATCGCTTCCGCACGGACGCATCGCCGAACGCGCGGGGCTGGATGGTTCAGAGGGGCTCGCTAAACGAGACGGTCTTTCTCGTCAATGAAGCCTTCCCGTCACTCGCGGCCCTCAGGTCAGGAAGGCCGGCCGATCCCCATCACAAGGCGGATTTGTCCTTCCCACGCTTGGCTTTGGCTTGGGCGGCAAGCGGCGTCTCCGCCTCGCTGTAAAGGGTGGGCCAAGGCGTGTCCAAGGCCACCGCCAGCTCGGTCTCACCAAAACCGTTGAAGCGACTTGCCATCGCCACGCCGTAGGCCCCCAACATCCCGATCTCGATATGATCGCCTTCGCGGATATCGGCGGGCAACAGAAATGGGCCGGCGGCGGCGTCGATGGAGTCGCAGGTGGGGCCGTAGAACGAAAACGGTGCGAGCTTTGCGCGAGAGGCGGCGCCATCACGGATATGTTTGACAGGATAGGGCCACCGCACATGGGTGGCGTCGAACAAATTGCCGTAAGACCCATCGTTCAGATAGAGAGCGCCGCCCTTGCGCAGCTCGACGCGGGCGACGATGGAGCCGGCCTCGGCGACCAGGGCTCGGCCAGGCTCGGCCCAGAGCTCGGCGTTCTGCGCCACGCGCATCTGCTCGAAGGCTTGATGGATTTCGTCCATATAGCGCTCCATTGGCGGGATCGGCGCGCCCGGATAAATCGCCGGGAAGCCGCCGCCGACGTCCACAATGTCCACCACGACTCCCGCGCGGATGATGGCGCGGTCCGCGTCCTGCATGGCGGCGCGATAGCTCATGGGCCGCAGGCACTGGCTGCCCACATGAAAAGAAACGCCCATACGGTCTTCGGTGGCGCGGCGGGCGCGGTTCATCAGCCGCACGGCCTCCTCGCCCGTGGCGCCGAACTTTTGCGACAGCGGCAGGGAAGCCCCATCATTGGACACAGCCAGGCGTACGATCAGGGTCAGGTCCTTCGCGCCGCCGGTTTCGACCAGGATCTTCTCAAGCTCCTCTTCGGTATCCGTCACAAAGGTGCGGACGCCGAAGTCGTGATAGGCGCGCTGAATCGCGCGGCGAGACTTCACCGGGTGCATGAAGGCGAGCTTGGCCTCAGATCCAAACCGCTCGGCCACAAGCCGGACTTCGTTTTCAGAGGCGACGTCAAAGCCGCGGACCCCCGCGGCCCATAGGGCGTCCAAAGCCCAAGCAGACGGGTTCGCCTTCACGGCGTAGAAAATCTCGCCCTCAAACTTGGCGCGAAACCATGCCGCGGCGGCCCGCACCCGGTGCGGGCGCGCAATCGCCAACGGGCCTTCCGGCCGCACAGCGGCAACGGCGTCGGCCGCGGAGGCGTGTTCCGCAGACGATGCAAGGCGCAGGATGTGATCCATCCGGCTCTCCCCCTCAGTGTAGCTGTGCGCGGGAACGTCCGCCGCCCTTTCAGGGGCTGCCCAGCATTGTTCAAACCCAGGCCGGCGTTAGTCGGAGCTGCGACGGCTTCGCCTTTCACATGGAAAGACGCGCCGACATGTCAGGTCCGCCCTTGGGAGCTTACGCCGGGAGGCCGTGCCCTAGCTTCCGAAAAAGGGGGCGAACGCCTCCCATCGGGATCACTATGGTCGGTCCCCCGTGTGGCCTGGGCCGAGGGGGCGTTAGTAGACTCTGTTTCCAGGTCCGCCGGTAGGGCGCACTTAGGGGCAACGAGCCCCCCTGTAAAGAAGAAAATGACCCATCAGGCGCCATTTTTCGCGGATGCTTCCGCTCAAGGCGGCCAAGGGTTTCGTAAGAGTAAACGCGAAGGGCGGCCAGTATGACGCAAAGGGTTCGTCACAAGCGCTATTGGCACGCCCCCGCCCAGGCGTCGCGACGGGCCTTGTTCGAAGCCATTGGCTGCGCCGGCGTCCCTGGGGCGATGGGGAGGTCCCGCAGCAGAGGAGCCTTCACCCATCGCGCGCCGGGGCGCCATGGCGGTCTGGCCTGCCCAAGGCCTGCAAAGCGCGGCGCTCTCTCACATGGTAGCGGCCGCTCCGCCTCCGGCACGCCCAAACTTTTGGGCCCAAACCGTTGGACCTCAATCCTCGGACTGGCCCCGGGGCCGACTTTGTCGCAAATTTGTCATGGTCCTGTCGCGCAGGGTTCACGGCTTCGTCCTAGGACCCGCCTTTGGGGGCGTTCGCGGCCTGCTCGCCCACGCCTATGTCCGCGCTTTTGGAGACGGCCATGCTCCGCCCAGCGATTTGGGCCTTCTCCTGCCTCATCGGATTGAGCGCTGCGGGTTGCGCGGAGCGGCCGCCGATCCAGCAGGTGCGGGTCGACGGGTCCTCAACCGTTTTTCCCGTGTCGGAGCGCGTGGCGGAAGCCTTCCAGACCCGTTACGGGCGACGCATCCGGGTCCCGCTCGGGGAAGCTGGCACAGGAGGCGGTTTCGCCAAGTTTTGTCGTGGCGAGGTGGACATTGTCGGGGCCTCAAGGCCGATTGAGCGCGACGAAATGGAGGCCTGCGCGGAGGCGGGCATAGGGTTTGTCGAGGCGCCGATCGTGTTCGACGGGATCACGGTGGTGGTGAATAAAAACAACCCCATCACCTCGCTAACCGTTGACCAATTGCGGCGAATGTGGGCGCCGGCGGCGGAGCGCACCGTTCGGAACTGGCGAGATATCGATCCTGGTTTTCCAGACGCGCCCTTGTCGCTGTTCGGCCCGGGAACCGCTTCGGGGACGTTCGACTTCTTCACGCTCGCTGTGAACGGGGAGGAAGGCGCCTCCCGCGCCGATTTCACCCCCACCGAAGACGACAACGTGATTGTGCAAGGCGTGTCGACCTCCCGAGGAGGCCTCGGCTATTTCGGCGTCGCCTATTATCTCGCCAATCGCGACCAGCTTTCCGCGGTGGCGATCGACAACGGAGAGGGGCCAGTTGAGCCCACCTTGGCCAATGTTGGCGCCGGGACCTATCGGCCGCTGTCGCGGCCGCTGTTCATCTATATCTCGGCGCGGTCTCTGGATCGGTCGGCTGTGCGCCAGTTCGCGCTCTTCTATCTCTCGCAGGTGCGGCAGGAAGCCAATGCGGTGGGCTATGTGCCGCTGCCCGACGCGAGCTACGCCGTCTATGCCGACCGGATCCGCAACCGCACGCTGGGCACCGCCTTCAATGGGGAAGGGGCGGTCGGTGTCACGATCGAAGAACTGAAGCAAAGACCACTCTTGACCGCGCAGGTCGCAGAGGTCGACCAGGCGGCGGCAACGCCAACGGCGGAGGCTCCGGTCAGGCCTTAAAGGCTCGCCGGCGGAGGATGAAGCCATGGCGCTCAATCGAGATTTCACTGTCAAGCGGGTGCGGTGGGGGGAGCGCCTCATCGAGGAAGGGCTGCGGCTCGCCGCGGTGCTGGCGGTTCTGATCGTCGCTGGCATCGTGTGGGTGCTCGTGTCGGAATCCGCATCGTTCTTCGCCGAAGTGTCGCTCCTGGAGTTCGTCTCCGAAACTCGTTGGACGCCCACCTTCGCTGATCCGCATTACGGGATCGCGCCGCTTTTGACCGGCACATTCATGGTCACGCTCGTGGCCTTGTCGGTGGCGGTCCCGCTCGGCGTCGTGGTCGCGATCTTCTTGAGCGAGTTCGCCGGAGATCGCGTTCGGGAGATCGTGAAGCCCATTCTGGAGCTTCTCGCCGGCGTCCCCACGGTGGTCTATGGCTATTTCGCCCTGCTGTTTGTCACGCCGCTCCTGCAGGTTCTCATTCCCGGCTTGCCTGGTTTCAACATCCTGTCGGCCGGCGTCGTCATGGGGCTGATGATCATCCCCTATATCGCCTCGCTCTCGGAGGACGCGCTCCGGGCGGTGCCGCAGGCGCTCAGAGACGGGTCCTACGCCCTGGGAGCCACCAAACTTGAAACGGCGCTGCGGGTGGTGCTGCCGGCCGCGATCTCGGGGGTGATCGGGGCGATCATTCTCGGTATGGCCCGGGCCGTGGGAGAGACCATGATCGTGGCGATCGCCGCCGGGACTGAGGTGCGCATGGTGTTCTCGCCGCTGGAACAGGGCGCGACGGTGACGGCGTTCATCGCCCAAGTCGCCAAAGGAGATCTGGCCGTGGGCACGCTGCCCTATCAGAGCATTTTCGCCGCGGGCGTCGCGCTTCTGATCCTGACCCTCATTTTCAACTTCTTCGCCGTCTGGCTGCAGCGGCGGCTGCGGGAGGCCTATTGATGAACGCTGTCGAGATCGACGCGGCTCGGCCTTCGATCGCCGCGATGGTTCCGCAGGTGAGATCCCGACGCCGGGCGGAGGTGGTGTTCGTCGTCCTTGGTTTGCTCGCCACTGTGATTGGGCTTCTCACGCTCATCGCTCTCGTTTGGGACCTTGTCGACGCCGGCGCGCACCTGATCGCGCCCGAGTTCTTTCTCAGTTTCCCCTCTTCGCAGCCGCAGCGGGCGGGGATCTTGTCGGCCTGGGTGGGGTCGATCTTCCTGATCCTGACCACTGCGGCCTTCGCCATTCCGTTGGGGGTGGCGGCCGGTCTTTATCTGGAAGAGTACGCGCCCAAAAACCCGTTCACCAGCCTCATCGAGATCGCGGTGAACAATCTTGCGGCGGTACCCTCCATCATATTCGGGCTCTTGGCCCTCGGATTGTTCGTGCAGGCGATGGACCTTGGCCAAACAATCCTCACAGGCGGACTGACGCTCGCTTTGCTGATCCTGCCGATCGTGATCGTGGCGACGCGTGAGGCTGTGCGCGCGGTGCCGCAGGAGTTGCGGCAGGCGGCCCTGGCTCTTGGGGCCACGAAATGGCGGACAACCCAGGACCATGTGCTGCCAAACGCGCTGCCAGGCGTGGTCACCGGCGTGATCATCGGATTGTCCCGCGCGATCGGGGAGACCGCTCCATTGATTGTGATCGGGGGCTTGGCGTTCGTCGCGTTCCTTCCGATCGCCGCTCCCGGGGAGCCTCTGGCGCACTATGTCGGCGCGGTGGACCAGAACGGGGCCGCGCTCGATCCGTCTTCGGTTGAGGAGGTCGAACTGCCCGCAGGGTCCACCGTGATCGCAGCCGATGGATCTGAAGTCTTGATCAGCGAGGCGCAGACCGCAGTCCTGCCGCACGGGACGCTCGTGGAGGCGCCCGCGAGCCTTGCGGAGGCCGCAGCGACTTGGTCGCCCCACTCCTGGCTGCGAGAAAGCTTCACCGCCATACCGATCCAGATGTTCAACTGGACAAGCAGGCCGCAGGAGGAGTTCCGGGCTCTGGCCGCGGCGGCGGGGCTTGTGTTGTTGATCATCACTCTTTTGATGAATGGTCTCGCCATCTGGCTGCGCTACAGGCTCCGGCGGCGCTTGCGCTGGTGAGGCTTTGGGCTAGCAGCCCGTCGGACTGGCCTTGCCACTTAACCTCATGTTGGTCCTATATTGGCGGAGCTCTGCTTCAGGTCGCCTTGAGGACGACCAATCGCCGGCAGTTGTAGGCCAAGCTTACCAGAGTCCACTCAGTTTTCACGTTTTCCAGGCCACGCAGCAGGAAATTGCGAAATCGCATGGCGCTTTTGACGATTCCGAAAACGGGTTCCACGGTTTGTTTTCGGCGTTTGTAGAGCGCTTTTGCATTGTCGGTCTCCAGCTTGGCCTTCATCTCAATCCGCCAGGGTTCGCTGATTTGCCGTTCCGGTTTCGGATCGGGCGGCGGGCGGAAATCATAGGGCCGGTGGGGTTGGGTACGAGCGATGGCGACGAGCGGTAAGATCTCTCGCTCCTGCAACGCTTTGACTGCCGGGCCGGATGCAAAACCGGTGTCGGCGAGCACTGTTTTCGGCAGGCCGATTGTCTGCGCCATGCCAAGGATTGTCGGCGCAAAAGTCGGCTGATCGGTCGGCGTGTTGGCGACATTTGTCGCAAGAATCAATTGCGCGCCGTCGGCGCAGACGACGGCTTGGGCGTTATAGGCTTGGCGATATTCATGCGCCTTGGATTTGCGCATCAGGCTTGAATCCGGATCGGTCAGATTGGTCTGACGCTCTGGAGGCGGCTCATCGTCGGGCGGTTCGGGTTTGCGACCCTTGCCGTTTCTGGCTTCATAGGCCGCCATTTTTTCCTCATAGGCGGGCATCGCCGCTTCGGCTTCGGCTTTGGCTTGCGCCTCCAGGCGCTGGCACGCTGCGTCGAGCTTGGCGTGCAGGGCCTCGCGGCGCGCGATCTCGGCTGGCAAGGCCTGGAGATCTTCGCCCTCGGCGTCGGCGGCGGCGGCCTGCGCCATCAGCGCGGAGATGTCGGCTTTCAATGTCTCGCGCAGCGCTTTGGCGCGGTCATAGCGAAGCGATCTCACCCGCGATGCGTTGGCGTCGATCTTCGTACCGTCGATCGACACATTGCCCACGCTCAAAAGCCCCAATTCCTTGGCCAACAACAGCACTTGCAAGAACGCCGCCTCGACAGCAGCCTTGTTGTTGCGCCGGAACGCCGAGATCGTGTCGTGGTCAGGGTTGGTGTTGGCCGTCACAAACCGCACGCCGATGTCGCGGTAAGTGGCCCGCTCGATCCGCCGCGACGAGAAAATCCCGTTGGCATAACAATAAATCAGCAGCGCAAGCATAATACGCGGATGATACTGCGCGCTGCCGGAATTCCGGTCATTGACCTTGAAAGCGCCAAGCGGCACCCGATCCACCGCCGCTATGATGAAATGCGCCAGATCATCGCCCGGCAGCCAATCCTTCAGGTCCGGCGGCAACAAAAACGCCTGGTCGCGGTCACAAGGAACAAAATTAGCCATGGCCTCAGAATACACTGATTTGCCGTTCAGTCCGACAGGCTGCTAGTCCAGAGGAACTCCGGGCCAGCAATGATAGTGCGAGTGAAGGACAGCCCGCCTTGATTGGCCGGACCAACTCGCACTTCCTCGGTGCTCCGTCTCCACTGGTTCGCCCCAAAGTCCCAGCCAAAGCTGTCATAATCAACAAAGACCGGCGGCAATCGCGACTCTGCATGGGCCTGATCCAGTGTTAGGCAAAGAGCTGCGATACAAATAAGCCACCGCCACAACCCAGCCATGCCCGGACCTCTCCCCAGTTGCAGAACGACAACCAACTCCGACCGAGCGAAATGCGCTCTTAAGGCAGCACCAGCGCTCGCAACTCGCTAAGCACCTAAATCGCTGCGATCCAAAAGCTTCCAGAAGGGCGACCACCTCTACTCAAGGCAAAGACCTGAAAAAGCGGAAGCAATCTCACCCGAGAATGCGGCCTGATATCGTACCATTATTCGTGATGTTGACCGGGGCCGTTCGGATGATCGCGTAACCAAAAAGGCTAGGATTGCTTGGGCCATAGGGCGTTGATGCGATAACCCCGCCAGGCTCCACGATGATAGCCCCCGGGACATCAGCGTAGATCGCATTGCCACCCCCATAACCGCCGACGTGAGCGCCGCAAACCGCTCCGCCACTCTGTACACGGAGCGTGAGCTGGATGTCATAAAGGTCAAAGCGCCAGCCGAAGCCGCCAAACCAAAGCGCTGTGTAGAACTCTCCATCTTCTATGAAGCCGTCGATCAAAACGCCATTTGGAACCAGGAACTCGATCGTTGCATTTCGAGCAAAGTCATATCCTGCGGCAGCGGCGAATGAGCCAAGTTCTATTGCAGTTGACGAAGGCAGCGGTATGGTGGCGGTGAACCGAGACCCTGAGCTTGCAGCGCTGACCACTTGAGTGCGATTTCCCGCGGCGTCATAGGCGTAATCGACGGTCGCACCAGTCGCGTATCGGACGCGGACGAGGCGGCCCAAGGCGTCATACTCGTACTCTACAGTCTCAGCAGATGCTGACCCGACCGACGCGGCGCTTACCGCACCGGCGCCGGTAGCGAGCATGAGCATTTGGCGCCTAGACCAACGCACCATGTCGACAACTCCGAGTTAGGTTCCGACATTGAGTATTGGTTCAGGTCCTCAATCGCAAACACGAAATCGAAGAATTTTTTGTGACGTGTCCCAATCGCCTTGCGTCTCGCCGGCGCTATCGTCATCACTGTTTGGG
>JAGWZH010000022.1 GCA_018971945.1 Alphaproteobacteria bacterium | reverse complement strand
TGCCTTGCGCGTCGTCTTGGCGTAACGATCAAACCCCATAGTCGCGAAAGTCGTTTGCCGCATCGGTCCGCATCCCGGTAAACCCACATCACCATGGACTGCTTCGCAGCAAGCGGGAATCCTCAGACTTGTTCAGAGATTCCCTAGAGCTTCCCAGCAGGACGCGCAAGCTGCGCCCGCCTGCCCCGCCGCGTGAGGCCTTCTGCGATGCGGATCATCCAGCGATAATGGCGCAGGCAGCTGCGCTCAGCCACCCGACGCCCCAAGACACAGCCCAAGCGATCTGGGAGTTTGTCATGGCGCTTCCGTACCGGTTCGGGGTTTGGTGGCAGCGCGCCTCCGGCGCCTTTGCGCAAGGCTGGGGGATGTGCGCGACGAAAAGCAATCTCCAGGTGGCGCTGATGCGCGCGGCCGGCTTGGAGGCGGGGTTGGTGGAGGTGGCGGGCGACGCCATGATGATCAAGCCCCTCATTCGTAAGTGCGGGGGTCGCGTGTTCGAGTCACGCAAGCGGCACCATCTCTCCCAAGGGCTTCCGAGGTTTTTCCGAGACATCGCATGGTCCATTCCACGCTTTGGGAATCACATGGGAATCACCACTGATGGAAATGCTGGGAAAGCCGGGGAAAGGTTAGGAAAGCCGGCTTGCTGCAGCGCTTAGTCGCGTAGGCCCAGACCAACTCATGGAAGCGCAGGCGTATGGCCTCTATCGCCGGATGAATGCTAGCCCGCGGCGCCGTCAAGGACGCGCCTTAAACGTCGCGATCGGCAAGGCGGATGCTGCGGCCTTCGCGACTGATTAGGCCCCGGTCTTGGAGAGCCTTCAGCGCCCCGCTGAGCGTGCTCGGCGGCAGTGAGAGCTTGGCCGCGATTGACGAGACCGATCCCAGCAATGCGCCTCCCTCGGTGCGCAGGAGCTCCAGCAGGGCCGCCTGAGATTTAGCCAACGGCTTGGGCTCTTGCGGCGACGGGCTCGCCTTTTTGGTCAGCGCGCGGCCACGCCCTAAGGCTTCGGCGATGCCTTCTTCCCACGCGGACTTCATCCGCTCGCCAACGCCGGGTTCGGAGCAGCCCACGAAGTATCGTGCAGCCTCTTTCCAAACGTCGGCCATGGCGTCTGCGGTTTCCTCGAAGATCAGTCCGATGGAGGATGGAGAAAGGCCGGCGCGGAGTTGTCCAAGCTGGGTAAGGCGCTTCGCATCAGGCCACCGTGTCGATCCATCGAGAGTCAACGCCATCGCGTCGTTCGGCAGATAGGCCTTGGTGGTGACCAGGTCGTAGACCGGCGCGAGACGCAGAGGTCCGTCCACCCGATCATAGATCAAAGCGAAGTTCTTAAGGTGCGCATCGCCATTGCGAAGGGCGCAGTTGAGAACGAACAGCTGGTAGAGAGCTTGCAGGGCCTGCGGCTGATCGGCGGGGTCCACGAAGTCGCGGGTGCGCCTGAACAGCCGCGACTCGTAGCTCCCAGCGTATTTCTGAGCTGCGCCAAGGCCATTCAGCACGCAAAAGTCCTCGAGGCCGAGATATCCCCGATCACCGATATCGAACCGCTCGATGACGAGCGCATCGCCCGCGTCTGACAAGGTGAAAACCGGGACGTCGAGACCCGCCTTCCGAGCGGCGAGGAGGCAAAAGAACTCGTTGGCCGCGAGCTCCGGATATTCGTCCCGATCCCACATTTTGACGATATGGGTCGCCGCCCGAATGCTCGATGATCGGCGTGCCTTGCCAGCGGAAAACTTCTTCTCGTCGCGGATCAGCACCTTTGGTTGCACGCCACTGAGGCCGGAATAGCGCGCAAAACGATCGAGGAGATGATCGAAAAGACCCCCGTCGCGGCGCGCACGCAGGATCTCATCGACGGACTGAAACGGCGTCGCTTCATCGAGGACGGCGTCCATTGCGGAATAGCGAATTCGGCCAAGCTGGGTGCGGCCCACGATCGACAAGAGATCGAAGTCGTCGAACGAGCCTGTGGCCTTCGAGAAAGACCGGATCAGCCGCTCACGCAGCGCCCCTTCCGGCACGTTCATTTCGAAAATGGGAAGCAGTCCGTGGGGCCAATCGTAGGACGGCAAGCGGTGTGGCATGGTGATGGAAACTGCCCGTTGTGCAGCGGCTTCCGGTGCGTACGCGAATGACGTTCCGACCCTCCCCAACCTGTCCAGCGCGCCCGAAATTTCGCCATCCGTCCAGATGCGGATCATGGCGTCTCCTCGGCGAGGTCTTCAAGCGTGGGGCGTCCTCGGTTGAGGGTCGAGACGCGAAGGTCGAGGTTCAGCGCGTTAAGGATGCGGAGAACAGCGCGATACCCAAGGTCTGTGGCTCGCCCTGTTTCCAAACGGGCGATCGTTGGTCTGCTCACCATGGCCTTCGCTGCGAGCTGCTCCTGCGTAAGGCCGAGGGCGTCTCGTTGCCGTTTTATTGCTCGGCCAAGCAATTCCAAGTCCATAACGTATCGTCCATGATACAAGGCTGAGGGAAATAATCATATCGTATCATAAATGATACGCCATGTCAAGAAAGTGTATCGTACGTGATCCAAAAAAGTAAAAAAGCGCCAAAAAGTATCACACATGACACGTTGAGAGGCGAGTTACACTGACGACAGGCCCGGAGTTCACCGCGCCAAGGGCCCCGTGAGATGCACCCCTCGCGCATCACACCCATCAACTGCCGCCCCTGGAAGTGCTCCGGCGCCGGCCGCTAGGGGACGAGCCGAGCCATCTCCCACTGGACGACAAAGTGACCCTGCGCGAGATCGATGCGGGCGCCTAGACGCCTTCGACCTGCGCGCCGTTGTGGATGAGCACGGCGCGGCCGAGTTGCCCTTCCAGGCGCCGGGCCGTCGCTTGAAGTACGTGGCTTGCAAGCCGATCGAGGGCGTCGCGTGGAGCGCCATGTCGCGTTCGCCCGTCAGGCCCTGCTCAATGAGGAAGAACCGGCGTCGCTTGGGCGCGGCCTCGAAGTCGGAGGCGAAGCGCCCCGGACGATCTAGCATCACATCTTCGTCCAAGCCTTCTCGCCCAGGATGGCGCCCAGAGGAGGAATCGGACTCAGCGGGTTTCCGAGGTGGAACGGCGCCGACGGCTTTCGATCCATGAGTCGAGGTCTTTTGGCTCATAGCGTACCGCCGTTCCTCTCAGTTTAAGGAACTTGGGCCCGGCGCCACGGCAGCGAAGCTTGTTTAGAGTGGACGCCGACAGGCCGCAGTGTTCCGCGGCGGCTGTTACATCAAGGAAGCTGCCGCTATCCCGCCTTGATGCGCAAGCTGTGCAGCGTGAAGGTCCTGATTATTGACGGCGAGGAGGACGAGAATTCGTTCCGGGGGAACGAATTCCCGACGAGCGGCATGACCGCGCTCGACGCCGCCCAGCGCCGCGAAATGATGGAGCTCGTTGAAGAACGCCAAGGCCGCCATGCGCTGATCATCACCAGCCAGCGCCCGACCGAGGCCTGGCACGAAATGATCGGCGATCCGACTTGTGCGGACGCCATCCTAGATCGGATCATTCACGCCGCCCATCGGGTCAAACTTGGCGAGCGCAGCATTCGCGACAAGACCGGGGAAGATGCAGCCTGAGCCGAAGCTCACCGTCAACCCCACCGCGCCCGGCCCGCACGCGCTTTGACTCTCACGGTCAGCACGCGCGCGCCGGCCGCTGCGTCTGTGCTCAAACGCCAACCCTTTGACCGCGGCGCCCAGCCGAACCAATCATCGCCCAGCCGAAAGGCTGCTCATCTTGGCCGAAGTCCAAACTGGAATTGGCGGCCGAAGTGATCGGAATGCGCACCCTGCGCACCATGCCCGCAAATGTCGCCGACAGCACCGTTCTGGGGGATCTGCTCCATGGCAGGGAAGCCAGGTTGTGGGGCGATCAGGCCTATCGCGGCCAGAAGGCCGTCATCAAAGCAAAAGCGCCCAGGGCTCAGGATCACACCCACCGGCGCTATCGCCACGAGGGCGTGGTCAATGAGAACGAGCGCGCCAAAAACCGCACGAAGTCGAAGGTCCGCGCCAGGGGCGAGCACCCTTTTTTGATCATCAAGCGCGTCTTTGGCTTCGCCAAGGTCCGTTATCGCGGACTGGCGAAAAACACGAACCGAATGTTCGTCGCCTGTGGGCTCGCCAATCTTTTCGTCTCCCGCCGCCGTCTTGCTGCGGCCTGATCCACAGGAGACGTGCGCCCCAAAAGCGCAACAGCACAGCTAAACGATCACAAGGCGGACAATAAATCACGCCTTACGCGCCGAAAACGCCAATAGTCCATAGAAAAAGCGGTTTCTGCCGCTTGATCAGACCTTCCCTAAACGTCTGGTCGAGTTTACCCGACAAATGCACGTAAAAACAGAACCTTGCGCGATCTTGACCGTACAACCGACCATACAAGTGTGCTTTTAATATATTGTTTTTCTTCGGTATCGCGCGCAGTCCGAAAGCGTGGCGTTCGAGCCTGCGGCCGAGCATGACCCATTTTCTCGCCGCTGTTCGGCTAAACGACCGCTGGCATGCGGCGGACGCTTCCTTCACACGGCCCATTCTGCAGCATTTCGAGGCCTGCTTCCCCGTGATCAACGGCCTGCACCGGGAACGGCTTGGTCTGGGGAGGCCATTTCACCCTGCGGCGCGTTTTTCAGGCCGGGATCCCTTCGACATCGCAGCGCTCAATTCTCTGGATCATGCGATGGCCAGCCGGAGCAGCCACGACATCGACCGCCTCGAGGTCATGAACCTTGTGGTCGACCGGCTGCAGGGGCCGGTGTTCGACGCGCCGCGCCAGGTCCTGCAGGCGCGGCGGCTTCTCAACGCCGACCCGACTATGGCGTTTCAGCTGGCGTTGAGCGTGGCCGTGTCGCGGGCGCATGAATTGCGGAACCGGATTCTGGAGCCAGCCTTGGAGGGCGTTGGGCGAAGATCATGTCCGCCAGCCTTGCATGCAGAAGGCCGGTCTCGCGGAGCGCCGGAGCCGTCAAGGGTCGCATGTGGCCGGCCCCTTTTGGCGTTGCGTCGGCTCGGCGACAGTCCTCGCTCGAAGGAGTGATCATGACGTGCAGTCCTAGGCGCGCGGTGCTGGCTTTACCGTTCTGGGCGCCCTAACCCATCTGCGCAGCGGACGCGTATGAATGCCGATGACCTTGTTTGACGCCCCCGAGCCCCTGACCAACCCGGTAACCTGGACCCCAACCCGCGCAGCGGGCTTGGCCCGCCTTGACGCCTTCTTGCCATGGGCTGGGCGGACCTATACGCGCGACCGCAACATCGACCGCGGTCCAGACGACCGCTCCAATGTGTCGGCTCTGTCGCCCTGGATCAGGCGGAGGCTTGTGACAGAGGAGGAAGTGATCGCGGCAGTCCTCAAACGCCATAGCTTCGCATCTGCGGAAAAATTCATTCAGGAGGTCTATTGGCGGAGTTACTGGAAGGGGTGGCTTGAGATGCGCCCGGGCCTTCTGCGCCGTTTCGACGCCGACCGCAGGGCTTTAGCCAAGACCTGGGCTGGGGACCAGCGTCTCAAGGCGGCAATGGATGGGCGCACGGGCGTGGCTTGTTTTGACGCTTGGGTGGAAGAGCTGCGCAGCCTGGGGTGGCTGCATAATCATGCTCGCATGTGGTTCGCGTCGATCTGGATTTTCACCTTGCGCCTGCCGTGGCAGCTTGGAGCAGATTTTTTCTACAAATACCTGTTGGACGCCGACCCCGCCTCCAACACTTTGTCCTGGCGATGGGTCGCGGGCTTGCACACGACCGGCAAGCACTACCTCGCCCGCGCCGCCAATATAAGGGACAACACTTTGGGCCGGTTTGACCCAAGCGGCGCGCTCGACGAAGGCGCTAAGCCTCTGACTGAAGACGATCCACCGCCCATGCCGCAGGCCCTTGGGGAAGGGGATTACGTTCGAGAGCGCAAGACGGCTCTTCTTATCACCGCGGAAGATCTCTGTGCCGAGACATGGGTCCTGAAGGCCGAAGTGACAGCCTGCGCCGCCCTGAACGCGCCTGAGGCCGCCGCTCCCGAAACCCCCTCCGCGGCGTTTCTCTGCGGGGCCTTAACGGACGGTCTTGGGCGCGCGATCGACCATTTCAGCGCACCGGGAGAAAGTCTTAGGCTCGCGGAGGTGGCGGCCTGGGCGAAAAAGAGCGGGGCTAAAGAGCTTGTCACTTCCTACGCACCAGTGGGTCTGACGGCTTGGGCTCTTGACCGTCTCGGCCCCGACCTCGCCGCCGAGGGAATAAGGCTTGTCCGCCTCCAGCGCCCCTTTGATCGTCGGGTCTGGCCTCATGCCCGGGCGGGCTTTTTCAAGCTCAAGGAAAAGATACCGCAGCTTCTCGCGGGCGTCCCGTGACCCAGCTCGTTTGGTTCAAGCGCGATCTAAGGGTCCATGATCACGCGCCCCTTGCCGCCGCTGTAGCGACCGGCGAGCCTGTCCTGCCGCTCTATATCCTGGAACCTGACTTGTGGCGTCAGCCCGAGATGGCGCGCAGACATTTCGCGTTCCTGTCTGAATGCCTTGGAGAACTCGACGAAGCGCTCGCGCAGCGTGGCGCTCGGCTTATTGTGCGGGTCGGCGAGGCGGTCCAGGTCTTATGCGACCTGCACGCCGCCTACGACCTGCGGGCGATCCACGCCCACGAGGAGACCGGACTGCTTTGGACTTTCGAACGCGACAAGGCCGTCCGCAGATGGGCGCGCAGGGCGAATATACCGTGCAAGGAATATCGCCAGAACGGCGTGTGGCGTGCGCGCTTTGACCGACAAGGCTGGGCGGGACGCTGGGAAGCCATGATGCGGTCAAAGACGCATCTTGCCCCAGTGCGGATCCGCGCAGTCGACGCGGTCAGCGATCTGATTCCCGAAGGAGGCTCTTTGGGGATGCCAGAGGATCTCTGTCCAGAGCGTCAGACTGGCGGACGCAGAGAGGCAGTTCTCCTGCTCCGGTCTTTTTTGACAAACCGTGGACGATTTTACCGGAGGGCGATGGCCTCTCCCGTCGCAGGAGCAGCAGCCTGCTCGCGGATCTCTGCGCACCTCGCCATGGGATGTTTGTCGATGCGGGAGACTTATCAGGCGACACTCCGCGCCAAGGCGCGTTGGCAAGCCGTCCGCGATCAGGACTTCGCGGAGTCCATCGCGTCCTTTGCCTCCCGCCTCCATTGGCGCTGCCATTTTATGCAAAAACTCGAGGATGAGCCCGAAATGGAGAAGCTGGCGCTGCACCCTGCTTATGAGGGTCTGCGCCGGGTCGGGTCGGATCACGAAGCGATCGTGACAGCCTGGGCTCAAGGCCGAACAGGCTTTCCCTTCGTCGACGCTTGTCTGCGCAGTCTTCGCGCCACGGGGTGGTTAAATTTCCGGATGCGGTCGATGGTCATGGCCTTCTCAAGCTATCATCTCTGGCAGGATTGGCGGCGGCCAGGCCAGGCCTTGGCGCGTCTTTTCACCGATTTCGAACCTGGCGTACATTTCCCACAGGTCCAGATGCAGTCTGGCGTTACTGGGGTGAACATCGCCCGAATCTATAATCCGATAAAACAATCGCGGGACCAGGACCCTGAAGGCGCCTTCATTCGGCGCTGGGTCCCCGAAATCGGTCCTTTGCCGGACGAGTTTGTTCACGAGCCTTGGACTGCGCCGCCCGCCCTGCTTGCGGCCAAAGGGATTGTGCTGGGCGAGACCTATGCCCTTAGGCTTGTGGACCATGAGACAGCCGCACGCCAGGCCCGGCAATCTGTTTACGCTGTCCGGGCAGGGGAGGCCTTCTTTGAAAAGGCGCGCGACATCCAGCGAAGGCATGGCAGCCGTAAATCAGGCCTTCCTTCGATTGAGCGCCCTGCCCGACCCAAACCAAAGGCGAAGCCCGCCCAAACAGAGTTTGATTTCTGATGGCACGAAAAAACGCCAACGGCTTGAAGCCAGACAAGGCCAATCTGCCGCACAAAATCTGCCAAACGTGCGGACGCCCCTTTTTCTGGCGCAAGAAATGGAAGCGCGAATGGGACAAGGTGAAAGTCTGCTCCGACCGTTGCCGCGCCAAAAAGGGGGGGCATGGGACGCCGTGACGGATCGTAAATGGAAAGTCGGCGAAGCCGCTTCCAGAGCATGTTTGTGCGGCGCGTCGCCTCTCTCGACCCAGGCCTGGGGGAAGCCGAGCGATGGCTCAATGCG
Organism: Alphaproteobacteria bacterium; assembly: GCA_018971945.1. Taxonomy (GTDB): domain Bacteria; phylum Pseudomonadota; class Alphaproteobacteria; order Caulobacterales; family Aquidulcibacteraceae; genus REEB509. The sequence goes on along the minus strand of JAGWZH010000022.1, from coordinate 26,514 downwards.
GCTTTTCCCGATTTTTGTCCTCTGTTTGACCCTCATCATCGCTTGTGGGCCAAGGCCGGCTGAACGCGTTTCGCCCGCCCCAGATCCGGCTCACCCTTTTTCGGCGCCGCCGGTGTGGTGGGTGGATAAGGGCGAGACCAGGGTCTATTTTTTCGGCTCCGCCCATGCCCTCACGCCTGCTGCGGCTTGGCGAAGCGAGGCCCTAGACGAGGCCTTGACTGACGCTGAGCTGATCCTTTTCGAGATCGCCCCTGGCGCGGCGCAGAGCCCCGAGACTTTGGCGTTGTTCGCGGATCTGGGAGCAAATCCTCCCGGGACGACGCTTTCCGCCCAGCTGAGCCCTGAGGACGCCGCGCGGCTCCGCCGGGTGGCGCAAAACCTCGGTCTGCCAATGGAGAGGCTGGAAGCGATGCGTCCTTGGGCGGCCGCCCAAGCCATCGCCCTGACCTCAGCCCTTGCCCAAGGTGTCCGACCGGCCTGGGGCGTCGAGGCCGTTTTGGCGCGCGACCTCGGGGGCCGTCCCGCACTGGGACTTGAAACGCCGGAGCAGCAGCTGCAGGTGTTTGCGGGATTGTCGCCCGAAAGGGAGGGGCGACTGCTAACCCTAACCTTGACGCAATTGGAGTCTGACCGGGATCGGATCCTTGAGGCCGAAGCCGCCTGGAGCCGGGGCGACAGCGCAGCCATCGCCGCCATGAGCAGGGAGGCTTTTCTCGCCCTCGACCAGGCTTTTTACGAGGCCATGATCACCGAGCGGAACAGGGTCTTCGCCGAGGCCGCTATTTCCCGTCTAAGCGGTGCTGACCAAGACGTTCTGATCATTGTCGGCGCCGCCCATTTAAGCGGTCCCGACGGGGTGATCGCGATGCTGCGCGCCCGTGGATATGAGGTGCAGGGGCCTTAGCTCTCGGGCGGAGCGATGCGCGCGCGCAGGGTCTGTTCAACCTCTGCGGCGTCATAGGCGTTGGGGTCGCCCTCAGGCTTGGGCCCGAAGCCGAAAAACACCTCCGCGCTCGCTTCGTACCGGGTGATCTCCCGCCACGACCGGTCGTCCCAGAAGGGATCGCGGAAGGGGGCCCAGCCATGCAGCGGGTGATAGTAGAAATGGGAAAATCTGGACCCTCCGATGCCGAAATCGACCATCCGAGTGTCGGATTCGGTATCGCGCTGGGTGAGAATGAAATGCCGCGCGCCGCGCAAAAGCGCGAGCTCCGCGGCGCGATATAGAAGATAGTCCTCCACTTGTTCTCGGTCGGTCACGGTGTTGCCGCGGAACACGATCCGCACCCGATCGCTCTCGATGTTCGCCTCCACGTAGCCGTAGCCGTCTGCTGTGGAGGCGGGTTGGTAGGGGGTGGCGGTAACGCAGGCCCCGGCGCCGAGGATCGCCAGAAAGGACAAGGCTGTCAAAACGCGCATCAGACCCTCCAAGGGCGTCGTTGTACGCACAAAAATGGGGCGGATGAAGGGGGGCGGGCGCTGATCGGGGGACTTAATGCCAAAAGCGCAGTTCTTGCGCCGCCTGCACCCGAGCTGGGGCCAAAATCGCGCCGTCGCAGAGCCGCACAGAATGGATCTGCGCCTCGATTTCCTTGCGCCAGAACGCCAGGAACGCGAGGATCCGGGGATAATCCGGCGCTCTGTCCAGCGTCTGCCAGACGAAGGTCTGGAGCAAACCTGGATGATCCGGCATCCGATACAAGACCTCGGCGGTGGTCAACCGCCACCCCTCGAGGCCAAGGGCGATATCGGTCAGTCTTGTGTCGCTAAGGGGCATGATCGCTTCCTTTTCGCATCACCCCGCGCGACAAAGCCTTGCTCTCCCGCGGCGGTCGGACTAGTACCGCAACGATCTGCATTTTTGTCAATATATCAGTATGTTAGCAGCATAATCATCCAATTGCTGCCAGGTGGTTGCGGGTCAGGATCAAAACCGCCGCCGTCAGCAATAGGAGCCCGACCGCGGCGTTGAATATCCGCCGGTAGCGCCGGTTCCGGAGGCGCGAAGACAGGGCGCCTCCGGCCAATCCATAGGCGCTCATGGCTATGAGATCGAGGGCGAGAGTGCCTAAAGCGAAAGCCGCGAGTTGGGGGGCGGCGGGCCGCATCGGATCAAGGAACGGAGGCAGAATCGCGGTGAAGAACAAGAGCGCTTTCGGGTTCGCGATCTGCACCCCGAACCCACGCAAAAATGGGGAGGCCTTCCCGGGAGTGAGCCTTTGGTCGTGCGCTTCTGTCGCCGGCCGCGCCGCCGCCCAAAGGGCATTTGCTCCGAGCCAGCCCACATAGATCCCGCCCGCAAGAGCGATCAGCGCAAAGACGGTGGGAAAGGCCGCCACCAGGGCCCCGAGCCCCAGCGCAGCGGCCGCGAACCACACCAGCATCGCGGCGTTCATCCCAAGAACGCCAAGAAGCGCCGCCCGCGGTCCTTCCGCCATGCCGGTGGCGATGGCGAAGAGATTGGCAGGGCCTGGCGTCGCTGCGAGGGCCGCCATGACAACCAGGAACAGCCCAAAGGTTGACGGATCGACCGGGCTTGCCGAGAGGAGGGGGACCATCAGACACATCCAAGACGAGGGCCGCTGGCGCCGGAGGTGAAGCGCGAGCGCCTTGTTCGGCCGGAGGTCCTACGGTTGAGGGAGAGGGAAGGGATGAGATGACGCGCCGCCGCCTTTGCCCCTTAGAACGCCCGCTCTCCGCCAGACCCCCTCAAGCGCTCGCTGACCGCTGGGCTTGCGATGACCTGGACGACAGTCCGACGCGTCTCTGCGTCACACAAGTTGAGGGAGAAATCAAAAGTTTTTCGCTGAAAAGACAAGCGCCATGAAGCCGCCCTGGGACATAATCGTTTTGGGTGGAGGCGCCGCGGGACTGATGGCGGCCGCTGTCGCGAGCGCCCGTGGAAGACGGGTCCTGGTGCTTGAGCGCACCGATGCCGTTGGGGCGAAAATCCTTATCTCCGGCGGCGGCCGCTGCAACTTCACAAATCTGGATATCCGGCCGGAACGATTTTTGAGCGCTAATCCGCCTTTCGTCCGTTCCGCGCTCTCTCGCTTCACCCAGCACGACTTCATCGCCCTGGTCACCAAGCACCGCATTCCATTTTACGAAAAAACCCTGGGCCAGCTGTTCTGCGAGGGAGCGGGCAGCGCCAAACGGATTGTCCGGCTCTTATTGGACGAGGCGAGCAAAGCGGAGATCCGAACCGGCATTGCAGTGAAGTCCGTAACCAAGGGCGCGGCGTTTCGAGTGGAGACGAGCGCGGGCTTATTTGAAGCGGAGGCTTTGATCCTTGCTACGGGCGGCTTGTCGATCCCTAAACTGGGCGCCACCGACTTCGCCTTTCGCCTTGCCGCACAGTTCGGCCTGCCCGTGATCCCGCCGCGTCCCGCGCTTGTACCACTGGTTTTCGACGCAGAAGACCGCAACTGGATGGCGCCGTTGTCTGGCCTCAGCGTCGACGCTGTGGCGCGCTGCCGTGGCGCAGTGTTCCGCGAGGGGCTGCTCTTCACCCATCGCGGCCTCTCCGGCCCATCGATCCTGCAGATCAGTTCCTATTGGCGTCCTGGAGACGCGCTTCTTGTCGATTTATGGCCCGCGGGAGCGGCGGGGGAGGCCTTGACCGATTCCAAGCGGGCCCATCCCAAGGCCTTGGCCAAGACCGCCTTGGCCTCTTTGGTTCCCGAACGGCTCGCCGATATCTTGTCTGAGCGTTTTGGCGTCGCCGAGCGCCGTATGGGGGACCTTAAAGACAAAGATTTGCATGCCTTTGGCGACCGCCTCAAGAGCCTTTCGCTGACGCCGACGGGAGACGAAGGCTACGCCAAGGCGGAGGTTACCGCCGGCGGCGTCGACACCGCAGTCCTTGACCAGAAGACCATGCAGGTCCGAGCTGTGCCGGGGCTCTATATTGTCGGCGAAGCGGTAGACGTGACGGGTTGGCTGGGTGGCTATAATTTTCAGTGGGCTTGGTCTTCGGGTTGGGCCGCAGGTTCTGCGGTCTGACGCGAACGCCCCTTGAGCCCGGCTGCGCGAAGCCTCTGCGCGGTGAGACGCAGATGCAGCCGCCGCGGCCGCCGGCCTCGCAATACGGCAAGCGCCTGGTCGAAGCGCCAAGCTGCATACCATAAAGCCGCCCATCCGAGCAGGATCGGAGCCGCCGCGGCCGCCGCCGGCGCGAGGCTGGGCGTTCCTGAGAGCAGGCTTGCGAGGGCAAGGCCGCAGGCCAGGGCGAGCCCGATCCCCATGAGCAAGGCGCCAACCATGACGGCAAAGCGCCCTTCTGATCTTAAAAAAGCAGCTTCTGCTTTGGCGTTGTTGCGGCTTGGGCTTGGCATGCAGCGTTCAATTGCAAGGACCGCGCCTTCGATCGCCTCATTCAGGAACAAACACTCTGTCAAAGACTAAATCGACTTGGGCGAGGTGATAGGCGTCATCGAAACACCCATCCAGGATTTCGGGCGACAAAAGCTTAGCCACGTCATGATCGCTCTTCAGTTGCGCCAAAAGCGCATTGTCCGGCCGTGGCGCCGGCGTGCGCCACACCGCCATGGCGTTGCGCTGCACGAGCTGATAGGCGCTTTCCCGGCTTTGGCCTGCCCGTGTCAGCGCCAAAAGAACCCGCTGCGAATTATGCAAACCGCCCATGAGGGCGAGGTTCGCCGCCATCGCTTTGGGGTAGACGACAAGTTTCTCGACCACTGCGGCCATTCGGTGCAGCGCGAAATCGAGATGAATGGTGGCGTCGGGTCCGATCCCCCGCTCCACGGAGGAGTGGCTGATGTCCCGTTCGTGCCAAAGCGCGACGTTTTCCAGAGCGGGATAGACCGCTGAACGGACGAGGCGGGCGAGCCCGCACAAATTCTCCGTGAGCACGGGATTGCGCTTATGCGGCATAGCCGAAGAGCCTTTCTGGCCCTGTTCGAAATGTTCCTCCGCTTCAAGAACCTCGGTCCTTTGCAGATGCCGCACCTCCGTCGCCAGCCGTTCTATGGCGGATGCGATCACGCCGAGGGTGGCGAAGAACATGGCGTGTCGGTCACGGGGGATCACTTGGGTGGACACAGGTTCTACCGCGAGCCCGAGCCTTTCCGCGACAAAGGCTTCGATCCGGGGATCGATATTGGCGAACGTCCCCACCGCGCCAGAGATCGCACAGGTGGCGATCTCCTCACGCGCCGCAGAGAGCCGTCGCTTCGCCCGGGCGAACTCCGCGTAGTGCCCAGCGAGTTTCAGTCCGAAAGTGGTTGGTTCGGCGTGGATGCCATGGCTGCGGCCGATACACGGCGTGTTTTTGTACTCCATCGCGCGTGTCTTGAGCGCCGCCAAGACACGCTCAACGCCATTCGCCAACACATCACTCGCCCGCGTCAGCTGCACCGACAAGCAGGTGTCTAACACGTCAGAGGACGTCATGCCTTGGTGGGCGAACCTTGCCTCGTCGCCGACATGCTCGGCGACATTTGTCAGAAAAGCGATAACATCGTGTTTGACCTCACGCTCGATGGCGTCCACCCGAGAGGCTTCAAACCGACCTTTGGCGCGATAGGCCGCCGCGGCCTCCTGCGGGACGAGCCCGTAATGCGCCATGCCCTCCAGAGCAAGCGTTTCGATCTCAAGCCAAATCGCGTACCGGCTTTCGTCGGTCCAGAGGGCGGCCATCTCAGGGCGGCTGTAACGCGGAATCATGAGCCTTTTTGACCTCTCCATGGCCCGGTCCGCAAGACCAGTTCCGCTGGCCGGTTCATACGAGCCGGCCCGGGCGCCTCCCCTCAAAGGCGAATCTTGTCCTCTTGGCGCAAGTGTCCGCTTCCCCGGATTGGACGACCGACGGCAGAGTGCCATAGGGTTAATGGGGGAGGGTAGCGTTGCCCTGCCGACTGGCCGCCGCATCGCGCGGACGGAGTGGAAGAGGATAAACTGATGGCATGGAGGCTTGGACTATTGGGGTCTGCAGGCGCCATAATCGCTGCTGCGGGCGTTGGGTTCGCCCAAGAGGGCGGCTACCCGCAAGATGCCCGGCCCGGCCAATGTTTCGCGCGCGTCTTGATTCCGGAAGCGGCCACAGTTCGCGAGGAGCAGGTGATTGAGCAGCCGGCCCGCACCGAGATCCGAATGATCCCAGCCCAGTATGAGATGGTGGACGAGACAATTCTTGTCCGCGAGGCCAGTGTTGAGTTCCAAGTGGTCCCCGCGACCTATCGCACCGTCGTCGAGACCCTCCTCCTCGAGCCGGAACGGGCGGAGCAGGCGATGGTTCCGGCTGCGGTCGAAACATATCAAGAGAGGGTGCTGGTGCGGCCGGCCTATACGACTTGGAAAACAGGCTCGGGGCTTTACGGCCGCCGCATCTCTGAGGGCGCGGCCACGACGTCGGCTGCCGAGCCAGGGGCGGAGGGATCGGAGATTCCCACAGGCGAGCTTTTGTGCCGGATCGAGGTGCCGGCCGAATACGCCACCGTGACACGCACCCGAGCGGCGGGAGCGGCGATCGCCCAAACCCGGATCGTCCCTGCCCGTACCGAGACCATCCAGCGCGAGGTTTTGGTCTCGCCAGCTCGGGTAGAGGAGCGGCGTATCCCGGCCGAATACCGAACCATCAAAGTGCGTCGGCAGGTGGCGCCAGCCCGGCAGGAGACCGTCATCGTGGCTGCGACCGTCCGCACCGCCCAGACCCGGGTCGTCACGCGACCCGCAAGCATGGAATGGCGCGAGGTGCTGTGCGAAACCAACGCGACACCTGCCGCCATTCAGGCGGTTCAGGCGGCCTTGACAGCCCGCGGCTATCCCACCGCCGTCGATGGGCGTTTCGGGCCCTCCACCTTGGCCGCCATGGAGCGTTTCCAACAGGCCAATGGTCTCGCCGTCGGCTACTTGACGATGGACACTGTCCGCGCGCTCGGCGTCACGCTTCAGCATTAAACAACAGAAGCGCCATTAACGAGTCGCCTTGGCCCTGGTTCAAAGGCTTGCCGCGACTTTGGCGAGATCCTCTCGGATGGTGCGCCGTGCGAGAAGGAAGAAGACGACCGCTAGCCCCCCGACAAAAGAGGTGGCCGTGAGAGACCACCGTAAGCCTTCCGCCTGCGCGGTCAGGCAGGCCGTCTCCCCTGCAGTCGCTGCGCCACGGGCGCAGGCCTCAGCATAGAGCCCCCCGCCGTCGTAGAATTGCGCGGCGAACATATCGCTGAAAAAGCCCACAGTCGTCGGACCGAGGCCGAGGCCCACAAGATTGATGATGAAGAACATGATCGCGACCGCAGTCGCTCTGGTGTGAGGTTTCACGAGGCCCTGAACCGTGGCGTAGACGGGACCGTACCACATCGAATTCAGTGCTGTCGGGATCGCCAGGAAAGCCAGCGCGACATAGGCCGTCGGGGAGAACATGCCGAGATAGAAAAAGGGAGCGCCGATCACGAAGGCCGCGGCGGGAACCGTCATATAGGCCCGGGTATCGCGCTTGGCGGCGCGGTCCGCCATTGCTCCCCCGGCCCAGGTTCCGATGGCGCCGGCGATCCCGATCATCAAGGCCAAGGCCACGCCTCGCTCTTCCAGTCCCATGCCGTAAGCGCGGCTTAAAAATCCGCCGAAGAAATAGGCGTGGCCGTAACCGAGAAAGGAGATGACCGTCGCGGCGAGGACAGCGAACCAGTAAGATGGCAGGGCGCTCAACTCCTTCAGCGCATCGCCGAAACTGGCCTTGGGCGAAGCGGGCGCGGAAGCTGTCGAGGCGAGCGCTAGTCTGCGCGGTTCCTTTAAGACAAGCCAAGTCACAAGCGCCAAGGCGATCCCTGGCAGGCCTACGATGAAGAACGTGGCCCGCCAGCCCCATTGCGCCGCGATCAGCGCCCCCACTCCGAACCCGACCATGGTGCCGAGCGGCACGCCCATGGAGTAGAGCGCCAGGGCTGAAGCCCGTCGTTCCGGGGGCACATAATCTGAGATCAGGGAATGGGCTGGCGGGGTGCAGCCGGCTTCGCCGACGCCCACCCCGATCCGAAAGGCGAGCATTTGCGCGAAGTTCGCGGCGACGCCACACAAAGCGGTGAACCCGCTCCACACTGCGAGGGCTACTGCGATGATGCCGACCCGATTACCGCGTTCAGCCAGGCGGGCGATGGGGATGCCGAGCACGGTGTAGAATAAAGCGAACGCCAGGCCCCCGAGCAGCCCTAATTGTCCGTCCGTGAGTTGGAGGTCGCGTTTGATGTCCTCAGCGAGAATGCCGACGATCTGACGGTCGACAAAATTGAGCGTGTAGATCAGGAGCAGAAGCCACAAGGCGCCCTGCACATAACTGGGGCTGAGCGTCGGAGCGGCTTTGGCGCCGGGCATATCTGCAACCGGCTGGGACTGATCGGCGGCGCTCATCGGCGAGTGTCTCCCTGCCCTTTGGGCCGGCTTATGGCGAACCGACCTCGTGTGTGAAATGACCTTGGCGCTTACGCGCCTCGTGTCCAGCGGGATTTCATTAAGACCTGCCTTGACTGTCAGAGCACATGCATTGCTTTAAGGCTCGCCACGCCGTCCCGCCCGATCACGATATAGTCATGGACAACGAGGCCCACCGCTTTCGCCGCGACAGCGACATCGCGGATGATGGCGATGTCCGCCGGGGAGGGGCGAGGGGAGGCGGGGGAATGGCGACGCAACAGGATCGCCGCCGCGGCCGAAAGCTCCAGAGCCTGCCGCGCGACGGCTTGGGCGTAGAGTGCCGCATGCTCTTCCCCGCCTTCGCCGAGGCGCGTATCGGCGATCAGGTTGTCTTTCACGTCGAGAAAGAGCGCTCTCAGCTCAGCCTCCTCTGCATGTGACGCCCAGGTCTTGCAATAGGCCATGAGCGCAGACCATGAGGACAGCGACGGCTTCCGGTCTACGGTCGCCTGTGTTGTCCGCTCGACGGCCGCCTGGATGATTTTGAGCTCCAGCGCCGTGCTTGGCCCGACGCCGGGCGTTTCTGCAAGGCGCGCTTCCGGCGCGGCGAGCACCGCCGCGAAGTCTCCGAACCGGGCTAAGAGGGCTTTCGCCAAGGCTCTGGCGTCTCGGCGCGGAGCGATCTGAAACAACAAGAGCGCCAAAAGCTCCTGGTCGGCGAGGGTCTCCGGACCGGCCTCTTGGAAGCGTTCCCGCAAGCTGTCTCGCGGGGTGGAGCGTTGGCGACGATCATGATCGGAAGGCGCGGCCGCCCCCACCTCAGCTTCCAACCTGGGCCGCGGCGCCGGTGACGCCCCTGGACTGCCGTTTACGCCATGCGCTGGGATCATGTCGGCGGCGAATAAAAAGCGGGACGCATCCGCTGCGGCCTGCCTCAAGAGCGCCTCGTCCTGTGGGGGAAGCTTGCCGCGCCGGCCCGCCATCGCGGCGGCCCTAGATCATCGCGGCGGAGGCGTGTGGCGTATCATGCCCGCCAGGCGACACGGTGAAGACTTCCACCCCGTCCGCGGTAACGCCCACGGTATGTTCGTACTGGGCGCTCAGGGCCTTGTCCTTTGTCACTGCCGTCCAGCCGTCCTGCAGGATCTTCACGGCCGGAGAGCCCAGATTGATCATCGGCTCTACCGTGAACATCATTCCCTCGCGCAGCGCCTCGCCTTTCCCAGGCTTGCCGAAATGCAGGATATTCGGTGCATCGTGGAACACCCGGCCCACGCCATGGCCACAGAAATCACGAACCACGCTGCATCGCTCGCCCTCGGCGTAGGACTGGATGGCGTGGCCAATATCGCCGAGCGTCGCCCCTGGCTTGATCGCGCGGATTCCTCGCCACATCGCCTCGAAGGTGATGTCCATAAGCCGCATGGACCTCCGCTTTTGCTCCCCGATCGCATACATGCGGCTCGTATCGCCGTGCCACCCGTTAAGGATAACGGTGACGTCGATATTGACGATGTCGCCTGCCCGAAGAACTCGCGGGCCAGGGATCCCGTGACAGACCACATGGTTCAGGGACGTGCAGATCGTATGCGCATAGCCTCGATAGAACACGCAGGCCGGCAATGCGCCATGATCGAGCACGAAGATGCGAGCCAAACGGTCGAGTTCCTGCGTGGTGACGCCTTCTCTGGCGTGCTCCACGAGCATGTCCAAGCATGCTGCGGCGACGCGCCCCGCTGCCCGCATCCCCACGAACGCTTCCGCGTCATAAAGCTTCACGTCTCCGGTTTTGGTGGGCGGCGCCGTGGCCGCGCTGACATATTTCATCAGATCCCGACTTCAAACAAAAAGGCGCAACTCCGTAACGCTGCGCCCAAAACTCAACCTCAAACTAGCATAGATTGGTGATTTGGCGAGGGCGTCGCCTCCCGAGAGCCGAGCCAGCAATGGATGGGCGAACGCCGACGCTGCCCTTGTGGAGACTGCATCCATGGGCCAGGCCTTGCGCTCAGCCGACCACATGCGGGGACCGCCAAACCAAACTGAAGCGCACAGCGCCGCTGCTTCACTGCGAGAATGAGAGGCGGCTTGCCGTTCGGAAAAGAAGTGTCGCGCGTGGGCGATTCGACTCACTCCAGGCGGGAAGGCGGCTCGAAACGGGTGAGGAAACCGTTATAAGAAGCGCATGATCAGAACTGTCACCGCCGCAGCGCTTCTCATTGGCGACGAGCTCCTCTCGGGACGCACCCAGGACACCAACCTCAAGACGATCGCGACCTTCATCGCCCCATTGGGCGTGCAGCTGCAGGAGGCGCGCGTCGTCTCAGACCAACCCGAGGCCATCGCCGCAGCTGTGAACGCGTTGCGGGCGGCTCATGATTATGTCTTCACCACCGGCGGCATCGGTCCAACGCATGACGACAAGACGGCCGATGCGATAGCCATGGCTTTTGGCGTTTCAATCAATGTCCGCGAGGACGCCAAGGCCATTCTGCTCGCCCATTATGGCGGTGAGGACAAACTCAACGAGGCCCGCCTGCGCATGGCGCGGATTCCGGACGGCGCGAGCCTGATCGCCAACCCCGTTTCGAAGGCCCCTGGTTTTCAGATCGGCAATGTTTTCGTGATGGCGGGGGTTCCTTCGATCATGCGCGGCATGCTAGAGGATGTGGGTCCTCGCCTGCGGGGCGGGTCTGTGATGCAGTCGCTGACCTTGCGCTGTCGGGGGCTTCGTGAGGGTGACCTCGCCGCCGGCTTTGCCGCTATTGAAGAGCGTGTGCCCGGTGTGAGCCTTGGCTCTTATCCCTGGTTTTCGCCTGGCGGAGATTTTGGCGTGCACCTCGTCGCCCGGAGCCAGAGCCCGGCTTTGCTGAACGAGGCCGCCATCGCCATGGAGGCTCTCGCTCGCGATCTCGGCGCGACGCCGGAGCGCCTTGGGGCTTAAGGCCAGGGAAGTCGGGGCCTCGCTTTTCCCCATCATAAGGCGCGTCTGGTGCGGACGGCGGGACTCGAACCCGCACTCCCTTGCGAGAAGCGGATTTTAAGTCCGCTGCGTCTACCGGTTTCGCCACGTCCGCTGGGCGCGCCGGGCGCTTTATTGGCTCTCGCCGCGCCGCAAGCAAGTCGCCGGTGCGAGAAGATGATGCGTTGATGCCGCGCGGTGCCGCTATGCCTTGTCGCTCCGGTAGCGTCTATTGGCCGCTGATGGGGCTTTCCCGGCTGAGGATTAGGAGCCTTCCTGGGGGCTCGACATTGGCGGTGGGGCTTCCGATCTTGAGGGCCCATCGGTTCGTGGCGTTAAAGGCTCTGGCCGGCAGTCCGCCCCCGATCTGTCAATCGGGGCGGCACGCGTTGGAGCGGTAGCGTAGCAGGAGGCTGCGCCGTCGCAGGTCGGGGGTGCATGGTCAGGCCGTTCGGTATGTGCGGGCCGGTTTGTCGGAAAGGAAGACCTCATGGCCAAAGAGCGCTTGCACCTTGTGGAAGTCTCTGTCCGCGACGGGTTGCAGAACGAACCTGAAATCTTGCCCACGCATACGAAGCTGAGCATGATCGATCTTGCTCTGGAGGCAGGGTTTAAACGCATGGAGGCGGGCTCGTTTGTGAACCCTGCCAGGGTTCCTGCCATGGCCGACTCCGCGGAGGTCTTTGCGAACCTGAAAGGGCGGCGGGACGGCGTGTTTATCGCCCTTGCCCTCAATCTTCGGGGTCTTGACCGCGCGATCGAGGCCGGCGCTTTGGAGGTGAACTATGTGTTCTGCTGCTCTGACGGCTTTTCGATCCGCAATAATGGGGTTTCAGTCGCCGAATCTCTGAAGGCGTGGCCAGAGGCTGTGGCCAAGGCGAAAGGCGCCAATGTGCGTCTCTCCGCGACCCTTTCGACCGCCTTTGGCTGTCCCTTCGATGGAGAAGTGGCAGTCTCCCAGGTCGCCGCCATCGTCGGAACCGTCGCCGCGGAGAGCCCTTTTGAAATCGCTCTGGCGGACACGATCGGGGTGGCGGCGCCCAATGACGTGAAAGAGCGTTTCGCCGTTGCGATGGCCATAGCCCCTGCAGTGCAGTGGCGCGCACATTTTCACAACACGCGCAACACCGGCCTGGCCAACGCCGTCGCCGCGGTGGAGCAGGGGGTGCGGGTGCTGGATGGGTCTTTGGCGGGCATTGGCGGCTGTCCCTTCGCCCCAGGCGCCGCGGGAAATGTTCCGAGCGAAGACCTCATCTACATGTTTGAGCGGATGGGTTTTGACACGGGCGTCGACCTCGACGCTGCCATCGCCGCCGCCCGCTTCATTGGCGAGGCTTTGGGCAAGCGAACACCCGGCATGGTGTCCCGCGCTGGCGGCTTCCCAAAGCGCGCCGTAGCTGGCGGGGTCCCATAATAGGAGCGTCCGAAGTAAAGGATTGCAGCTGCGGCGCCCGCTGGATGCGGAAAAGGGCTAGCGGAGACCCGCAGGCATCCTACATGTCGCGCATCATCTCGGGTCCGGGCCCCTCTGGCGCGTGCGGCGGCGCGCGTGATGTCGGATCGCCTCTATCGCGGAAAGGCGCGGCCGCGGCGCCATTTTTGACAGGAAAGGGCAAGGCCCGTGCCCGAGTTTTTGTTTGCAGAGTTCGCCGGTCAGCCGATCGGGTTATGGATGGCCTTTTTGGCCTTTATCGGATTTCTCCTTTGGGTTGACCTCGGTCTTTTGAACAAAAAGGATGGGGTCGTTTCGCCGAAAAAAAGCGCCCTTATGTGGGCGGGCTTCGCCTCCCTTGCAGTCGCCTTCGGCGCCTATGTGTATTGGGGATACCAGCCAGACCCGCAATATTACAACAGCCCAGACAATCTTAATCAGCAGGCGGTCCTGCAGTACTTCACTGGTTATCTACTCGAAACTGCTCTTGCTTTTGACAATATTTTCGTCATCGGAATGATCTTCACGTTTTTTGCCGTCCCCCGTGAATACCAGCATCGGGTGCTGTTCTGGGGGATTATTGGCGCCATTGTCTTCCGCGCGATTTTCATCGGTCTCGGGGCCGCTGTGGTGAACGAGTTCACCTGGATCCTGTTCATCTTCGCCGCATTCCTGATTTTCACCGGTTGGAAGATGATTTTCGGTGGGGAGCACGAGATGAAACTCGAGGACAACCCGGTTCTTAGGTTCATCAAGAAACGCATGCGGGTCACCGACACCATTGAAAACCACAATTTCTTCGTCCGCAAACCCGATCCTTTGACAGGGAAAGTCGTGCTCTTCGCCACGCCCTTGTTTTTGGCGCTGATCATGGTTGAGGTGGTGGACATTATTTTCGCGGTGGACAGCGTGCCGGCGATTTTCGCGGTCACGCGCGATCCATTCATCGTCTATACGTCGAACATATTTGCAATACTTGGCCTGCGTTCCATGTATTTCATGCTATCGGCTGCGGTGGAGCGCTTCAAATATCTCAAGTACGGACTGTCTGCGGTGCTCATTCTGATCGGCGTGAAGATCATCTGGAACTTCGGCCTGTATAAAGGCTGGAAGGACCTTTATGGCAGCCCGTTGGTACCTTACCTCGAGCCGCAATGGTCGCTCATCGCAACGCTGACCTTGCTCGGTGGCGCCATAGGCTACTCGTTGTGGAAGACCCGCCACGAGCAGGGCCACAACGCCCGTCCTGCGGCCTGAACGTCTTGAGGTGTCGGCCCGGCCGGGGCCATGGGCCCAGGCCGCGCTTCCTTTTGGCGGCGCAGGCGGTCGGACGCATCGGAGGTTTAAGTCGGCGCTTGAGAGTGAAAAGCCGCCCGGCCTTGCCTTAGCGGCCGCGATACGCGCAGCCCCAACCGGGATTGGATCTCTCAAGGGGGATCTCTGGGGGTTCATGGGGCAGATCTTTGAGATGGGCCCGCTGAAAAGAGGCCATCGCAGAGCGCCTCGGTGGGATCCAATGTGGCCGTTCAGCCGGGCGGCTCGGCAGCGCCGCAGGCGCGGTTGGAAGGGCCCTGTCCGACGCCCCCGGCGTGTGGGCAAGGCGATCCAACCTATCGGGAAGTATGAAAGAGCGCCGCATTAATGGGCGGGGCCGCTTTCGGGCGTGAAAGACAGACTCCCTTGGTTGCAAACTAAAAAAATAGTCTCACCGCAGATTGAACCTTGAATTCCGCGCCCTTTGTGAGCGGTTGAGGTTTCTTGGGGCGAAAGCGAACCGCCGCCCTCTTTCGAGGGCGGCGGTGAAGATAAAGCAAGGTCTCGAAAAGCGCTGATGGCGCTTGCCGAAGCCGTCAGAGCGCGCGCTTGATCGTAAGAACCACGCGCTCTTCAGCGAGCGCATTGTCAAGATCGGTATCAACATAACGCAGATCGAAGCCGAAGCCGTAAGCGCTAAGGGTTCCACCAAGATTCCAGGTCGTGTAGGAGTCCGTCGCGGTCGACCCGTCGATAAAATACGCCGCGGCGTCGACTGATTGCTGGCCGACTGCGCCCGAAACGGAGAAGGTGTCGGTAAAGGCATAGGCGCCGCTGGCCTCGAGATAGAGGGCGTCGCCTCCGTCGAAGGTGAACTCCGGCGAGTAAAAGGCGGCCGCGCCGAGGGTCAGGCCAGGCGACGGGCTGATCGAGCCAGCCGCCTTTATTTCGAGATAGTCAGCTTCTGCTGCAGCGTCGTCGAGGCCCGGATAGAGATAGCCGATGACGCCGAAATCGAGTGTGATCGGGCCCAAGGTCGGCTTCACGCCCGCGTAGAGATCCACCTCCGTCGTGCCCTCGACGCCGAAATCGATGCTGGAGCCCCACACACCAGCGTAGAAAATCCCGTTTCCATAGTCGAAGCCGCCCTGCACGGCTGGGTTTTCCAGCGACTGCGAGATGCCGCGGAATTGGTAATCTGTGGTGAGTGCGACATTGCCTGAGAACACTGGCTCAGCGTGGGCCACGCCGGAAACTCCGGCCACGGAAGCGGCTGTCAAGACGGCGGCCGTCGCCAATTTACGCATGAAATTCATCCCATAACTCCGCGGGCTTGGCCGCGTTGACCTTCACGACTTCACAGTCCGATCAACGCGAGGTTGCATCGCCAATGCTTGCTGCGGGCCGCAGGAGATCCAAGCAAGGGGTCGCAGATAGGTCGGAAACCGCACAGCGCGCGATGATTTTTGCTTGGCAAAAAGGCGCCCGTGCTACCCAAGCGGGCGCCATTTACCGTGCTGCGAGAGGGGCGAAACCCAAATGCAGCCCCGCATCCACCATCAACATTTCGCCGGTCACATGCCGCGACATGGGCGACAGAAGGAAGAGCCCCGCATCGGCGATGTCCTCTGGTTTCGAGGCCGCCTTGAGGGGCGTGGTCGCTTCGACATTCGCTCGGATCCGGTCGGTCGTTTCCTCCCCATAGGCGTCGGTGAACCAGCGCGTGTCGATGAAGCCGGGGCACAAGGCGTTCACCCGGATCTTCGGGGCCAGCGCCCGCGCCAGAGACAGGGTCATGGTGTTGAGCGCTCCTTTCGTGGCGGCGTAGGCCACCGAGGAGCCGATCCCGGTCACCCCTGCAATCGACGAAACCATTAAGACGCTCGCGGGCTTTGGCGCAGCGTGCATCAGGGCCTGGCACGCCCGCACCATCTGGAAGGGACCTACCACATTGGTCCGGTAGAGGCGTAAGAAGTCCTCATCGCTCAGGGCGTCAAGCTGGGAGTGATGGGGCGCATGTTTGGTGACGCCGGCATTGTTGGCGAGCGCGTCGATCCGCCCATAGACTGCGGCTTTCGCCGCGATGTCTCTACAGGCCTGATCATCGCCCACATCGCCCTGCGCGATGATCGTCGCCGCCCCCGCGCTGCGGACCCGATCGGCGGTTTCTTCAGCTTCCCGGAGGCTTTTTGTGCAGTTGAGCACGACCGCTTTCGCTCCCCGCTGCGCCGCGCCCACTGCCAACGCCGCTCCCAGGCCTGTGGCCGAACCGGTGACCAGAACCACCATATCGTCAAAATCGCGCATGCGTTTTGCCTCCCGAGGGGCGACGGCTTGCGTCGCCGGCGCCCACGCCCCATGTGCCCCCAAGTCTATCGGGGACGATCGCAAGGGGCCAGGCTCATGGAGACCGCATTTCAAATCATCATCGGGCTTGCGTTGTTGGCGATGGGCGGTGAAGGCGTGGTCCGCGGCGCCGTGGGGGTCGCACGTCGTTTGGGTGTGTCTGAGCTTCTGATCGGGTTGACTTTGGTCGGGTTCGGGACGTCGACGCCGGAGTTGTTGACATCGATGAACGCCGCCCTCGCCGGCTCGCCCGGCATCGCCATCGGCAACGTGGTCGGATCCAATATCAGTAACATTTTGCTCATCTTCGCAATTGTGATCCTGGTCCGGCCTGTTGTGGCGGATCGCAGGGCGATTGCCCGCGACAGCGCAGTCATGATTGGCGCGACCGCCCTTCTGGTCGCCCTTGCGGTCTTTGCTGGGGAATTGTCGCGCTGGGTGGGCGGGCTCTTCGTGGTGGGGCTCATCGTCTATATCGTAACCGCTTTCCTGGCGGAGCGGCGGGGCGGCGCCGCCGCCGAGATGCACGCGGGGGAGGTGGGAGAACATGTCGGCCCAAGGCCGGATCCCCTCGCGCTGTCGATCGTCTTTGCTCTTGGGGGCTTGGGGCTCTTGATCATCGGGGCCGACCAGCTCGTCGGAGGAGCCATCACTTTGGCGCAAAGCGTGGGGATGTCTGAAACAGTCATCGGTTTGACGATCGTGGCCGTCGGCACCTCGCTTCCCGAGTTGGTCGCCTCTCTTGCCGCTGCTTTAAAGGGCCGCTCCGATGTCGCCGTCGGGAATATTATTGGCTCCAACATCTATAATGTGTTGGGCATTCTGGGCCTGACCGCCCTCATCGCCCCCGTCCCGATGCCCCCTGACATGATCGCCCGCGACTGGATTGCTCTGGTCGGGGCAGCAGTCCTTCTGGTCGCTCTGGCCTATGTGAACGGCACGCTTGGGCGTCTTACGGGCCTCGCCTTCCTGGCTCTGTACAGTCTTTATACTTATGTGTTGCTCACAGGGGGCCGGTCTTGACGGAAACCTGAGAAGTCCGTTTCTAGGAAGGAAGTGTCGCTTCGAGGAGCGTGGCCGAGGGTCGCCGCGGAGGCGGGCTCGTGGCGCTTTTTCGCTCCTTTCGGATTGTGGCGGCCCATCGATTGGTGCAGCAACGCACGTTAAACAGAGGGGCGGGATCGCGCCCTTCAATGGTTCCTATGAGACCACCGATCGCCCCCTGTGCGGAAGCGCGTTGTTTTTCGATCAACACGCGCTCACTTGCTCAGAGACGGCGACGCCGCGGTCGACAAACAGGGATTTTATGAGTCAGCTTACCCAGCTTGGGGCCGCCGTGGACGCCCCCCGATCCCCGGAAGAAGCGGTGCTTGAACGCGCTGCCAATCCGCATCCCCACCAGCTTTACCTTGCGCGCTTCGCCTGTCCGGAGTTCACCTCGATCTGTCCGGTCACGGGCCAACCCGATTTCGGGCATCTCGTGATCGACTATGCGCCAGCGGAGTGGATCGTCGAAAGCAAGAGTTTGAAGCTTTTTTTGCAGAGCTTCCGGAACCACGGCGCGTTCCACGAGGCCTGCACCCTTGAGGTGGCCAAGCGCGTCGTCGCCGCCATTGAACCCCGCTGGCTCCGCATCGGCGGTTATTGGAACCCCCGCGGCGGCATCCCAATTGATGTCTTCTGGCAGACGGGCTCCCCTCCTGAAGGACTATGGCTCCCCGATCAGGGCGTCGCCTCCTATCGCGGCCGTTAAGCGGTCGTCGTGATCTTGGACAGATCCGGCCGCGGCCGCTCTGTTTGGGTTTGCGTTTGGACGCCGATATGGATGAAGCCCGCCACTTGTTCCTGTGGCCCCACCCCTAGGGCGGACTTCGCCGCTGGATCATAAGCCGCCCAACCGGTCAGCCACACCGCGCCAAAACCCATCGCATCGGCTGCAATCAGAAGGGCGTAGCAGACCGCTCCCGCGCTCAGATGTTGTTCCCAAAGAGGAATCTTGGGGTGCTGCGCCGCCGTCGAGACGACCGTGATGCAGAACGGGGACCGGGTGAAAGTGTGCCGGAGGGCCTCCAAGGTCTCTGGGCTGGTCCCCTCTTGCTGGGCGGCGGCGGCGGCGAGGGCGTCACCGAGTCGAGCCCGGGCCTCCCCGTTGATGACGACAAAACGCCAAGGCGAGAGCTTACCGTGATCAGGAACCCGGGTCGCGAGCCGCAGGAGCGCTTCCGTCTGCGCAGGGCTCGGTCCTGGCGCTGCAAGGTGAAACGGCTTCGACGAACGCCGACGCGCGAGCAGAGACAAGGTGTCAAGCGAGGCCTGGGCCGGCGCATTGGGCGCATCCAGGGCGGGGCTTGCGGGAATGAGGTTGGGTTCGATGGTCATAGGTTTCTTTTGACGCGATCCTCGCTCCGCCGCTAGACCCGCCGCCCGGGTCCCTGCGATGAAGAAGCCTCATGAACGCTCAGCCATTATCCACAGAAGGGGAAACCGATCCCTGGGTCCGCTTGGCGCATCGCCGCGCCTATGAAGGTCCCTATCTCGCCGTCGACGAATATGACGTCCTGAAGCCCAATGGTCACCCTGGCTATTACGGGGTTGTCCGCTTCAAGCGCGTCGGCGTAGGGGTTTTGCCGATCGACGAAGAGGGTTGGGTCTATCTTGTCGGCCAATGGCGGTTCGCCATCGACGCCTATAGTTGGGAAATGCCGGAGGGCGCGGCTGACCCGGGCGAGGATTTCGCCGCAACCGCCCTTCGTGAGTTGGAGGAGGAAGCGGGCCTTAAGGCGGCCTGGGTGACGGAGGCCTTGAGAATGCGCATGTCCAACTCGGTTACCGACGAGGAGTGCGTCGTATTCATCGCTACGGGCCTCGAGACCGGCGCTGCGGCCCCTGATGACACGGAGCTTTTCAGAGAGGCCCGCCTCCCATTCCAGGACGCTCTGGCGGCGGCCCTCGATGGGCGCATCGTAGACGCGCTGACGATTGCGGCCCTTCTTCGCGCCCACCATATGGCCGTGACAGGGGCATTGCCTGAGAATCTCCGCCGCGCGATGCTGCGAGAGGCGGGGGGCGTAAGTGGGCTATGAGGGTCGATCATGCCAGAAGCCAAAGCGCGGGTTGTTGAGTCCTCCGGCGGGGTCTGGGCCCAGCTCCGCGTCGAAGCGATGCAATCCGCCGCGGAAGAGCCGCTGCTGGCCAGCTTTCTCCACGCGACGATCCTGCACCACGAGCGCGTTGACGATGCGCTCAGTTATCATTTGGCGCAAAAGCTCGGCGGGGCTGACATGAACGCTTTGCAGCTGCGCGAGGTCGCCATGGAGGCCTATGCGGCCGAGCCCGAACTCGTCCGCCAAGCCGAGCGCGACATGCGCGTCGTGCGCGAGCGGGATCCCGCCTGTCGTTCCTATGTCCAGCCCTTTCTCTATTTCAAGGGCTATGCAGGGCTGCAGGCCTATCGCGTGTCCAATTGGCTTTGGCGTCAGGAGCGGGAGGTCCTGGCCTTCCATCTGCAAAGCCGGATTTCGGAGCTATTGGGCGTGGACATTCACCCCGCCGCCACCATCGGCTCTGGGGTCTTTATCGACCATGCCCATGGCATCGTGATTGGCGAGACCGCCGTGGTTGAAGACGATGTTTCTATGCTCCATTCCGTCACCCTTGGCGGCACTGGAAAAGAGCGAGGCGACCGCCACCCCAAGATCCGCCGCGGCGTGCTGATCGGAGCGGGCGCCAAGGTCCTTGGCGCCATCGAAGTCGGCGTGGAGGCCCGCATCGCCGCGGGCTCGGTGGTTTTGAGCCCCGTGCCGGCCCGGTGCACGGTCGCTGGCGTTCCCGCCCGTCCGATCGGCGGGGTGAATTGCGAGGGGGGGGCCCCTGCGACCCAGATGGACCAGACCTTGAAGGGACCGATCCCGAACGCGTTCGGCGACGGCATCTGACATGATTGCGCCGTCGCTTCGGGAGGCTTACGGCGGAGGCATGCCCGCCAGAACGCTCCTGGCCCCGCCACAGGCCGCCGGTTGGGCGATTGGCGCTGTGCCTGGGGCTTTTGTCTCCGATTGGGATTGGGCAGGCGAGCCAATGGCAGAGGCTCGCACGACACCAGACCATGGTCGTCTTTGGCGTTCCCTATGGCTCCGACATTGGCTCTTGAGCGTGCCGCGCCGACGAAGAACCGCGAAGAGGAGCCCCGAAAAAGAACAATGTCTTCAGTTCGCGGGCGTTTTCCGACCTGCAAGGATCGGAGAAAAACTTTTACAAAGCCCAAAATCGATCATGTGACTGCATTCTCAAGAGATGGGACGAGCCCTTGGGACGAGCCCTTGGGACGAGCCCTTGGGCCGAGCCCTTGGGCCGAGCCGTTATGGACGGAACTCTGTTTAGTGTCCGCGCACCGAGTAGGTTGCTGCGTTGCCTACCGCCGTGGCTGCACCCACGACATGGCCGGCGCCGCCGGAAACCATCGTCGTTGAGGCGGTGATGAGGCCAGCGTTGGTTTGTCTGTTGGCGGCGACCAAGGTCGCGGGGCCGCAGGTCGTGCATACGACGCCTGAGGCCATATTGCCCACCGCCATCGACACGCCTGTCGCGCCAACGCCCCCAGTGCCCGCCACCGCGGTGTAGGCCGTGACGCGGCCGCTATTGGACTGGTCAGTCACGAATCGGCCATCCGCCCCCGCGTTTTGAGCCACTGCGGAATTGCCGACGCCGTAAGAGGAGGCGCTGAGGGCCCCGGTGAAGTCGCCGCCGACTGTGGCGTAAGACTGGGACGTCACATCAGAGCTGTTGTCTTGGGTCGCAAAGACTGTGAGCGGGACGAACGCTCCTCCATAAGTGAGCGCGTTGCCGTTGGCCGAAGAGACGGCTAGGGCATCGCCTGTGAATCCGACATAGAGATCGACCAGGGCAATAACTTCGCGTCCCGAACTGCGTTGATCGGTAGAAACGAGCGCCGGGCCCCCGCCTGTGCTCGCCCCGGTCGCGTTGTTGGCTGAGGCGATAGCGGTCGCGGTGGCCGCGGTCCGCACGCAGCAATGGTCGGTTTCCGCTGTGGCGCGGATATTGGCCGCGCTGTTCTGCACGATCCGGGCATCGACGCCGCTATTGGCGGCATGCAGGGTGGTGACGTTGCCCCCTGCGGCCGCCGCGTTGGCCGCCGCATATATGTTTCGGCTGCGCGTGTAGCTCCAGGCGTTCACGTCCGCCCCTGGATGGACGACTTGGGTGGAGTTCATGGACACCGCCGTGGCGTCTACCGCGGCGCTAAACCCGTTAGCGGTCGCCGCCGCGGTGTTCGAGATTGTTCCGTCTGAATGGCCAACATCCATCCAAGTCTGCGCCGTCGTGGTCCCGAAAGCCCCTTGTACATTGTCGATGATCAAACCTTGGGCGTTTTGAGCGCTTGTCGTCAGGAGATTGGCGCTAGCCGCTGAGGCTCCTGCGGCAGAGCCAGTGTTTTCCGCTCTCAGCTCGTAGCTGGCGAAGACGCTGCTCATCTGCAGCTGCTCATTGTCGATAAAGGGAAGCTGGCCGCCGCCCGAACAGGAGCTGGCTGGCGCCGGCTGGCAAGAGGCCCCCCCTTCGCTCGGGGCGGGGGCTTCCGTCGCCGCCGCGGGGAAGGTGGTCAGCGCGAAGGCGACGCCGCTCAAAAACAGGGTGGAGAGTTTCATCGAGCCAAAGCCTTTTGTACAAAGATGGAGATCAAGCAGAAAGCGATCCCGGAGGCAGGCCGCCGAAGCCGCCTTTCTCCGAAACAGAGCTCAGTTTCTTAGGCCTTGCCGCGCCCCAGGGGCCACGACAGGGTCCTCGGCGGTCGGCGGCCAGGGGCGAGAGCCGTTCTGAGCGGGCGCAGGGCCAGAGACGTCCCGGCCTCTGAGGCCTAGCCCATCGTCGCGGTCGTCAGCCCAAGCGTCGACTTCACTGCGGCGATCAGCAGCAGCAGCAGCCACTGGCCCCTGCAACGTGATAAAATCGCCAGTCGCCTGCGCTGTGGTGGGGCCCATCGGGTCGCCGTTGGCGGCGATCTCGGCGGCGCAAACGGCGGTGTCGCCGACGCCATAGATGTTGGCCATCACTTCGACCACAGCCCGTTCCACGCCGGCGCGCACAGCCAGTTGGATAGGTTCCAGAGCCCGTTCGCCGAGACCGACATCGACGAGCGTGTCGTCAAAGAAAGAGAAGACCCCCGCTCGGATTTCGCGCCCGATCACCTGCTTTTGGTAGCTGATGACGTCCACCACCTCGAGGGATCGGGTGTCGACGAGGCGAAAGTCCAAGGCGATATTCATCACGAACAAACGGCCGGTCAGCACGCCGCGGTCGCCGCGGACCGCAGTGCCGCCGACAAAAGCCTCCGCGCCGACCGAGCGAATATTGTAGTTGAGCTCCGTAATCCCACCGACGAAGAAATAGTCCGACCCTGGGATCTGCCCGGCCAGGATCGGCCGAACATCTTCGCCTGCTTGGCTTTCATCGCCGATCAGGCGGCTATTCGCGTAGCGCAACTCGAGCTCGGTCACCGAGGTGTCGAACCGCTCCACGAGACGCGCGCCGGCTTTCGAAAAAGCGGTGATCGCCATGAGCGAAGCGCCTTGGGTGAGCTGCCGCCCGCCTTCTTCATCGATCCGGCCCGTGTAGTCCATGATCCGGCCCACAGCGATCCGTGGTGTGCCAAAGCCTCGGGCCGCAGCGTAGGAAGCCAAGCAATTGAGGGCCGGGGTGTAGGCGGTGGGGTTGGCGGTGACGGGAGCGTTCCCGATCGGCGTGGCGTAGAGCCCGTCAGAACCGGCGCTCGGCGTCACGCAACCCGCCAGCATGGTGGCAGCGAGGGCCGCAGAAACAAGGCGAGTTCTCATGGCTGGTCTCCGTTAAGAACGACGTTGACGTCGCCGTTATTGATTTGGGTGCTGTCGATGATCACGGTGTTCCAGTTGCCCTGGGTGACGACATTGAGCTGGTTGCCGAGGGCGGTGAGACCCATATGATCGAGGCCGCCGCCGTAATCGGTCAGGCCGCCCTGCAGCGATCCTTCCCCGAGCATCATGCGGCCATTAATGATGAGGCGGTTGCCGCTGGCATCCCGGGTAGATGCTTCGATCGGGCGCTCCATCGAGCCGTAGTCGGCGCCGTAAGCGTTTTCGAAGTCGCCGAGACGATCAGAGGCCTGGGCGGCGGCGGGGTCTGCGGCAGCCAGAACCGCGGCGAGCCCGAGGACCGAAGAAAGGACGAGGCGGATCACGATGGCGTCTCCAAATCGAAAAGCGAGTTGCGACGTTAAAAGCAACCGCCATGCCAGGGAGAAGAGCGTCGCCGCGGAGCAGTTCCCGCGTCTGGTGAGCCCACCGCCGCCGATTTTGAAGGAATTCCCTATGGGACCGTCCCGAAATGGAGCAGTTTTTGCGTTTCCGAAGAGGGTGCATCCCCGATGAGCGCCGGCATTAGACAATCAGAGACCGGCTCAACCATCCCGCCAGAGAGGGGTTTGCCCCCTGTTTTGGGCTTTATGATAGCTGCGCTTTTGGCGGCCCATGCAGCAAGGATCATGGCGCCGACGGATGTTCAGATGTGGCTGGTCCGGACAATAGCGGTTCATCCGCTTCAGTTCGATGCTGGAAGAGGCGAGGGATTTTCGTCTCCTTGGGGAGCCATGCTGCAGCTGGCTGGATCAGCCTTTTTGCACGCCAACTGGGCGCATGTGGCGTTAAACGCCGCCTGTTTGTTGCAGGCAGGGGTGCCTGTCTCCAGGGTCCTGGGAGAGGGCCATTCCGGCGGCGGAAAATTTATTGTCGTCTTTTTCGGCTCAGCGATTGCCGGCTCCCTGGCCTATGTGGCCTGGAATTGGGGCTCTCCGATCGAAGCGCTCGGGGCCTCCGGGGCCGCTTGCGGCGTCTTTGGCGCGTATTTCGTCACTCTCAGGGGGAATTGGCGCGCCTCGTTGGCCGACCGCCAGGTTCGTTCCGGCGTCGCGGTCTTCCTGCTCGTTAATGTCGTTCTGGTCGCCGCGATGCGAATGATGGGCTTCCTGCCCATTGCCTGGGAGGCCCATCTTGGCGGCTTTCTGGCCGGAGCCGCCCTCGGAGCGCTCTTGCGCCGACGGGAGTCGGCGTGAATAGGGCGAGCCTTCAGTGGATTAATCAAGCCGAGGGTCATGGCAAGCCTCCCTGATCGGGAAGTGGTTTCGCTGGGTCAAGCCGATTGCAGCGGTTCGCTGGGAGCTTTTGATCCCAGCCGCGGGGGGAGGTGGGGGGATAAGCCGTCCCCGCCTCAAGACAGTCTGCATCATGGGAGCATCTTTGGCCCGGTTGCGGCGCAAGATCATTCAAAGGCCTGCGGCGACCCCGCTCAAATGCGACGCTCCACGATGGAGCGCACGCTCATAATCGGGCATCGACATAATTGGACGCGGATAAGGTGGTCCCGATGATCTGACTTTCGACGATCTCTCTTAAGATGATACGGCCCCCGAAGAAGCGGCGCGCGCTTTGCTTGGCGCCTGACAGAAGAGCGGGAACTCTCATGACGTCCCTTGTTTCACAATCCCGTGCGCAATGATGGCCTTCCCGGGACGCGCCCTTGCCATGTGGCGATGTTGGGATCAGGCTTCTCGCCGCCGCACAAAGACGGCTTGCCGAAAAGAATTTGAGGGAGGAGACGGATGCTGATCCGCCATGTGTTGAAGGACAAGGGCGTCACGGTTCACACCCTGCGCGCCGACGATACGATCGCGCAGGCCGCCATGGAGTTGGACTTCCGTAAAGTTGGCGCCCTGGTCGTCACCGATCTTTCAGGGGCCATCGCGGGAGTATTCTCCGAACGCGACCTCGTTCGCGAGGTAGGGAAGCGCGGCGCCCAGGCGCTCCAAGACAAGGTCTCCATCGCCATGTCACGAGGAGTGGTCACCGCGACCCCGGATGAGACGATCGACGAGGGCTTGTCTCGGATGACGGATCGACGCATCCGCCATCTTCCGGTCGTCGAGGGCGGGCGGCTGGTCGGGATCGTGTCCATCGGCGACTTGGTTAAGTTGAAGATCGCCAAGGCCGAGGCGGAGGCCGCAGCGATGCAGGCCTATATTGCAGCAGGCTAAGGGCCCGCGCCCGGCCGGCGGCTTAGCCCAGGGCGAGGTCCTCAGACCCCTGACCCCTGACCCCTGACCCCTGACCCCTGACGCTGACCCGAAGCCATGAACCTTGGCGTTGCTGTCAAGAGCCTGTCGGTCTCTTAGCGGGCCTGAAGCCTCGGTGCTGGGCGGCGGCCTCAAGGCTTGCTGCGGGGCTCGCCTGAAAAGCGGTTCGGAGGAACGATGTTCGCGCCAAAATAAAAAATACGCTTGCGCTGGCTGCTGGCCCAGCTTAGTGTGGTCCCTTCGCGTCTAGCTTTTTCGGAACATCCGGGCGACCGTGGCCGGGAAGCTTTTGCGTCTCTTGTCGTTTCACAGCCTTTCCGAAAGGGCGGCTGCAGAAAAGCGAAGGCGGCAAAAAAGGGCGTTGACAGGGACATGAGGGGCGCATAAACACCGCGCCTCGCCGCCGCCGGAAGCCGAAATTTCGGTTGCCACGCGGTGGAGATGGTCGGGTTCGAGGCCTTGGCGCTTTTGAATTCGATCGGCTCTTTGACATCGTGATTTGGAGAAGGGAAACGCAGACGGCGGCGTCCTGTGATCGGTTAAAGACCGGTCTTTGATGTCGACGGTTTGTGTTTTCTGAATGACTGACTTTGGTCGTCGATCGGTTTGTGCCGACGGCGACGGATGTCGGTCCTCGTCAAACGCAAACGCCAAACGGCGTTCCTGCCCTTCGGGGTTGGAACCAGTCGGATCAACTCAACCTGAGAGTTTGATTCTGGCTCAGAACGAACGCTGGCGGCAGGCTTAACACATGCAAGTCGAACGCCCCGCAAGGGGAGTGGCAGACGGGTGAGTAACGCGTGGGAACGTGCCCTAAGGTACGGAATATTCCCGGGAAACTGGGAGCAATACCGTATGTGCCCGAAAGGGGAAAGATTTATCGCCTTAGGATCGGCCCGCGTTGGATTAGGTAGTTGGTGGGGTAACGGCCTACCAAGCCGACGATCCATAGCTGGTCTGAGAGGACGACCAGCCACACTGGGACTGAGACACGGCCCAGACTCCTACGGGAGGCAGCAGTGGGGA
>JAGWZH010000137.1 GCA_018971945.1 Alphaproteobacteria bacterium | reverse complement strand
TCGCCTAAGGCCGCCACCTCCCCGGCGAAATCGATCCCTGGGATGAAGGGGGGTTCGGGCTTGAATTGGTACTTTCCCTGGCACATGAGCAGATCAGGGAAATTGACGCTCGCCGCCCGCACCCGCACGAGCGCCTCTCCGGGTTCAGCGACTGGGGCGTCGATCTCTTGAAAGCGGACGCCGCTGAGATCCTCGCTGATCGCTTCGCAGACCAGCGCCGCCATCCGGCTCAAGGCGACAGAACCCTGGCTCGGGCCTGAGCGAGCCCTCCCAGCACCATATCGCAGATAAAGTCCGAAGCTCCCGCCAGATCGTGCGGGTCCCGCATCAGCATGCAGTCGGCCACCTCCTGCGCCATCCCGATACAGGCGCACGCGAGATACTCCGCGTCCACCTTTGGGGCGAGACCCCGCGCGATGACGTCTTCGATGCCGCCGCGGACTTCTTCGAACAGGGCCGTCATCTCCGGCGTTGAGGCGCGCGCCCGGAGGGGCGGACCGGTCAGTCCAAGGAGAGCGTGTTCTCCGCTTCGAAAGCGCAGATAAGCCGTCACCGCCTGCCTGAGATAGGATTCGAAGCTGGTCGCCTGCTCCCGCGCCGCCCGCAGCATGGGCCGGAAGCGCCGGGCAGCGTCTTCTGCGAGGGCTTGGAACACCTCTTCTTTGGACTTGAAGTAGTTGTAGAAGGTCCCTGCTGCGAGGTCGGTGCGGCGAATAATGTCGCGCACTGTCGCCCCCTCATAGCCGAGTTCGGCAAACACCTGTCGCCCTGCGGCGAGGATCGCCTCGCGGTTGGCGGCTTTGGCTTGCTCTCGCCGCCGAGGCGCATGGGTGTCGACGGCGAGAGAGAGGGTCATGGGGCGGACGCCTTTGGCTGCAAATCGAAGCGTCATGATGGGCGCCGCAGGCCTTATGGTCAATCGATGGACACCTCATGGAGGATCGATGGTCAATCCAATGCCAACCGATGCTCAATCGGGGACCGATGGGGCTTGCGGAGGGTCGATCGGGCAGCGATCAGGGGGCGGGCGGCGCCTCTGCTTTGTTCAGAATGGCTTGTGCGAAGAGCCGGCTGATCTCTGGCTCCATCGAGCCGTCCGCCTGTTCATAGCCCACCTCCATGACCCGGTCTTGAAGGAGGATCGCAAAACCGCCTTGCGGCAGGGCGCAGGTTTGACCAAGATTCATGGGAGCAGCCTCCTCGATCGTAGCCGCGACGGGCCCTTCTTGACTGAGCGGGCCGCGGAT
This sequence comes from Alphaproteobacteria bacterium, assembly GCA_018971945.1. Taxonomy (GTDB): domain Bacteria; phylum Pseudomonadota; class Alphaproteobacteria; order Caulobacterales; family Aquidulcibacteraceae; genus REEB509. Next base: position 5,283 of record JAGWZH010000137.1, on the reverse strand, counting down.
GCTCTGCCGCGACAAGCGCGAGACCGCATCCCCCCGACACAGGGCTACAAAGCGCAATTCCGCCGGTCCCGTCGCCCGCGGCAAGTGGACGATGGCCCGCACCAAGCCCTGCATGCCGCCGGCGCCGACGGCGTGGGCGCAGGTGACGGCGTCGCCGTCTACGGAATTGACGACCATCGCCCGGAAATAGGGCCTGCCCGAGATCTGGGTCGCCATCTCCGCGGTCAGAAGCGCGCAGGGCCGCGCCAGGTCCACCCCGGGGGGAGGCGCTGCGGCCTCCGGCGCGGCGGCGGGCTCCTGTGCGCAGCCTGAAAGCCCAAACGCCGACAGGCTCAACGCCGCAGCGAGAACGAGGCTTGGCGGGACCTTAAGCGGCATTCGGCCGGCTCCGTGAACGGCAGGACCGCTTTCGGCGAAGCCGCAAGCGAATGTCCTGGCATGCTTATTACAACTTATTCATGTTTTGATATGTCAGTGTTTTCCGGGGGAGCGGAACCCAAAGAAAGCGCGCAGCGCAGGCGCGTGGATAAGCGGAAGTCTGAACGGGCGAAAGCGTTCTCTCAGCGCGGCCGATCTTTTCCCCAATCGCGACATGTTCAGCGAGGCTGCGACCCCACAAAGGGGCTTTGAAGCCCTTTGACATGGATCGCAGCAAACACCGACATTTCAAAAACCGACATTTCAGAACGGGCGTTCCAAAAACCCGGCCGCCAGGGCGCAATGCGCAGCGACCCCGCGCGCCATCACGGCTTCGTTCATCGTCATCTGATTGGAATGGCAGGGACACGCGGTCCGCCAATCCTGACCTTCGGGGCAAACGCCCAGAAACACGAAAGCGCCGGGGATGCGCTGGAGGACATAAGAAAAGTCTTCCGCGCCCATCACCGGGTGCGCTGAGGTGGTGAACGCCGCCTCGCCGAACAAGGAGGACAGCGTGTCGCGCGCGAACGCGAAGGCGGCCGCATCGTTCACCGTCACCGGAAAGCCGTTTTCGATGCTCACCTCCGCGATCGCGCCATGCGCCGCGGCGATCCCTTCCGCTACCCTTCGGACGCCTTCTTGCGCGGTCAAACGCGCCCGTTCCGAGACGGCCCGAAGCGTGCCAAGCAGATAAGCGCTTTCAGGGATAACATTGCTGGTCGTCCCGGCCTCGATCTTGCCGAAGGTAATGACGACCGGGTCGAAGGCGTCGATTTGGCGGGTCACCAGCGTCTGTATGGCGGTGACGATGGCGCAGGCGACGGGGATCGGGTCGAGCGCATGGTGCGGCATGGAGGCGTGACCTCCGCGCCCCCGGACCGTGATCGTGAGCGTGTCGGACGAAGCGAGCATGGCGCCGGCACGGCTGCCGAACAGGCCGGCCGGCGCGTTCGGCATGATGTGCAGCGCGAACGCCGCATCCGGCTTTGGATCGTCCAGAAGCCTGTCTTCCAGCATGAACCGCGCCCCATGCCAGCCTTCCTCTCCCGGCTGGAACATAAACAGGACCTGCCCGGCCAGAGACGCTCTTTGCGCGCAAAGGATTTTCGCTGCCGAGGCGAGCATCGCTGTATGGCTGTCGTGCCCGCAGGCGTGCATGGCGCCGGCGATTCTGGACTTGAACGACACCTTTGCGTCCTCCGGCATTGGCAGGGCGTCCATGTCCCCGCGTAACAACACCGTAGGTCCTGGGCGCGCGCCCTCCAGAATGGCTACAAATCCTGTGGTTGACGGGCCTTCCTTGATGGTGAGCGGGAGGCCCTTCAGCGCCGCCTTCGCCTTTTGGGTGGTCTTCGGCGTGAACAGCCCGAGTTCGGGCTCCTCGTGGATCGCCCTCCGCAGGGCGATCGTCTCGGGCTGCAACCTCTCGGCTTGCGCCAGCCAGTCTTTGGGGCTGATCTTGACCGAAGCGCTCATGTTTGGTCCTTGCGTTGAGAGCCGTCTTTGGTTCACACCATGCCTGGAAGGGCGCCTGAACGCTATGCCGGAAACGCCGCCAGAAAGCCCTGCCGATCATTGTGAAGCGCCATCGCCGCTGTTTGAACGTCTGAAGGGCTTCGCCGCCCAAATGTTGCAGGCAGTGCCGCATGCCCAAGCCTTGGGGCTTGAGATTACCGACATTCAGTTCGCCAAGGCTTTCGGCCGCGCGCCCTATCGCGAGGAGCTGGTCGGCGACCCTGAAACTGGGGTCATCGCCGGGGGAGTCATCATCACCTTGCTGGACAATCTCGGCGGCGTCGCCGTCGTCGCCGCCTTGGAGGAGCCGACAAGCGTGGCGACGCTTGATTTGCGCATCGATTATATGCGCCCCGCGGCTGCTGGTCGGGGCGTCTGCGCCATGGCCCATTGCTACCATGTGGCCCGCAGCGTCGCCTTCGTTCGGGCGGTCGCCTATGAAGACAATCCCGACGACCCCGTCGCGCATGCGAGCGGCGTGTTCATGCTGGACGCCAAACACGACCGCCGGCGTCGCGGCGATCCTGGCGGGCTGAAGAAGGGGGGCAGGGAATGAGCGGGCCCCCATCCTCCCCTCCCCAGAACGCCGCGGACGCCCTGGCCGCCATTCCCTATGCTCGTTTTCTGGGCGTGCGGCCCGAATTGCGCGGCGATGAGCTGACCTTGGTGCTTCCCTATCGCGACGCTCTGATCGGCAACCCGATGCTGCCTGCGCTTCACGGCGGCGTGGTCGGCGCCTTCATGGAGCTCACGGCTGTGGCGCAATTGGCGTTGACCGCCGGCGTCGGCGGCCATTTGCCGAAGACCATCGACATGAGCATCGATTATCTGCGCTCTGGCCGACCATCGGACGTGTTCGCGCGCGCACGCGTGGTTAAAGTCGGGCGCAGAATCGCCAATGTCGCGGTGGAGGCTTGGCAGCACGCCCGCGCCGAGCCGATCGCCGCTCTCCGCGGCCATTTCCTGATGCGCGCGGCCGAAAACCCGACCCCTGAGGAATCCTAAGCCAGGGCCTGTTGCACATCCGGATGCAACGAGGGGTCGACGGCGTCAAATGTCAGCACGACCTCCCCATTGCGGAAATCATAGAACAAGAGGCTGATCTTCATGTCTTCGAAGGCCTGTTTATAGGGATCGAAGGCGGCGCCCAGGGCCTTCTTCGACGCCGGCATCACGATCACCCGCATCAGCCCAAGAGCCGAAGGCGCGATAAGGGCGAGATGGCCGAGCCCCCGCTGCAGGTCCTGCACACGGGCTTCGGCGCGGATTTCAAAGACCACGGTGTCTTCGCCGCGGCTCATGGCGAGGTCAGCCTTGAGCGCTCCAAACTCCACGGTTTCAGCGTAATATCCGCAGGCGGAAAGTCGGTCATGGAGCGCCCGCGCGGCCTTCGCCGTGGCCCGGTGGGTCGTGCGCACCCCGACCGAGACTTCATAGATCACTGCATCGTCGCGATCCTCATCGGTCGCCAGGTGCGCGCTTTTGTCGATCTGAAGTCCATGTCTGGGGTGCAGCGCCGCCACCGCCAACAGCGCCTCCGCGCTCCGCGGGTCTGTCAAAGGCCCGATCAGCACATAGTCCCGGTTGGCGAGATTGGCGCGTTTGATCGCCGGCGCCCTTGCGAGCCGGCGGAAGACGTCGCCGACCCCTTGCGATTTGAGCGCATCCGCCCCGATCAGGAAAAAGCACTCCCCCGCCTCGTTTTGGGCGGCGACCACCCGGCTTTTGTCGCGCGCCGGTTCCTTCCACGATATCTCAAAACGGATCAGGTCAGCGTCATTGGCGCTCAGAGCGACGCCGAACACGGCGCGCCGAGCGCGCCGCTCCATGAAGAGATAAACATCCTCGCTTCGTGAAAAGCTCGCCCCTTGGGTCGCGTCTTCACCCTCCCAGATGTCGCTTGGCTCCCCCGCCCAGGCGGACAGGGTCGCCTCCAGCTGCCTGAAAGCGCTCAAAAGCGCAGGTTCGGCGTCGATGATGCGCAAGGTCATGGGCGTCTCGCTTGCCCTTGCTCCCTGAAGGGGGGGCGAATTTATATCAAATCGAAAGGGGATGCATGTTCCATACCGGCGACGGCGTTGACCCTGTCGCCCAGGCCTGCGCCGCCGCACGATGCAGTTGCGCGTGCAAATCAGCGATGGCTTTTTCATCTTGGCCATATCCGCCGCCGAGGACCCCGGCCAGCGCAGCCCGGTGCGTCCGGGCTGTTTCAACGACATAGAGATCACGGGCGAAGAGCCCCTCTCGGCTCAGCCGCAGCCGGCCCAGGGCGTCATCTTCATGCGGGTCGACCCCGGCGATATAGAACACGAGATCTGGCCGATGCTGTTCAAAAAGCTGGGGCAAAATGGCCTTCAGGAGGCCAAGATACGCCTCGTCGCTCGTCCCGCAAGGAAGCGCCACATCGAGATCGCTGACGGCCTTGCGACTGGGATAGTTCTTCTCTGCATGCATCGAAAACGTGAAGACCGCGGGTTCCTCGGCGAAGATTTTTGCCGTCCCGTCGCCCTGGTGCACGTCCAGATCCACCACCAGGATGCGCGAGGCGCGCCTCTGATCGAGCATCGCGTAGGCAGCGGTGGCCACATCATTGAACACGCAAAACCCTGCGCCTCCGTCCCAAGCCGCGTGGTGGCTCCCGCCGGCGGTATTGCAGGCGAGCCCGTGGTCAAGGGCGAGTTCAGCGGTTTTGATTGTTCCCCCAGTCGCCGCCGCCGCGCGCCGGGCCACGGCTTCGGTCACAGGCAGACCGATGCGCCGCACGATGGCCGGAGCGACAGTCTGGGCGAACACCGCCTCGACATAGGCCGGATCGTGGGCCCGGTTCAGCTGCGCCGCCGTCGCCGGGGTCGGCTCGGCGAACCCTGAGCAATAGCCTTCCTGCTCCAGGATCGCCTTGAGGGCTTTGTACTTGCCCATCGGAAAGCGCGTCCCTGGCGGCAGGGGCGCATCATAGTCTGGGTGATGTACGATCGGCGGAAACATGCAGAGTCAAATGGGGTCAGCGCAGGTCTGCGCCAACAGCGTCTTTGACGGTCGCAAATCCTTCGCTGGCGAGCCTGCTTTGAAGGTCTCTGAGAATAAGCGGCACGATCCCCGGTCCGTGCAGTGCGAGGGCCGAGTAAAGCTGCACGGCCGAGGCGCCGGCCTTGAGTTTGGCCAGCGCCGCCGCGCCGTTCGCGACGCCGCCCGCCCCGATCAGCGCCAGCCGGCCCTGCGCTGTCTGCGCCGCCAGCCGCAGGGCGTGGGTGGACGGCGCAAACAAAGGAGCGCCGGAAAGCCCGCCCACCTCGGCCCGATGCGGGGACGTCAAGCCGGACGGGCGTGCGACCGTCGTGTTGGAGACGA
>JAGWZH010000136.1 GCA_018971945.1 Alphaproteobacteria bacterium | reverse complement strand
GACCACATTGCCCGGGGGAACGCCTGGCACGCCGCCCAAGAGAACGCCTCGCCCGCCGCGACCCTTTTCAAGGAGCGAAGCCCCGACTTGGATAGCCATGCGTCCGGCTACTTCGCTCATCGGCTTCAGAAGCGGCAAGCGACCTTGCGCATCGGTCACAGTCTCATAGGCGATAGCCCGAGCGCCCGATCGCAGCAAAGCGCGAGCCTGATCCGGGTCGGGCGCGAGATGGAGATAGGTGAAGAGGGTTTGGCTAGGCCTCAGCATCGCGCATTCGCTCAGCTGCGGCTCCTTGACCTTGATCACAAGCTCGGCGTCGTCGAATACGTCTCGCGCCGTCTCCAAAACATGCGCACCCGCCTCGCGGTAACGATCATCGGATGCGCCGATCCCAAGCCCAGCCCCTTTTTGGATGGCTACCGTATGACCTGCGCGAACAAGTTCTGCGGCGCTTTCTGGCGTAAGACCGACGCGATGCTCGTCTAGCTTGATCTCAGTGAGGCAGCCAATCCGCATATCCGAAGCCTTTCCGTTTCGGATAACTATTTTCCTATTTGGACACTTTTGGCAATCGCCTTTATCCCTTAGCGCGCCCTCAGGGGATCGGCTCTGTGTGACGGAGGATGAGCACCTAGCTGCGTGATCCCATCAGCAGACTCTAGACGGAAGCATCCCAACAGGAGACCTTCCGCTCTAACGCCAAATAAGCACCCGTGAACGGACGTTCCAGCGCGACAGCTTTCCAGCGAGCGACCGCCGAAAAAGGTCATCATCATCTCCCGCTTGCCGCCGGTTCGTTGGCAGCGACCAGCGGAATGGCCTGCACCCGGTTTCGTGGACACCAAGTTTAGGTGTTTAATGAAATCGGAGGGCCGATCATGGCGACGACGAGAAAGCTATACAGCCGAGAATACAAGCTTGAGGCGGTGCGGTTGGTGACGGAGCGCGGCGTGTCCGTCGCCCAGGCGGCGCGGGATTTGGGGCTGCATCAATCGGTCTTGCGCAATTGGGTAAAGGAGTTCACCGCCGATCCCAAGCACGCCTTTCCTGGCCAGGGTCATCTGAAACCTGAACAGGCAGAGATTGAGCGGCTGCGCAAGGAAGTCGCCAAGCTGAAAGCGGAGCGCGACATTCTAAAAAAAGCCGCGGCCTACTTCGCCAAAGACCAGATTTGATGTTTGCGTTTGTGGCGAAACACCGGGGTATTTGGCCCGTGGCATGGATATGTGGCGCGCTCGGTGTGTCACGAAGTGGGTTTTTCGCCTGGCTGAGGCGGGCGCCGTGCGCCCGGGCCAGAGCCGATGAAAAAATTGGGGCCGAGGTGCGCCCAAGCTTCCTTCAAAGCGATCGCACCTATGGCGCACGCCGCGTCTGGAAAGACGTGCTGGAAGCCGGCTTCGTGTGCGGTCTGCACCGCGTTGAAAAACTCATGCGCCTACAGGCGCTGCGCGCGCGGCCACGGCGGCGACGCGCCCCGCAGGACGCGGGCCAAGGGAATGGCGCCGCTATTGCTCCGAACACGCTGGATCGTCAATTCGGCGCTCACGCTCCCAATCAGAAATGGGCGGCTGACTTCACCTATATCTGGACGGCCGAAGGCTGGCTTTACGTGGCGGTTGTCCTTGATCTTTATTCAAGGCGCATCGTCGGTTGGTCGATGGCCGCGACGATGACGTCTGAGCTGGTCACGAATGCTCTGACGATGGCCATCTGGAGGCGTGGCAAAGCTGATGCGTTGCTGCATCATTCTGATCGCGGCAGCCAATACACCAGCGATCAATTTCAACGCCTCACGGCGGACCATGGCATCTGCTGCTCGATGAGCCGGGCGGGCGACTGCTGGGACAATGCGGCGATCGAGAGCTTTTTCTCCTCCCTCAAAACCGAGCGCACAGCGCGAAAAACGTACCGGACGCGGAATGACGCCAGAGCCGATGTCTTCGACTACATCGAACGCTTCTACAATCCGCGCCGGCGTCACTCAACGCTGGGCTATCTCAGCCCCATCGACTTTGAAAAGGAGGCTGAACGCGGCTAACTAAGCGTCTACCGAACCGGGTGCAGGCCAGAGCTGAGGGCCGTTCCTGGGATGGAGCTTCAGTTGTAAGCGGTTGCAAACGCCTTATGCACCAGCCTTCGATAAAGCTCTTCGGCTTGGACTCGCGCAATGGCTGATGCTGGCTCTGATCTTGGAGCAAAGGTCGCCCGCGCGCGTTCGAACTCTTCATTGATAAAGGCGGAGATTGTTGCTGGGAGTGGTTCTGATCCCAATTCGCGTGTGATCGACTTTCGCTCGATTAGTTCAGAAACGAGCAAGGCCAGCTCGGCCGATGGCTCGCATTCGGACATCAATGTCGGGAAGTGCATAGGTGCGATGGCTGCATCGGGGTGCAGGCGCAGCCAGCGGAGCGTCGCGGCCGGCCGCAACGCGTAGAAGATTTTCTTCTGGGGGACATTTGTGCCGTCCGCGAAGTACACGCGCCGCTGCCGCTCACCAAGATGCAAGTAGTGTTTCGCAATCAGGTCTCGATCGGCGAACCGAGTAGCAAATCCAAGAAGCGCATCACGAAACCAGTGTTCCCCTCGGTAGATGATTGGCGACCGCAGCCACTCGATGATGACAGCATTGCCCTTAAGCAGCAGCTTTAACGCCTTGGCGAGGTCCCAGCCGTTCACGTCCAGCTCGCCGATTAGCGGGGTTTCGATGACATCGCGACGAAGCCACGGGGAGAGGTGCTGATCGATGGGCCTTACGAACACGAATCGACAATCAAAGTCGCTGTCGGGCGAAGGGAAGCCCCATGCTCGGCTGCCGCTTTCGATAGCCCACGGGATGCAAACGCCTTCGCTCGCGCAGATCTGGTCTATCCGAGCGTCGATGTCGGCGACTGTCGGCCCGGGAAACGAGGCAGGGATATTTCGCAGTGTCATGGCTTTGCGGAGTTGCTAACGCAACCTTCGCCGAGGTCAATCCGCGCCTGAGGTCCGCTTACGGGCGGCTCCGGGCTTAGGTCTCAAATTGGGATGGTGCGCCGAAATGCCTTTAGCCGTCGGGAGCCGGGAGATGGCGCGACACTTCCATGCTGTCGTGCAAGATTCGAACGATGGTGAGGCGGTCATTGCCTGCCTTGTACACCAGCAAATGCCTGCCTCGACGTCCCCGCTTCGTCATGTGGAGAGTTCGTATACCGATGGCAATCTCATCGCGTGGTTTGCTTCGGACTGGTTCTCCCACCGAAAGCTCGTCGATCGTATCGAGGATGGCATCAATGTAGATCTCGGCCTGCTTCTTGCCGTAGTTCTCAGCCGTCCAAGTGGCAATGTTCGCGAGATCGGTCTCTGCCTCCCGGCTAAGAACGATTTTTGGCTTCCGCCGGCTCATTCGCCGCGCTTCGCGCCCGCGATCGCTTTTGCGGCGGCATCTTTCAAATGGCGCCGCAAAGATGCAGCGTCATCAAAAGTGCGCGCTTCGCCATTTTCGATGCTGGCCATTCCAAGCCTTGTGGCCTCCTTCAGCGCCGCAAGCTTAGCGGCGTCTTGCGCCTCGCGCTGTTCGACAAGCCGCAGGCCTTCGCGCAAGACTTCACTGGCGTTCTGGTACTTCCCAGAATCCACCAGGGTGTTGATGAGCTCATTTTGTCGATCTGTCAGAACAACGTTGCGGGTCGCCATGCCTCATGCTCCTATTGGCATTATATGCCATCTCTCTGAGTTTGCGTCAATTCAAGTGAGGTCGCACGGCGCTATCGACGGTTGAACGCTGGAAACCGGCCCAAGGTCCGATAACGGGTCGCAAGCTTGAAGGTCTCAAACTGGGATGTCTCGCCGCACTGGGGGATGTCGGTTGAAGTGCTTGGTTCTCCAGCGTGTTGTTATTCGCACAGACGTGGGGGTATGGCAGCGGTGATCGCCTGGATCGCGGGCTCATCCCGAAACGTTTCCAATGCAGCGTTTCGCGCGCTGCTGGGCAAAAGTGCGCAGGCGCGAGCGCGCAATTCACCAACCGTTAGGTCGTCGACCGCTGCAGCACGTCGTGATCCGTTCATCCCTCCAAAGTCTCCGCCAACGTCAAAGATGCGGACGGTGTCGGGATTGTCGATGACCGCCAAGGCGTCGCCAACGCTGGTGTAGGCGACTCTTTGATTGTAGACGCCGCGCCCGATCCCGACATTGTTGATGTAAAGCCAGACGCCAAGGCGTCTTTCGTCGCCCTCCTCCAGGATGTCGCCAGGACTCTAAATGGCGATGTTTCCCTCGCCGTCTGAGTCGTAAGACGCAGCAATCAAGCCTCCGCGTGACGAGCTCAGAAAGTTCGCGGTCCGGAGGTTGGGGCCGAAAACAATCGGGCGCCCATCCTGGTCTTCGGCAAACGGTAGGAATCGCGCCCGGCCACCCTCCAGAACGACAAGGGCTCCAGCATTGCCGACCGAAATGGAACGGACCGATGCATCATGCGTCGCCAATATCCGGCTTTGCCCGTCTCGCAGGTTGGTGTGTCTGAAGACGTTGTCCCGGTCGGCGGTGACGGCGCTGCCCCAGGGAGCCAATCCGCCTGCGACAATTCTTGCCCGATGGACGGCCGGGGTCGCGACGGGGGCGCCTGTTGCCGCGTTCCAGGTAGGAATGGCGTTGTCTGGTCCAGCGGTGACCGCAGTTTCGGCATCTATAAAGGCGGCGAGCGCAATCCGGCCCTCTGCGTTGTCGCTTGTCAGAAAGGGCGTCACTGGGTTCAGGGTTCGGACATCCCAAATTCGTGCGGCGTCCAGGCCAGCGGTTATGACCAGCTCCCCGCCTGGGGAGGCGGCAGCGATGAGGACCATGTTTTCGGTGTGTCCCGTCTCCCGCACGATCGGCGGCAGCGATCCGCTTGATAAAACTGCAAGGTCCCCTTCAAGCGAAGCGGCGACAAATGTGCGCCCCGTGGACCCGCTCAACGGCTCAAGCGCCATAATCTCGCCGCGCAAGTCCACGCGCGTTCCTGTGGAGCGACCGGAATAGGCGTCGTAGACGGCGACGCCGCCTGTCTCATCGCCAACTGCGACGCTCGCGCCGTTGTTTGCAAAGGCGGCGATCCGAACCGGTTGGTCATGGGGCAGCTTCACCCGGAGCGAATGGGCGCGCCGCACCCGATCTCGCAGATACGTCATCGCCCCCGTTCGATCTTCGGGATCCAGATAAGAGGCTGCGACCGCTAACTGCAGATCGACATTGCTTTGGGTATTCGCTTCGCGCGTCCGCGACATCAGAACTTGAGCCAAGGCTGCCTGCGCCTGCGCCCGCGCTTCATCGGCGACCCGACGACGATCTTCCGCAACCTGCGCGTTCTCGTCCGCCCGCTGACGCTGGGCAGCCTCGGCGTCCCTTGCTGTAACAGCGAGATCGCGCTGCCGGCTTGCCTCGTCCCTCTGCCGATTGGCCTCGTCACGCTCAATTGTGATTTGGCCTGCTTGGACCCTGATCGTGGCGGCGCGCTGCTCTGACAACCACCCGAACCCCGCGGCGGCGACGGCCACCGCAAGAAAGGTCACCGCTGCGCCTGAGAGGAGAGTGACGAGCTGCCGCTGACGCCTGCGCTCGCGTTGGATCACGCGGTCCAGCGGCAGGCCAAGGAGACCGGCGATCAGCTTCATCCGCGCGCCGTCGCGGCCGTCGCCTACCAATTGTCCATTGGGCTTCCGAATCTCCCGGAGGTCCGCGGCCAGAAGCCCGCGCCCTCGCAAGGCGGGCGGAAAGCACTCGGTTTCGGCATCGCCGCTGTCCGGCTCGCCTGCAGCAATGACCGGGAAGATGAGCTTCTCGCGCCCAAGCTCAATGAAGGCTGCGCACTCGCGGTTGACCCAAGGACTGCGCGCGGATGTCGGCGTACACAGCACCACCAGCGTTTCGCTCGCCTCGAGCGCCGCCATCAGGGCGCCGTCCACGTGACCACCGGCCTCGAGGTCGGTCCGGTCGCGAAAAATTGGGTGTAGGCGCGCTGGCGCAGGCCCCAATTCTCCCTCAGTCCCCACCAAGCTCTTAGGTGTGCGATAGGAGTCGAGTTGCCGGTGCAGCCAGTTTGCGATGCGGTCATCGGCCCGGGCGTAACTAAAGAAGGCCCGATATCGCATGTGGTCGCCCGGCATTTCGAACTGGGCTCTGCCCTGCCCTATGGCCCTAAATCGGATGAGGAAGAGGCACCTGACCGACAAGAACGTGCATCGGTCGACGAACGTGACTGAATGTCAAGCATTGTCGAGATCAGCTGCTTACGACTTGAAGAACAGCGCGAAGCAGCTACAGGGGAACCACCGTCCAAAATCTGCTGGGCCGCGCCACGATTGCGACGCCGTGCGCGCACATCCGCGGTAAGTCGCGCTGCGTGCGGCGGGGGAGGAAAAGTGCTTCTCACCCAAAGGTTTTTTCGCCGTCCTCAAAGGGCAGGGAAGGGCTGCTGGCCGTTTTTGGGATTACGCCGCCGCGTGTTCATCCACCGTCACCGAGAGCCGAAGCCCCATCGCCTTCAACACACCGAGCAGGGTTGTCAGTCTCGGGTTGCCGTCTGCGCTCAGGGATTTGTAA
>JAGWZH010000135.1 GCA_018971945.1 Alphaproteobacteria bacterium | reverse complement strand
CCTCCCCGTCAAGGACGGCGACCCGATCTGCACGTCGAAGCCTCAAGATTGAAGCCGCGGGCCGCCAGCCGCAGGACGGGGGCGTCAGAACCCCGGGGTCAGCGTCGCCCCTTCTGGGCCGCAGAATGGGGGCATCGCCTTGGAACGAAAGAGAGAGACCTGAGCGGGGCGGCCCCTGCGCGCGTTCCAAACGCAGCTTGTCAGACAGAATGCGCTTCTAGGAGCGCTTCATGCGGAGGCCTCATCTCAAGGGCGTCATGCTTGGACCATGAGGCTTCAGGCGCGGCGCAATGGAGCCGGCGCCACGGCGAAAACGGCATGGGCCTTGCGGCGCGAAAAGCGGCGAGTGTCTTTTAAGGTGAATTCCGTGCCGTCTCTGTGCGTCATCGCGCCGACCTCGAACAATCCAGACGCTCTCGCGGCGTTTCTGGAGTGTCTCAATCCCCAGATCGAACCGGAGAGGGATCGGCGGCTCGTGGTGGTGAACGACGGGACCCATGAAGAGGCCTATGCCCAGGTCGTGCGTCGGCATTTGACCTGGATGACCTATATCCCCGCCCCCAAGATGAGCGGGCCAGGAGCAGCCTTCAATCGCGCCGCCAGAGAGGTCCAAGACGAGTTTCTCGTCATGACGGACGACGCCTGCAGGCCGCCTTTGACCTGGCTTGACCATGTCCAGGGACGACTTGAGGCCGACCCATGGCTTGATGGTCTTGCAGGCGCTGTCCGCCCCTTTTTCCACAACCCCAAAAGCGTGCGAGAACGTCTCATCGCAGAGAGCGGCGTGCTGCCGAGCCCTGCTTTTGACGAGGAAGGCAGGCTTATCCGCGCCGCCGCATCCGCCTTCGCGGTTCGCCGTCGCTTTTTTGAGGAGGCGCAGGGCTTCGACGAGGGCTTTGGGCCCTTGGGCGAGGATCTCGACCTGACCCAGCGGCTGATGAAAGCAGGTTCGATCCTGGAGGCCGACCCTCATTGGTGGACCGGCTACACGATGGAGGGCTCGCTGCGGAGCTATGTAAAGCGCTCTTTCAAGGATGGCGAAGGCTCGGCGCGATATGCGTTCCTCCGCCAGGATTGGGGGCATCCTGATCTGAGAGCCTATCTTGAGGACGAGGACGCCGACCTTATGGTGAAGGCCAGGGCGGCGTCCGCGAAGACCACAGAATTTTGGAAGGGGGGCTCTCTTTTGGAGAAAGCCCTGATCGCGTGGTTCATGCGGGAAGCGGCGGAGAACTACGCCGCAGGCTTTGCAGCAGGGGTTGAATCGTTCGCCTCGGCGGGCGTTACGCCGCCCCGAACGCCCTGCCCCCGTTCTCCGCGCTTGGGCTTGGCCGCGGACGGGCTTTTGCGCCGCTGAATTTTGCCGCCGAAGCCTAAAAGAAAGGTCTCCGCATCCCACGGGGTTTGCTGTGGAAGGGTCGGCGCAAGCCTACGCGCCCCCAAAGCCCCGTCCGCCAGCCCCCAATTGATATGATCAAGCACAGTCTCCCGGCCGCCGCCCCAGGCCAGCTTGCCGGCTGCGGCTTTTTCCAAAGCCGCCCCATGGAGCATGGCCTCCAGGGTCTGGGGCACGATGACCTGCGGCCGGCCTGCCAGGGCTGCGAGAAGAGACAGGTCATGGCCGCCTTGGCTGACGACCAGACGCGCGCGTTGAAGCGCCTCAAGCATCGGCGCGGGCCGTTCATGAACCACGGCGCCGCGGCGGACGAGAAAGCGCATCGCGGCGGCCGAACCCCGCCCCCAAAGCCGCGCCTCCACCGGCAGGGCTTCAGCCAGCAGGCCCAGAGCTTCGACGGTTTCGGCCGTTTGCCCGCCGCTGACATCCAGACTGGCGAAGATGCCCCCATGGACGCCAAACGGCTCAAACGGCCCGGTTGGTGCGTCCAGCGTGAGATAGGGTTCCGTCCGGACAGAGGCGTAAGGGTCCAAAAGCGGGGTCGTCTCAAGGAGCCGAGCCTGCCCCTCCAAGATCTGCGGCAGACAAGCGAGGGGCCCCTCTCCCCGCTGCGCCAGAAGCGCATTGACGGTTTCAAGGACCTGAAACTGGGGGCGGAAGCTTGCCGTGTCGGGGCGCAGTGCTGGGAAAAGAGGCATGTCCGCCGGTGGCAAGGCGAAGCCCGTGCCGACAAGGGCTGCAGGCAGACGCCCGCGGGCGGCGAGAACGGCGGTCGGGGCGTGGCTCGCGACCAGGAGCGCGGGCTTTACGAGGGCGAACAAGCCATCCCAGGATGAGACAAGGCTCCGCAACTCGACAAGCGCGGAAAAGCCATGGCAGGCGAGAAGATCGCCGTAGGAAGCCAGTCCCGCCCTGGGCTTGAGGGGAGCAGGATGGGACGGCGCGGGCAGAACGGACCACGGGGTCTCCGTCAAGATCGCAGCGGGCGTCACCGGATCAGCGAGCGCGAAGACCGGCTCCGCCCCATAATCGGCCAGGCGCTTGGCCATGCGGACCAGAGGACCGACATGACCGCAAGCTGCGCCCAATTCATTGACGAACAGAACTCTCATGCGCCCGAAAGCCCCTTCTTCAGGATGCGGCGAAGGTTTTCGCCAGTCTCAAGGCGGCCGGATTGCTCAGCGCCTCGCCAGACGATCAATGCGCTCTTTCAAGCAGGATGGGCGCCACGCCCTGGGGCCTTTGAGGCTTCTGGACGGTTTCGGCCTCGCCCTGCCCGAGCATCCACCGCAAACCCATGCGGAAGCTCTCCGCCCCATCGTCGTGCCAAGCCTCGTCGGCATCGACCATCAGCGTGGCGAAGACATCGGAAAAGGGCCGCGCTTCGGCCTCCATGCCGGCGCATGGCCCGGTCAGCCTGTCTTGCTCGCCCAAAAGATCAGACGCGAGGTCGGGCATGGCGCGCCAAGCGCGCCCAATCCAGACGGGGCCAGCGCCGTCGACACTGTTGGGGACGAGGCCATCTCTTGAGGCCCGCCCAAGCCGCGTCGGTGTGCAGGATCCGCCGACGCGACCATTGGCGTTGGACAGGAGACCGTTCTCGCGATCAGCGGACAAGAGCCTGTCCTCCGATCCGTGGGAGGCCGCCCGGGGGTTCTCCTGCCGCTTCGTCAAAGGCGGGCTTGCAAGGGCGGGGCTGCTCTTGTTCCCCTGTTCGAGAGGCCCTTGGGACGCCCCTCTCGTGCGCTGGCCCTCATGGGCGAGACCAAACCGGTCATTGGCCGCCGTCTTCATCCGATCACAAGGATCATCGAGGATCAGGAGGCCGGGGTCGACGCCGCGGCCATTGGATCCTGTGGGTGAGGCGGAGTCGACCGGCGCAACGGACCTGTGTTCCTGTTTCGGCAAAGACGCCGACCGCGTTTCGGCGCGAAGCTCAGCTTGGATAATGACCCTTATGATGAAATGATATTGATAGCCGGATGCGCCGCCGAGGTCAGGGTCGGGCGCGCGCATGCTCTCCACAGTCAGGATCCGCAACCATGCGGGCGGCGTCTCCGCCGGCCCGCCTCTTTCAAGAGCGGTCATGGGTTGACGGCTGAAAAACCTTAGAGCCTCCGCTGAGCGGACCTCTTCCCCGCCCGGATCGGCAACGTCCAACTGAGCGAAAGAGAAGGCGCGATAGGCGTTGAACGCAACCCGATAGACCAGGATCGTTTCCGCTGGTGGGACCGCAGGCGAAGCCGCCTCCGGCGGCGTTCTTTGGCGAGCGTAGCCATCCATCGGGCACTGGGGACCCGAGCGCGCCCCGATCTCATCACCGCAAGAGCGCTGGACGTTCGCGCTGAGAGCAAAAGCAGCTTCCTTCCTCACGTCATCCGCCGCTTGCCTTGACGCTCCCCCGAGAGCGTCCTCCCAGACTGGCGCGACAATGATGAGATCGCCCTCGCGCATGTCTCGGTTGGGGCGCTTGGTTGCAGCATCCAAGTCCGCGCGCGCGCCGAAAGAGAGCGCCGCAGCCACGGGGGCAAACGCGATCGCCGCCGTCAACGCCAGACGATGCGCGATGCGATCCAATCCGTCCTGCAGGGCCCCAAGCCGGAGCAGAGCCAAAGCCCCTTTGGGCGCAGGTCGTATGCTCACAAGGATCGCCACCGCAAACCGGGGCCCCGCCAAATGCTGTGCGAAAACCTCGCCAAGCATGGCCGCCGCCTCTGTGCGAACCGCCTCATCGCGCACGCGGGCGTGCAGCGTGTCGCCCGACGGATTGAGGTGCAGTCCGCGGAGCATGCCGCCGCCGCGTTTGTAGGCCAGCTTTGCGGCCGCAACGAGCGCATGCGCCCGACCAAAGGCGCCGCTGGGGTCGTCGACCATCTCGCCTTGGAAGGCGGCCAGGATGGCTTCCAGCGACCGTTGCGCATCCAGAGACCGCAAAGAGCGCCAGCGGATGAAGCGCGCCTTCGCCCTCTCGCCGCCGACGGCATAGACCCGACGGCCGCCGGAAGACATGCGTGTTTCGAGGATATGGTTGATATGGCGCAAAGCAAACACGCGAGACAAAAGGGTTAAAGACATGGCGTCATTTAGCTTTTGTTTGTCTCATCTTTTAGGGGGATGTAAAACGACCGACGCTCTCGGGGCGAGCCGACCCAAAGAGACTGCCCTAATGAGCGGCGTGGTTGAGGCTGATCGTCGGCTCGAACGATCCAAACGGAAAGTGAAGCATGGACAGAGAGGCAGCGGGCCTGTCTATGCAGGCGCCGAACACGCGCCTCGCCAGGATGGCATGGCGCGACAGGGGATAGATGTTTTCCGAGCCAAGTTTTTCAGACTAAGTCTTTTGAAATCGCGATTTTTGCGGTCGAGCTTTGGCGGCCGGACTGAGATGGCGAGCGATTTGGGAGTTGAGCATGCACATCCACAAGCGGGTCCTGGTCACCGGCGGCGCGGGGTTCATCGGGTCGCATTTGTGCGAACGCCTCCTGGCGCAAGGCTGCGAGGTGTTGTGCGTCGACAATTTCTTCACAGGCGCCCGGGCGAACGTGGCGCATCTATTGACCCACCCCAGGTTTGAATTGATGCGTCACGACGTGACGTTTCCGCTCTTTGTGGAGGTGGACGAAATCTATAATCTTGCGTGTCCTGCAAGCCCGGTGCACTACCAGTTCGACCCCGTCCAGACGACCAAGACCAGCGTCCACGGCGCGATCAACATGCTGGGCCTCGCCAAGCGGGTGAAGGCGAAAATCCTACAGGCGTCGACCTCGGAAGTGTACGGGGACCCCGTGGTTCATCCCCAACCCGAGAGTTATTGGGGCAATGTCAACCCGATCGGGCCTCGGAGCTGCTACGATGAGGGCAAGCGTTGCGCGGAGACGCTGTTCTTCGATTACCACCGCCAGCATGCCTTGCGGATTAAAGTGGCCCGGATCTTCAACACCTATGGCCCCCGGATGCACCCCAATGACGGTCGGGTGGTCTCCAACTTCATTGTTCAGGCGCTGAAGGGCGAGCCGATCACGCTTTATGGCGACGGCGGCCAGACCCGCTCTTTCTGTTTCGTCGATGACCTTGTGACCGGCCTGATGGCGCTGATGGAAAGCAGCGACGGCATGACGGGCCCCGTCAATTTGGGCAATCCGGGCGAGTTCTCGATCAAGGAATTGGCCGAGATCGTTATCGGGCTGACGGGCTCAGCCTCAACCCTCACTTTCCTGCCTTTGCCCCAAGACGACCCCAAGCAGCGGCGCCCGGACATCAGGCTGGCGAAAGAGGCGCTGGGCTGGGAACCGACAATCCCGCTGCGTCAGGGCCTTGAACGAACAATCTCTTATTTCGATGCGCTTCTCAGAGCAGGAACCGCGATCGCGACCTGAAACCGAAGGGAAGCGATGATGAGCAAAACGATCTTCGTGACGGGTGGCGCCGGCTATGTCGGCGCGCATGCCTGCAAGGCTTTTCACGCCGCCGGCTGGCGGGTCGTGGTCTATGATAATCTGTTTCGCGGCTGGCGCGATTTTGTGCGCTGGGGCGATCTGCTCGAGGGGGATATCCTCGATGAAACCCGCCTCGCCGCCGCCTTGACGGAGGTGAAGCCTGACGCGGTGGCCCATTTCGCAGCCCTCACCTCTGTCGGCGAGAGCGCGGCGGACCCTTCCCTTTATTACCGGGTCAACACCATGGGCGGATTGGCCGTCCTGGAAGCCGCCCGGAAGGCGGGTGCGAAAGCGCTGGTGTTTTCGTCGACGGCGGCGGTCTACGGCGCGCCCATCCGCACCCCGATGGACGAAACCCACCCTCGCGAGCCCATCAACCCCTATGGCCGCTCCAAGCTGATGGTGGAGCGATGCCTGGAGGACATGGCCCTGGCCTATGGGTTTCGGTCAGCGGCGCTGCGCTATTTCAACGCCGCCGGCGCCGACGCTGCAGCCGAGATCGGCGAGCGCCATGAGCCGGAGACCCACGTGATCCCGCTCGCGATCCGCGGGGCCCGACGGAACGATTATGCGTTCACCATCTTTGGCGACGACTTTGAAACCCGCGACGGCACCTGCATCCGCGATTATATCCATGTCAGCGATCTGGCCGACGCCCACGTCCTGGCCGTGGAGTATTTGATGGCCGGCGGCGAGGCAGGGGCGTTCAATCTCGGGACCGGGGCTGGGACAACGGTCGCC
>JAGWZH010000134.1 GCA_018971945.1 Alphaproteobacteria bacterium | reverse complement strand
CATCAACGACCTGCCAGACGCCGCCTCGCAAAGGCGGCGATGCGGACGGCGTGCGCGGCGCCCAGCCATCAGCCTACGGTCTTTCGACAACACGCAGAGCAATGCTAAAAATGGACCTCGGTGAGAAATGCGGGTTAGGCCTAGCGCCGCCCAGGGAAGTTCCGGGCGCCAGAACAAGCGCAAGGTCTTGCGGGGTGTCCTTGCCCTTGTCGAACCTGGCAGCGGCGTCGAGATAGCGGGTGATTTCAATCAAGGGCGGAACCGGTTCCGCGCTGGCCGACAAAAAGACCTGGCCGCCGACATCTTTGAATCGCAGCGCGCCCATCCGCGTCTCGTCGGCAACGCCGAGCAGATAGTCGGCCTGCAAGATGGATCGCGGCGCGTTGCCGGCCTCTTTGGCGCGGTTGCGCTCATGGCGACGCAGCAGACGCTGTCCCCAGGAATCGGGGGCGGCATCCGTGAATGCTTGGAAAAGGGGGCGATCCGAGTGGAACTGCCCGCGCGCCAGCATCAAGGACGGGCCGAGCGCGAACCGATCTGGGCGCTTCAGCCAAGCGGGATCATACCCAAAGGACGATGTCTCGCGTTGGCCCTTGGCCCGCACCCAAAGACGGCCGACGGGCGCTGGCGTGCCGGCCAGATCGATCCAGACTTCAAGTTCTCGTTCCATCGCCGGTCTTCTTCGATGTCCGTCGCGGCCGCTTGGGGGCCCTGGCCTCAGCTTGGGCCAATCCGACCGGATCGGTCGCCTGCGAAGCCAAAACGGCCAGCCGATCGGCCATGCCGAGCACGAACAGCACCGTGGCGTAGATTCCGATCGACACGCCAGGGTCGCCGCGTTCAAGCCGCGTGATCGTGTTGCGCCCGACCAGCGCGCGTTCCGCCATCATCTGCACGGATATGCCGCGCAACCGCCTGGCCGTGGAGATGTCGGCGCCCAGGGTGGTGATCGCCTGGGCGACAGGGGCGGGAAGGGAGTTTTGGGCAAGGCTCGACTTCATGTCTTATATATAGTGCGTCAAATCTTTTAACGCACGCTTTATGGTGCGCAGTTGATGTGCGTGCTTGCATGCACGCAGCCATAGCCCTCTCTATAGAAGGAATTAGGCTAAATCGCACCATTTATGGTGCGCGCAAATCCGGTAAAGCTTTGGACTGGCCGTGTCGCCCACCACGACGAGCGCAAAGATCACGCCGGATTTGCCCCGACGCGGCCGTCGCCAAAGATAGCATGGGGCGCGCAGCCCTTTCCAACCGGAAGGCATCCTTCGCGCCGCCCCCGGTTTGCTTTGCCGCCCACCGCACAACGCCGCCTGTTGTTTCTTTCGATCCCGGCCTGGGCGAGACAGGGTTCGGCGTTAGGGAGAGTTTCTGCGCAACCGCGACGCTCATCGCGCTCGACGGGACCGGTGAGGCTTCGCCCGGAGCGGACATGAGCCGCGCTTGGTTTGACACGCCACCTGGCTCCCATTGCCACTCGGCTTATGCCCAGCACCGCGCGGGCAGGGGGTGACGGATGCTTTGGGAGATGGCGGAGGGGCTGCGCGCTAGATCATCAGCGTCGCGGGGTCGATTTGCGTGCCGTGGATCCGGGCGCGCCAACATGGTGAAAGCCATCGCCGGCAACGTCTGAATGCTCTTATGCACTGCAACATGAAGGAGATATCGATGCGCGGTCTGTCGCGCGGCTGTTGGCCGCGGCTGCTCTGGCGCTGATCACCAGTCCAGCAAGTGCCCATGATTTCACCGCTGGTGGTCTCACGATGGATCATCCAATCGTGACCCCAATAATCGGCGTCGTACATGTCAACGCTGGCTACATGACCATTATCAATCGGGGGCAAGCGGCCGATCGTCTCTTGGCTGCAGAAAACCGTTCTGCTCGTGCGATCGAGATCCACACGCATGAACAGGTCGACGGCGTCATGCGGATGCGTCAGGATTCTTTCGCTTGAGAATGGCCAGGCGCTTGGCGATCTCATGGTAAGATCAAAGCATGAACGAGATCACCCCCCCGCCGGCAGACTACCGGGTTCTTTACCAGCGCGCCTTTGACGAGTTCGGCGCCGTCGCCCTTTGGAATAAGGCCCGCTTGCCCGACCCCTCGCGGGAGCATGCTCTGGTAATCGCTAGGGCCTTGCGGATAGAGGGGAACCGAGCGGCGCGCTTGCTTGCAGAAGCTATCGAGAATGCTGTCAATGGCGCCCGAAAATGGGGCCACCTGGCGTTCGAAAAAGGGGCCAAGCGGTGCTCGAAAAGTAAGCCACTGTCATCACGGCGCGCGCACGGAAAGGGCCCCCGCGTTCGACAAAGCGGCGTCTGACCTCGCCCGCGAAAGCGGTAAGCCTTATCGGGGCTTGAGCGAAACGAAACAGCGCTGGATGGTGCGCGGAGAAATCGAAGTTTCCGGCAGCCGCTATCTGGCTCTGGAGCGCCACGACCGCGTTGCTCTAACCACGAGGCCGTCTGGACTTGATGTCTCAGCCGGGCAGAAGGTCATGGCGCAGATGAAGGATGGGATCGAGCGCCTGACGCGTGGCTTGGGCGTGGGGCGATAGGCCGGAGAGACATCTGTGGGCCTTCTAATCGCCCATCAAATCGTCCAACTGTTGCCTGCTGCTGACCACATCCACCCTTAGTAGGTCGGCCATGTCCGCGGGCATTTCCCAAGCGAAGCGCGACTGTCGCGCGAGGGCGCGGAGGCGGCGGAAGTTATCGAAGTCGCTGGGTGATAGAAGATATCCCAGTGCAACACCGGATACCGCATCCGTGACCATAACGGGGGAGGATTGAGCGGCAACAGACCATCGATCCAAATCAGCAATGAAGTCGGTTGCAGGGACCTCTTGGATCTTCGCCATCGACGCCTCCCACGTCCAATTCGGTGGCATTTCGTTCGGATAGTCAGGGGCCGGTGACAATGCCAATCGCTTTCGCCGCCGCCGCCATTTTGATATCGAACGTTAGCAGTTCGCTCCCCAGCCGGTCGCAGACTGCCAAATGCAAGGCGTCTGGCGCGCGAAGGCCGAGATCGAGACGCCGCACAAATGCAGTCGCTGCGGCGAAGTCGGCGTTCTCCACCGCGATGGTCTCGACGCTTCGTGCCTTCCAAAGGTCAAAATCGGCAAAGACCGCGGCCGCCTGATCGGCGCTCAGAACGCCAAGCCGAACGAGCCTCGTGACCGCTGCGCAGAATTCACTTCCCGCGAACTCGCTCAACAATAGCTCACGTCCGGCAATCGCTGCGCGGGCGATTGGCGTTCCGGCTTCTTGAATGAACAGGGCGACTAGAACGCTGGCGTCAAGGTAAGCTTTCAATGCGCGTCCTCGTCGCGCATGCGTGAAATTAAGGCGCCGGCGTCTTCTGGGAACGGCTTCAACGGTGTAACGCGGCGAGCGTCAAGCCACGCAAGGTCAACGTCGGTGATCGGTCCAGGCGCAGGACGCACAGGCCGGAGTTCTGCGACCGGAGCGCCATGCCGAGTGATAACCACGCCTTCCCCCTTAAGGGCGCGGTCGATTAGTTCAGACAGGTTGTTCTTGGCGTCGGCCACGCTGTAAGTGCTCATACATAGACTGTAGCTAACTGATAGCCAGATTTCTAGTCTGACCTTCTGCCGCGCGCTTCGCAGCCATGATGCCGCAACCTCACGAACCTGTGGATAATTCGCGCACAATCCATCCCGCCCGAAGCCCAATTCAGGGCGAAACCTTGCTCGCCGGTTGGGACCCCAGTGGGACCCCAGAACGAGATTTTCTGAATTTCGGGTAATGTGTCCGGCCAAGTCAGTGATTTTTTGGAGCGGGCGGGGGGAATCGAACCCCCGACATTCAGCTTGGGAAGCTGAAAAAATCGCGTTTTCTTGGGTTTCGAAGCCGACCGATGATCTCGATGTATCACCGCAAAAATAGAAGACTTTTCAATGTATTGGCTCGTTTCGTTGAGCATTTGCGAGAAGTTCGCAGCAGATGCCAGCAGCTCGATTTTGTGCCCCAATTCCACCCCAGTTTGAGCTCAAGGTCGACATTCAGCTTAATTGGAGTTGCTAGTCGCCATGCTGACCGATGCGAAGTTGCGCGCCCTGGTCGCGTCCGCACCAGACCGCCGTGTCGACCTGCCGGACGGGTCGATCAAGGGGCTCACTTTGCGCGCAGGCCCGCGCGCGAAACCAACCTGGACCCTTCGCTACACCGTCGCCGGAGCGGGCGGTGTGACCAAGCGGGGCAAGGAACTTGAGGGCCGCAAGTTTTTTCGGATCACCCTCGGGACCTATCCGGCCGTCTCCTTGAAGGAAGCCCGCGCCAGGGCAAGCGAGTTTCTGGCCAAGGCGGCTCGTGGGGAAGATCCTCTCGCGCAAGTCGAGGATGCGGCGACAAAAGAGACAGACACCGTCGCGGAGCTCGCGAACGCCTTCCTCGATCTGCATGTGCGCGGACGATTGCGCAGTGCTAAGAACGCAGAATGGGTCATGCGCGAGTACGTCGTTCCGCGCCTCGGACACGTGCGCGCCGACAGGCTCAAGCGCGCGGACCTGGTCGCCCTGCTCGACGACCTTGCCCGCCATGCAAGTCCAACGGCGGCGATCGAAACCCGCAAATGGCTTTCCTCACTTTTCAACTGGGCGCTGGAGAAAGGACGCCTGGAGGCCAATCCCATTCTCGGCGTCAAGGCGCCAGTTCGCCGCAAACCGCGCGAGCGGGTCCTCTCCCTCGAAGAGGCACGCGCAGTCTGGCGCGCCGCGTCCAACGAAGGTTATCCCTCCGGAACTCTCGTGTGTTTGTTGATGTTGACCGGCGCGCGCCTGCGCGAGATCGCCAACGCCCGCCTGGGATGGTTGGATCGGTCCAACGCCTGCTTCGATATCCCTGGCGAGGCCTACAAGACTGGCGACCCCACAATCATCCCCTTGGCGCCTGAAGCAATGGCGTTGATCGAGGCAATCCCACGCCCCGCGACTGGCGATTTTCTGCTGTCCTCCGACGGCGGCCGCCGCCCCCTCTACACGGTCACGCCCAATGCCATGGCCCGCATCCGGGCGGCCCTCGAAAGCGAGCTTGGGCGTCACCTCCCCCACTGGACGCTTCACGATCTGCGCAGGACCGTGGCCACCCACATGGCGCGTCTTGGGGTCGACGCCATTGTGGTCGAACGGGTGCTCGGCCACAGGATTGGCGGGATCAAGGCGGTCTATAACCGCTACCGCTACCTGGACGAGAAGCGCGCCGCGCTGACCCTTTGGACTCAGGAGCTTCTTGGCTCACCCGCCGAGCCGTAACAGCCGCGCGGTCCACCGTCATCGCCTGGACCTGAACTTCCGTCCCCAAGCGTTGCGCGGCAGTCTTTATCCCAAGATCAAACGTGAAAAGACCTCCGCATCAGGCCTGATCGGTGAACGCGTCTTGGAGGAAGAGTCACACGAGGACGCTTGTGGCGAGAGACAGCGTCACAGTGCGCCCTCATCCGGCAACTTCGACACCAATGCGCCTGACTCGTCCGACATCCCCGTCATATGGCCGACCCGCCGCGCATCGAGCCACGCAACATCCGCTTCCGTCATTGGACCAGCAACTGGCCGCGCAGGCTGAGACTCAACCACTGGCGCCTTTTCAGGCCACCGACCGGTGACCACTTGGTCGGGAAAAGCGCTGAAAGTCGACATTCCATGACGAGGGCCACCCCGCAGCCATAACGCCAGACGCTGTCCATGGCCTTCGCCGTGGCCTCAAAAGAGATCGAGTTGCCTGTCATCGGAACGGACCGCGCGCCGGCCTCGTTTTCGCAAACTGCTTTGCGACGCCAGCGTGGGAACGGGCTGCTGGACCGGGCCTGTTTGCAAAGCATCGATCGGCACGACCGGAGCAGCCGGCCGCTCCTGCGCACCGGGCTCAGCTCCGCTGCCGCGTCGGGACAACGCCCAGCCTCGGACCTCATCGGCTCGGAACAGGCAGATCTTTCCCCCCGGTCGGATCGGCTTTGGAAACCCCTTCCGGCTGTCGCGGCGAATGTCCCAAAGCGCTCGCTTTCCCAGCTTGAGGTAGGCCCCGACCATGGCCAGGGTCCACCAGTCGTCGTCTATTGGTTTCGAACGAGCCGTCATGGCGCAATCATGATCAATCCACAGATTTCGAAAACCTGTTTCAACTTCCAGGAGGAAAGACCAAAGCACCGATGATCCCCATCCCCAATCTCGACAGAAGCCGAGCGTGCATTGGTAAAACTGACGGAAAAATTCACCGCAAACGGACTACAGGTCGGATACAGGCTTCAGGGTCAGGTAAAGGCGCGACCTGCGGCCGCGCAAGACGCCTGCGGCGCAAGGGATTTTCACGGGTCGCGACGGCGGGCGCAGGTCGCGCCACGACCCGTGGCGCAGGTCGCAAACGGGTCGCGGGATTTTGCGCCAGAGAGGAAAAAGAGAGGCAGGCGTCGCATGGTGAGCGCAAGCATGGATCGGCTGCTGAAGGCCTCGCGGCTCGCCCAAATGGCGACTGCTTCGGTGAGTGCGCGCAGAGACGAATTCCACACCGACCGCGCGATCTCGTCCTCGCGACCGCCTTTCGCTTCGGGGGAGGGTAGGGCTGCCTCGTCGTCATCCCGGCCGGCGG
>JAGWZH010000133.1 GCA_018971945.1 Alphaproteobacteria bacterium | reverse complement strand
CATCCGACCCTGGCCTGACCTCACTCCCGCCCAGAGCTGGTTTTGTGTTCCGAGGTACAGAGGGGAGGGCGCGCAGGCGCTCGAAAACCATCGATCCCTCGGCGCGGGCGCAGCGGGGCCGGCGGCAGGGGCGCCGCGGGGTCATAGGCTGCTGGCCTTTCACGCTTCTGGCGCTTAAAGGGGCCAAGCCCTTCACGTCGCGGCCTGCGAACGCTGCATAAGCCCGCCATGCGGGTGCGCCAGAGTTGGCGGCGGTATGCTTATAACCCTATCCTGGTCTTTCGACCGGCATGGGCTCTCCCTTGAGCGAGCCGAACCTTTTCGAACGCCAAACAGCGCCTCCCTTTGTTTTGAAGATACGCTAGAAGAGGGCATGCCTCGTTCTCCTGTCGCCGCGCCTCCGCCCGCCTCCCTCGCCGTTCTGTCGCTTTTTACAAGCCTTGTGTATCGCGCGCCGCTCGGAGGGCAGACGTCCATGATCGCTGATCTGGAGACTGCGGCCTTGTCGCTGGCTGTGGATGATCACGCAGGCCAAGAATGGTGCGCCGCCAACGGCTATGCGGGCTATACTTCCTATGGCAGCCTGAACGATCTGCCCTGGCGCATGCCGCCTTTCAAAGCCCTGGCCAAGCGGCTTGACGCCCATGTCGCGGTCTTCGCCGAACAAGCCGGTTTTGCGCTTGGCGACCGGCCCCTGGCGCTCGACAGCCTCTGGGTGAACGTGCTGCCCAAGGGTGCGGGGCATTCTGGCCATATTCACCCCAACAGCGTCGTCTCAGGCACGCTTTATGTGGCCATGCCAAAAGGGGCGAGCCCTTTGAAGCTTGAGGATCCGCGACTTCCCTTGATGATGTGCGCCCCGCCGCGCCGGAAAGACGCCGCCCAGGCGTTGCAAAGCTTTGTTTATCTCACCCCAGCGCCGGGAGAGGTCGTGCTGTGGGAAAGCTGGCTGCGGCACGAAGCGCCTCCCCACGGCGGCAAGAGCCCCCGTATCAGCGTATCGTTCAATTACCGCTGGGGCTGAGCCTGAGGGCTTGGCGGAATCTCCAGGCTTGATTACCGTCGGCTTTCTCTATCGCCCCTCCTGGCATGGCGCTGATTTCATGATTGTCCTCACCGGCGCGGCGGGCTTTGTCGGCATGCATGTCGCCGAACGCCTTTTGGTCCGCGGCGAAACCGTCTGCGGCGTGGACGACTTCAACGCTTATTATTCACCGGCTTTAAAAGAAGCCCGCGCCCGCCGTTTGGAACGGCATGCGGGGTTTTCGATGATCCGATTGGATGTGGCTGAGGCCGAGGCCTTTAAAGACCTGCTCCTTCGTTTGAAGCCCCGCGCCGTCATTCATTTGGCCGCCCAAGCCGGCGTACGCCACTCGATCAGCGCCCCTTTCGCCTATGAGCGGGCTAATCTTGCGGGACATCTGAGCGTTCTTGAAGCGGTGCGGGCCCTCAAGGCGGATACGCCGCTCCTTTACGCCTCCTCTTCGTCGGTTTACGGTGATCGACCTCTGAACGCGGAGGGCTTCCAAGAGACCGACCCGGTCGATGCTCCGGCCTCGCTCTATGCGGCGACCAAGCGGGCGGGAGAGCTGATGAGCATCGCTTACGCTTCGCTCTACGGGCTATCCTCCACCGGGCTTCGTTTTTTCACGGTCTATGGTCCCTGGGGCCGGCCGGACATGGCCTATTATCATTTCGCCGACCGCATCCTCAGGGACGAGCCGATCGAACTCTTCGGCGAGGGCCTGTTGGCGCGGGACTTCACCTATATCGACGACATCGTCGACGGCGTTCTGGGCGTTCTGGACCACCCTCCAGGCCCTGGGCGGCATCGCCTCTATAATATCGGCGACAGCGCTCCTGTCACGGTTATCGCGATGGTGGCGATGCTTGAGGAAGCTTTGGGGCGCAAGGCGCGGACCGTGATGCGTCCGCCCCAGCCGGGCGACGTCACAGCCACCTTCGCCAATATCGAACGCTTGAAGGCCTTGTGCGGCTATCACCCGAAAACGCCTTTGGCGGAAGGCTTGCGCCGTTTCGCGGCCTGGCGTCTTGGGGAGGGAGCCGCCTTTTAAAGCAATCCGCGCAGCCGGGCGCGCGTGACAAGCGCCCATTCGATCAAAGGGCTGGCGATGGCTGCGGCCGCTTTCTCCCAAGGAGAAGAAGCGAATTTTTTGAAATAGCGACGGAGCCCGGCCGCCTTATGGCGTTCCACCGCAAGGCGGGGGGCGGCGGAGGTGGAGCCCGCATGCACGCCCCTGGCCGCGGGCTGAAACAGCGTCACGCCGCCCGCCGCCCAGGCCCTGCGGCAAAGATCAAGATCCTCACCATGCAGGAAATAGCCTTCGTCCAGTCCATCAAGGCTTTCAAAGTCCTCTCGCGTCAAAAGAAACAGGGCGCCGCTGATAGCGCCCACGGGCGTCGGGCCTGCGGGCAGGGCGTCGCGCTGCCGATGCAGGTCGCGGAAGGCTGGAACCAGGGGTTCAAGGCGGGTCAGCCCGACCATGCTCGCCAGGGCCCGCAAGGGAGTAAAAGCGTCGCGCCGACAGCCGCGTTGCTCTTGACCCTCATTGTCGAGAACAAGACCGCCGACCACCGCGGGCCGTTGCAGCGCCGCTTCGGCGGCTTCAGCGAGCCGCAGCGGCGCCTCGGGCGCCACGGCGCAATCGGGATTGACGAACACAAAGGCGTCTCCCGTCGCCGCCCGGGCGCCAAGATTGCAACCCGCCGCAAAGCCCACATTCCCGTGCCCGGTCAAAAGACGCCAATCCTGGGTCGCTGCAAGCCGCGCTTGCACGTCAGGCTCGTTGCCGTTGTCGACGACCACGATCTCGGTCACGTGCGGCGCTCTTTGCAGGGCCTCGAGGCAGTCCCACAGAAGCGGACCGGTGCGATAGGTCACCACGACGGCGCTGATCCGCCGGGCGGGGGGTGTCATGCGGGCGGCGCCTCGGGGATCAGACGCAGCCAAACCAGCTCCAGCCCATAGGCGTAGTCCGCCTTTGTGCTGTCTATCCTGATCTCAAGGCCTGAGGGCGCGGCGCCCGGCGGCGGCAAATGGAATTGGGCCCGCCCTTCGCCCGGTTGGGTGGGGACCGAAACCCAGGTCTCATCGCCCACCCAGCGGAGCGAGAGACCCTCCGCTGTGGTGATCGGAAGCGGCCGATACCGGATTTCAGCCATGACCGCGCGGCCGGCGAAGGCGTCGGCGTCTTCCGGCACAAGGGTCAAAGCCGCGCCAGGGGCGTTTTGTCCGACGCTCGCCATCCGCCGCGCAAGCCGCACCGCAGACGGAACATCGCGACCGCGCACGATGAACATGTCGTGCGCCGGACCGGCCTGCGCCGCCGCCAACGCCACCGCGCCATAGTCAAAGGCCGCGCCCTCCCGCACCGCCGGCGCCGCGGCAAGGTCCCGTGTGGGCCAAGCTGGCCTCAGGCTCACCAACACCGCAAGCGCGGCGAAGCCAGCCACCAGCGGATAAAGGGCGAGAGGATGGAAAAGGATCGTGCGCATAGGCCTCGGGCGCCTCCGCTTAAACCGTGGGCAGATGCGCCTCTCCGCCTGGGCTTTGTCAAGGATTGTTGCAAATTATTCGTGTTCTGGGTGGTGTTCTGGGGTGGTCATGAAGGCGGAGTTGGGTTATCCAGGGGCCCGCTGCGGTATGGTTACATTGCGGCTCTCCGACGGTGCCGGGATCTTGGGCAAGGGAGTTTTTGCGCTGTTGGTCTTTCCGGTCGCAGCGAGGCTCCTGTAGCGCATTTGTTATGATCCTTCGCCATCTTTGAAGTGCGTCCAAAACAGGGGTGTGGGTATGGCGCATGCATTGGTTTTCCACAGCGCTGCGGACCGCGAGGGTCTCGGCACGGTCATGGCGGGGCTTGAGGGTCTCAGCGTCCTCTCCATCCCCGGACCCGTGCCGGCGGGCGTGCATTTTGGCAGCCGGGTGGTGGTGGTGTGGTCGCGCCATGCCGCCGCGGAATTTGAGGCCGGATCGGCGGGGGCCAGCCTGCCGCGCAACAGCGTGATTTTGCAGCTCGACGACACCCCGCTTCCTGTGGCTCTCGCCTCAGGGGCGCGCGCGATTGCAATCGTGGGGGACGGTGCGGACGCCGCGCGTCTGAAGGCTGCTTTGACCAATGACCCCTTGGCCCGCGCTGTTGTGACGAGCGGACGTCCCCGCCGTGGTCCGGCGCGCCGTTTGGCCACGCCCTCGGATCGCGCCCGGGGGCAGGCCCCTCGGCCTGAAAAGCTCACGCGCTTCAAGGCCGCTACGCAGCGTCGGACGCAGACGGCGTTCATGGTGTTGAGCGCGAGCGCGTTTGGCACGCTCTCGGCGTGGGGGCTTGGGTCGACGGTGCCGGCTGAGGTCATTGTCACCCCAAGTTTCGCCAATGTGTTTCAGGCAGGCGCTTTCGACGCGGGGCTGGTGCGGTACGAACATGCGGCGCGAACCCGCGGCCTTGAGGCATCGGCCGCGTTTCAAGGCGCCACCTCGCCTGACGCCGGCTCGATCGTCTTCAGCGCCGATGAGGTGCAGACGCTCACCGAGAAATTGGATCAGGCTGAACTGGCCATGATCGGCATTCGCTTTTGGAGCGATGGAGTGATTAATCGGCTCCAGGGGCTCGCCGAGCGTACGCCGGAAGCGATGCCGGCGATGGCGCCGGGCCCTGTGAGCCCCTCTGCGCCCGCGACGTCGACCGCCTCCGCCTCCGATCCCTCTCTGTCGCAAGCCACGCCCGCTCTGGAGCTGGTGGCTTTGCGCGACCGCTTCGCGCAGGTGGAGCCGATGGTCCACGCCGTCGATCGGGTCAGTGCGCTCGCCTCCGCGGCGCCCACTGCGTCCCGCGATCGGGGCGGCTGATTGACCAAGGGGCAGGCCTGATGACGCCGTCTGCGGCTCATCGCATTTTGCTTGTGCGCCACGGCAATACTTTTTCCCCCGGCGCGCCTGTGACCCGCGTCGGCGCTCGCACCGATCTGCCTCTCGTGGCCTCTGGTTTTGCCCAAGCAGAAGCGCTTGGGGAGCATTTTCAGCGCACGGGCGAGGTCGTCGATCACGCCTTTTGCTCGCCCTTGCGCCGCACCCGGGAAACCGCGGAGCGTATTTTGGCCTCGATGGGGAGCGCCGCACCGCTCAGCGTCGCATCGGCTTTGACAGAAATCGACCATGGGCCTGATGAAAACCGGCCGGAGGCGGAGGTGGTCGCCCGGATCGGCGCGGACGCTCTGCGGCGCTGGGAAGAAGAGGCTGCGCCGCCGCCCGGCTGGGCTGTCGATCCCGCCGCGGCCGCCGCGGAATGGCGGACGCTTCTGGATGACGGCTGTCCCGGGCAAACGCGTCTGGTTGTGACCAGCAACGGCGTCGCCCGTTTCGCGCTGATGGCCTATGGTCGCGCGCCGCTGCCAAAGCTGCGCACCGGCGCATACGGCGTCATCATGATGGAGAAAGGCGCGCCGACCCTGCTCGACTGGGACCGCCGCCCCTGACGCATGGGGCTCTCACCAAACCCTTCGCCAAACCGGCTCCTAACCAAACCGTCTCAGCGCTGCTATCTTGCCCCGCAACGTCTCGTCCCACGCCGCCCGCTGGGTCAGGATCGCGACATCAAGAGCGGTGTCGATGGGGGAGGGCTCTCGCGTTTGGCTCTTCAGCATCCGGGCCAGACCCGCCAGCGTCGCCCGGGCTTTCGCCGCATTGCTGGCGAGCACTGTGAGCACATTGGAGACCGCGACAGCTTCTTCATCTTCGCGCCAGCAATCATAATCGGTCACCATGGCGATCGAGGCGTAGGGGAGCTCTTGTTCTCGGGCCAATTTCGCTTCCGGCATATTGGTCATGCCGATCACGTCGCAGCCCCAGGCGCGATAGAGCCGGGACTCAGCAAGGCTCGAAAATTGCGGCCCCTCCATCGCGAGATAGGTCCCGCCTTGGACGACGGGAGCGCCGGCTTCCCGCGCCGCCGCCGCCGCCAGCGCTGCGAGGCGGGGGCATATCGGATGCGCCATGGAGACATGGGCCACAAGGCCCGGACCGAAATAGCTCGTCTCTCGGGCCGTCGTGCGGTCGATATACTGGTCCACCATGACGAATGTGCCGGGCGCAAGCTCTTCCCGAAACGATCCGCAAGCCGACACCGAGAGGATGTCGGTGCAGCCCGCTCGTTTCAAAACATCCATATTGGCTC
Source organism: Alphaproteobacteria bacterium (assembly GCA_018971945.1). Lineage (GTDB taxonomy): Bacteria > Pseudomonadota > Alphaproteobacteria > Caulobacterales > Aquidulcibacteraceae > REEB509. The sequence goes on along the minus strand of JAGWZH010000133.1, from coordinate 562 downwards.
GGTAGTTCACCGCCGAAGGGGGCAAGCGGTGGCCACGCCCGTGTCGGGGCAAAAAGAGGACGCGCTGGCCCTCCAACACACCGTCAAAGACCATGTCCGAGGGCTGACCCCATGGGCTTTCCATGGCGGTCCATTGTCCCTCAAGGCCAGGAATTTCATAAAGTCCGGATCCGCCGATCACGCCCAAAACCCAACCGCTCATTCTGTTCTCCTCGGCCTATCTCGCCCGCCTCCGGCGGGCGCCCCTTTTCAGCGCCTCGCTTCGCCCCTTAGACTTCGGCTCTTCGCTTTGCTCCATCGCTGTCTTGCTCTTCTGAGCCATCGGGGCCCGCCCTCGCTGAGGTCGGGGTCAGCCCGCGGCGTCCAAGTCCGCAAGCCAGGCGGCAGGGCTTGCGTCACTTGGCATGCGCCAGTCCCCGCGGGGCGAGAGGGCGCCGGCGGAGGTCAGTTTGGGACCGTTGGGCACGGCCGACCGTTTGAACTGATTGGCGAAAAAGCGACGGATAAAGACCGCCAGCCATTGCTTGAGCTCGTCTCGCGCATAGGGTCGGCGGTCTCGCGC
>JAGWZH010000132.1 GCA_018971945.1 Alphaproteobacteria bacterium | reverse complement strand
CACGCAGGGCTGCAGCGCTGGTGCCGTCTGTGGCGCCGCCGTTCGTCATTGCCAGGATTTGGGCTTCCAATTCCCGGATGCGCGCCTGTGCGATCTCCATGGCTTCCGCAGAGATGCTCTCGCGAATTTCGTCAATCGCGGCTTGTGAGGCCTGCATCACCGCAGCGCTCATGATGACCAGCAGAAAGGTCACGACCATGATCACGGTCGTCAAGACATCGACGAACGCGGGCCATGGATTCTGTTCGCCTTCCGCCGAAGCGCCGGCCATGAAACGCCCCTTCCCAAAACCCTGATCGGCCCAAGCTTTGCGCCTTCCGGCGTCTGCCCTGGAGCTCTCCAACAAGAGCCTCTTTAACCCAGTTCCGTTGCGATCGAGCAAAGGAACAAGGTTAATTCCATCCTTACACGGCCGCCTCCGGCGTCTAGAGCGAGCGAGCCGGCGCTGCGGACGCCAGCTCCAACGTCGCGGCTGCAGGTTCCGGCGCGACGGGCGACTTCACGCGCGCCAAAAGCTCGTTCCGATTGAGAAGAGCGCTGATCGCGCGGCCTTGCAGATGCTGGTGCCGGAAAGAATTCATCGCAAGCCATTGCGCTCCGGTGTCGACGCCCGACGCAGCCAAAGACAGCCCCGCACCGCTTGCAATAAAGCTCAGCCCACGCATCATTTGCGCAGCCTGAGCAGAGGCAACTGCGCCATGGGTGAAATCGGACGCCACTTTGACCCCGGTGGCTTCCACCCTCACCAGCGTATCAATGGAGAAACTTCCAATCCCAAAATCATCGAGCACGACAGAGATCCCCAGATCCCGCAGGGCTTTAATCCGCGCAATGGCGATATCGGTATCGACAAAGACGGCTGTTGAGGGAACTTCCGCGATAAGTCGCGTTGGATCCAGCTTGACCGCAGCGATAGCCTCCGCAAGCCTTTCTGCTGTATGCTCCCAACGAAACAGGCGCGGGGTAAGGTTAAAGCTGACGCCGAGATTGGGGATGGTATCCGCCAGATTGATCGCGCTCGACACGGTCCAGAGAGCGACGTCCATCGCCAGTCCGGGTTCGTTCAGCAGTCCTTCCAGACGGGCTTCGGTGATGTCAGCAGCGCCCTCGCCGGTCAGGTCGAGAATAGCCTCGGCCGCAACAATAACTCCAGAAGACGCATCAGCAATCGGACTAAAGAGGATTGGCGCCGGTCCAGCCTTGATGCGTTGCCGCATTTCTCGTTCCAAGGCCTCTCGCGCGGCGCGTTGCCGGTCCTGATCTCTCGTGTATCGCCGCGCCGAGCCGCGGCCTGCCGCTTTCACCGCATAAAGCGCAGTGTCGGCCCTTGCGCAAAGCTCCGCTGCATCTTTGGGGTCATCCTGCAGAGACGACCAACCGATGGACCCGCCGATCTGGACTGTGGTCCCTTCAATCATGAACGGCGTGCAGAGCGCCTCAACAATCCTCTCGGCGAGATCCTGAGTGCCCTCGCTCTGGGCGCGAATGATCGCAAATTCATCGCCCCCGAGACGGACAATAATGTCCCCAGGCCCCGCATATTCCCGTAACCTGTCCGCCACTTGTCGGAGCAGCTCATCCCCGGCGGCGTGGCCCATGGTATCATTGACGCTTTTGAACTTATCCAAATCGATCAGCAAAAGGGCGTGGTTGCGCCGTGACGGGTGAAGCGAAAAGACCTCCGCCAGGGTCGCGTCGAACAGCCGGCGATTGCCGAGCCCGGTGAGAGAATCCTGCACCGCCATGCGGCGCTGCTCGGCTTCGCTCTCCACAAGCAGGGCCCCGGCAAGCTCTGCAGCGCCCACTCCTGAGAAGCCCTTCATCTCCGCTTGACGCAGATTGTGGGCGACGATCCCCCGCCAGGCCAAATTCATCAAAAGGCGGGACAATTCCTCCGCGCCGAACGGCTTTCTCATGAACGAGACCCGCTCCGCGTCGCCCAGTTCTGCGACCAGGGAGCGAATTTGACCTTCGGGCTTGGTGCCCACAAAGACAATGTGGGCCGATTCCGAAACCGCTTGCAGCGTCAGTGTGAACAGAAGAATATTCTCTTGATACTCCCAGTCGCAATCTAGAAGGACGAGGAACGCCCCCGCGCTAATCGTGTCCTGTCCCTCAAGAATGTCGGTCGCCGCATCAATCGAGCGGGCGTATTCCAGCCGCCAGGCCTGATCAGCGTCCCGACCCAGTTGGACAGCCCGACCGCCGACCGCCTGCAGCCGCTCAGAGAAATCGCGATGGGCGCGTTCGACGCCGGGATCTCCTCGCCCAGAACAAACGGCCTGCACGTCGGTCCGCAGCCCGCGGTCCTGACTGACCAATAACACGCGAATGAGATGGTCCATCGCCCAAGCGCTCCTCGACAGAAAAGGCGAACTAACACAGCAATGCTAAAGGTCTGTAAGCAGCGCTTTCACCCAGCTGCAGCGGAAGCTGCAGTGGCGGGGCGGGCTCCGCCAGCAGCGCGGAGCCGGGCCATGACATCCTGTGTCGGAGCGTCAGCCACCACACGTCCGCCTTCCAGCCAGACCACGCGGTCGACAATGCTTAACAATTCTAATCGATGGGTTGTGAGAATGATGGTCCGATCACGCGGCAGGTTGGCAAGGCCGTCTCTGACGCGGGCTTCGCTTGCCGCGTCAAGGGCTGAGGTAGGTTCATCAAGCAGCAGAATCGGAGCGCGCCGGACAAGAGCCCGCGCCAGGATCACGCATTGTCTCTGACCGGTGGACAAGCGCGCCCCGCGATGGCCAAGCTTCGCGCCGAACCCGTCAGGAAGGGTTGAGGCGATCTGGTCCACGCCGGAGATACGGATTGCGGCCATCACGTCTTCTTCTGAGGCGTCGGGGGCCCCCAATAAAAGATTATCTTTCAGAGGAGCGTCAAAAATCAGCGCCTCTTGGCTCGCATAGGAGATGGCCCGGCGAAGCTGACTGACCCCATAATGATCGCAGGGGAAGTCATCGAACAAGAGCTTTCCCTGCGTGGGCTCAGCAAGCCCTGCAGCAAGGGTCAAGAAAGTCGATTTGCCAGATCCAGACTTTCCGATCAGAGCCAGTCGCTCGCCTGGATTGATGCGGACGGAGATGTCCTGCAGGACTGGCGGCTGGTCCTTTTCATATTGAAAGCAAACGCGCCTGAATTCGACGCCGCCCTTGAGCTGCCGCCGCGAGATGGAGCTTGAGGCCATGTCCCGTTCTGGCGGCAAAGCGATCAATTCAGCGAGAGCCGCAAACTGCGCGAGAGCCTGGTGCGCCCTGGCGAGGATGCCCGTGGCTGTGGCGATCGGCTGCATGGCGCGCCCTGCCAGCAAAGAGCAGGCGATCAGGCCGCCGACGGTGAGTTCTCCGGCCTGCATCTGATAGACGCCGAAGATCAATACGAGGACCGTGACCGCCTGAACGCTAAAAGCGGTGATGGAGTTCGACCATTCCGTCCACTGTCTCTGACCATGGCCGGAAATCGCCATGTGGTCTGAAACAACCGACCAGTCTTTTAGAAAACGCCCTTCGGCCTGGTTGGATTTAAGCGTTTGAAGGCCCTCCACGGCGTCCACGACCTGATTGCTCCGGGCACGAGACAATTTAGATCCGCGTTCACCGCCGCGACCGAGCCCTGACGCCGCCACCACGCCACAGACAGCAATGGCTGCAGCCCCTGCGAAAACCGCCAGAGCGAGGGGACCGCCCATCAACCAGAGCAAAAAGAGGGTGACGACGAAGAAAGGCAGGTCCACCAGGAATGTGGCGATGGCGAGCGGGGCCAGATAGGCGAGGCTGTCCACATCCCGCAAGGCCACCAGAACCTGTCCGGTGGAGGTGGGCGAGGCTTCTCGTTTTGATGCTAGAAGCCCCGCCATGACCTTGTGCTGGACAAGATGGCTGACCCGGAGCCCGGTCGCTTCGATGAAATCGGACCGGACGGTTCTGAGCATAAACTCGAAAGACAGGGCCACGACCATCCCGATCGACACCGCCCAGAGGCTCTCGATGGCGAGATTGGGGATCACACGGTCATAGATGACGCGCTGATAAAGGGGCATGCCAAGCGAAACGATATTCAGGAGGATCGTCGCCAGAAGCAATTGCGCAAGCAGACGCCGGTCCTCAAGAAAACGAGCCAGGATCCATCGCTTGGGCCTGGTGCGCATCAAGTCGCGTTGATCCTGTTCGATGTCGCCGTTAACCGGATCGATCGCGCCTGCCAAAAGCACGTCTCCGGCGTAGGCCAGGGCCACTTCTTCGAGCGCGGCGAGGTGAGAGGCGTGAAGATCTGCGCCGCCAGCCATCCGCATGCGTCCGTCGCCGGACAAGCCGAGCGCCAAGACAAACCCGCCCTCGCGCAGTCTCAAAACGCATGGATAGTCTTCCTCGGACAGGTCCAGCAGCCGCCGTCGCTCCCATCGCGCCTGGACCTGGAAACGGGCCAGGGCCAGAGGCGCCGCCCGCGGGTCAAGATCGGCCCCCGCCACCGGCAGCGCGGCCATCAGGCCCTGGGGGCTGGCGTCCTGGCCGGCCCGCGCCAGAAGAGACGTCAGTGTGAGCACGAGCGGGGATGGTTCGAGCGACCGGGTCGGCTCTTGCAGAATGGCGGCCCTGCCTGGCTTCTCAGAAGCGGCCCTGGTCCCCAGTTCGCGCGCCAGCGCAAGCGCGCGCTTCGCCGCGGCGCAAACGGCGACGACTTCCGCAAAAAGATGCCTAGGATTGAACGGACTGGAAACACTCATAGAGCCATATAGCCTCTATAAAGTATCTTCGTGGTAAAGAAAAAAGATGTCGTTTTTAAATCATACCGCAACACATGCTGAAGACTTGGCCCCGCATGCTGCGGGTCCCTGGAGCACGCGTTTGCGAACCGAACCGCAGCGGCGGCTTCTGCGCGCATTGTGGGCCACGGGGATTGTGGTTTTCGTCTGGGCGGCAGTTTTTAAACTTGACAAAGTGACCCATGCCACGGGCCGGGTTATTCCGTCTGTGGAAAATCAGGTCGTCCAGCATCTCGAAGGCGGCATTATCGCGGAGGTTCTCGTGACTGAGGGCGCCCGCGTCGCGGCGGGACAGGTCGTCATGCGGATCACCGACCAGTTCACCACCGCCGACGCGGCCAACGCCCGAACAGACGTGGTTTCCCGTCAAATCCGTCTCGCCCGCCTGGAGGCGGAGATCGGGAGCGCGGCGAGTTTCGCCGTCGATCCGGCTCTGGCGCGGCAGGCGCCTCACATTGCTGAGTCAGAGACCGGTTTGTTTGTCGCCCGCCGCAGCCAGCTGTCGCAGGAATTGGCCGTCATCGAAAGCCAGGCTCGGGCGCATCGCTCCGAGATCGCCTCGATCGAGGCGCGTTTGCAAAGTCTTCGCGCGGAAGAGGAGATACAGCAGGAACGCCTGCGGCTTTTGGAAAGCGCCGCCGCGCGCAACGCCGCCTCCCGCCAAGAGGTCCTTGACCGCCGCGCCACCCTCGAGCAGCTGCGGACGCGGATTTCCGACAGCGCCACCGCGATCCCTCAAATCCGCGCCCAGGCTCAGGAGGCTGAGAGCCGCGCGGCCTCGGCGCGGGCGCGGTTTCTGGCGGAAGCGGAACAAGAGGCGGCTGAACTCCGCGTCGAGCTCGCCCAGGCGGAACAGAGTCTGACCGCTTTCGACGATCGTTCATCCCGCGGCGAGGTGCGCGCGCCCATGGACGGGGTGGTTAAGGAGATCTTCTTCGCCACCGTAGGCGGCGTGGTGCGCGGGGGCGATCCTTTGATCGAGATCACCCCCTTGGACGATCGCATTTTAATCGAGGCGCGCCTGACCCCGGAAGACCGCGCCGATGTTTGGCCGGGTCAGGACGCCACGGTCAAGATCAGCGCGTATGACTTCACAACCCATGGCGGGCTTGCCGCACGCGTCATCGACATATCCCCTGATGCGCTTCAGGATCAGCAGGGCGAGACCTATTTCCGGGTGCGGCTGAGCGCGGATGCGTCTCAATTCGGTTCGGAATTTCCCGTCATCCCAGGCATGACCGCCGATGTCGATATCCAGGCCGGCCGGCGCACGATTCTGAGTTATCTCCTGTCTCCCATTCAAGACGTCTCTGAACGCGCCCTGCGGGAATAGCAAACCTGACGCATCAGAAGGCGATGAGAGGCGCATACTCGCGCTGCATCGCCAAAAGTCGGCGCCGACAACCAGCCCCGAGGGCGCAGACGCCCTCTTGTGCCCCTCACGCGCGGTTTGGTTCATCCTATCCGCCTCGGGCCGGCTGATCGAGAGCAGCCTTTCGCCCCCTGCGTCTTCGAGCGCCTTTGGGGGACATGCGCCTCGATCGGCTGCGTTGCACGCCCAGTGGGGAGTTGCGCCGGGTTCGCCGTGAGCGCCTTTACAGGGAATGGCGAGGCGCCCTCAGCGGCCCGATCTTTGAGAGGAGGCGCACATGGACAAAGAGCCGACCCTGTTTGTCGGCGTGGATTGGGCGAGCAAAGAACACCAGGTCTGCCTGATCGGTGCTGGCGAACCGCAGCAAAGGGCTTTCCCGCGCGACGCGGACGGACTCGGCGCGATGGTCGCTTGGCTGCTTGATCAAGCGCCTGCCAGTGAAATCGCTATCGCGATTGAAACGCCGCACGGTCCCGCTGTTGAGGCTTTGATGGATCGCGGCGTCGCCATCTTCGCGATCAATCCCAAGCAGCTCGACCGTTTCCGCGATCGCTTCTCGCCGGCTGGCGCCAAGGATGATCGCCGTGACGCTTTGGTGTTGGCGTCTTCGCTGAAGACCGACC
>JAGWZH010000021.1 GCA_018971945.1 Alphaproteobacteria bacterium | reverse complement strand
GCGATCTGCAGGTTATGACAATTCTAGACGAGAGCGCTGTGGGCTATCAGCTGGTCCTGACAAAAATCGATAAACCCAAGGCTTCCGCCCTTGAAGCGACTCTGCAGGCTTGCGCGGACGCCGTCAAACGGCGGCCTGCGGCGCACCCTGTGTTGCATGCGGCGAGCGCCCATTCAGGGGCGGGGCTTGAGGACCTCCGGGCGGAAATCGCGGCGCTAGCGCTTTGACAAGTGGCGGCTGAAGCGCAGGTCTTGGCGCAATCGGCGGAAAGCCCTAAACCCGCGATGTGAGCACTGCTTGGTCCCCCCGCACCGCGCCGCCCGAGAGCGGTTTCCTGACAGCCAAGACCCTGGCGGAAGCTCTGCCTTTCATCCAAATCTATGATCGGGAAATCGTGGTCGTAAAGTATGGCGGCCACGCCATGGGCGATGCAGAAACCGCCCGCCGCTTCGCTGCGGATGTGGTGCTCCTGAAACTCGTAGGGATCCAGCCTGTCGTGGTTCATGGCGGCGGCCCGCAGATCAGCCGAATGCTCGAGAAAGCAGGGGTGAAATCCACTTTTATCGACGGCCTTCGGGTCACCGACGCGGCCACGATGGAGGTGGCCGAGATGGTGCTGTCGGGGTCAGTGAACAAAGAGCTTGCGCATCTCATCACGGAGGCGGGGCGCGAGGCGGACGTCCGGGGCGTGGGTCTTTCGGGGAAGGACGCCCGCCTGATCACCTGTCGCAAAGCGACCCGGACCCAAAAAGATCCCGACAGCCTGATCGAACAGATCGCAGACCTCGGTTTTGTTGGTGAGCCGACGGCGATCGACCCTACGCTTTTGCGCGCCCTGATTTCGGCGCCAGAAGATTATATTCCTGTGATCGCCCCGATTGGGGTGGCGGAGAATGGCGAAACATTCAACATCAATGCGGACACGGCGGCCGGCGCCATCGCTGGCGCGTTGGGCGCGAAACGTTTCCTGTTATTGACGGATATCGATGGGGTTTTGGATGGAGACAAGAACCTCATAAGGCAGATGAGCAAAGACGACGCCAAGGCGCTGATCGCTTCGGGCGTCGCCACCGGCGGGATGATCCCGAAGCTCGAAACGTGCATCGCCGCCCTGGCGGCGGGCGTGCAGGCGGCGGTCATTCTAGATGGGCGTAAACCGCACGCCCTGCTTGTGGAGTTGTTCACCGAACATGGCGCGGGGACCCTCATTGCTTAAGGTCGCGCTGCAGCAGCGCCAGTGGTTTGGCGTTATCGCCGCCGCGGTTCTGATCATTGCGGCAGTCTGGCTTTTGGCGGCGACCCACGCGCATGCGCAAGCGCGTGCTCGGGCTGTTGGCGGCTGGGATATCTGCAACGAGACGAGCTTCATCCTCGAGGCCGCCACCGGACGGCCTCAGGGAGGGGCGGTTCAGATCGAGGGCTGGCTGCGGTTGCGCCCGGGAGAATGCCGAAAGGCGATCGACGGGTCTTTGCCTCGAGCCTCGCACTTCATCTACGCCCGCACCTCAAGCGCGCATCGCGGCGGTCGTCGGGAATGGGGAGGCGCTGCGACTTTCTGTGTGGATCCAAACGCGCAGTTCAGCTTCGACAGCCCGGAAAACTGCGCCGAAATGGGGCTTGAAGCGCGAACTTTCCGGGAAGTTTTGGTAGGGCGGCGGGACGGCTGGCGGACTGTGCTGGCGGAGGCGGAGCCCTATTCCTTGTTCAGGGCGCGAGCGGCAGGTCTGCAACGGCTTTTGGAGGATGCCGGATACGATATCCGCGCTGGACGGCGCGTGACCGATCCGCGGCGGGTGGCGCAGGCGATCGCCCAATTCCGCACGCTGGCGCGGCTGCCGGCGGACGCGACGGAGGATCAGCTGGTGGACGCCCTCGAAGCGGCGGCGCGGCGCCGGGCCAATGAGCTCGGCCTGACCCTTTGCAACAGAACTGACAACCCCTTGTGGACAGCCATGGCGAGGCGGCGCGGCGAAGGCTGGGAGAGCCGAGGCTGGTGGCGGGTGGCGGCGAACGCCTGCGCCCGCGTCATCGACGATACGCTTGTACAGGGCGTCTATTATGTGCACGCTTCTATGCCCACTGACGATGGCGACCGGCTGCTGGCGGCGGGGGGCGCGCCCTTCTGCACAAGCCCTGCGAAATTCGCCATTCTGGGCGACGACGGCTGCGCCCAGCGCTATTATAATACCGCGCTTTTTAGCGCGATCGCGACCCGAGGGCGGCCGGGTTTGGTGGTCGAATTTTTCGAACGAGACTTTCTCCCCGCCAATCAAGAGCCGCGCACCGTCGCCCGGCGGCCGGACGCGCCGTCTCAAGAGCAAGGGCCAGCGCAGATCTCGATCCAAGAGATGATGGCGCGGCGGGCGCCGCCGCCACGGGCCGCAGGCGCCCTGCCTGAAGGTTCCCAGGCGCGGGGAGCGACACCGTGAGGCGGCTGCCTGCTCTGAGCGCGCACGACACATGGGTCTTTGATCTCGACAACACGCTCTATCCTGCAGAATGCGATCTCTTCGCCCAGATCGACGCACGCATGACCGCCTATGTGTCCTCGCTTTTGCAGGTCGAACCAGTTGAAGCGCGCCGGGTGCAGAAAGCCTATTACGCCGCCTATGGCACGACCCTTGCGGGGCTGATGGCGCAGCACCAGGTCGATCCGCACGACTTCCTGCATCACGTGCATGATATTGACGTGAGCCCGGTCGATCCGGATCCGGATCTTGAAGAACTGGTGCGGAATCTGCCCGGCAAGAAGCTCATCTTCACCAATGGCAGTCGGGCGCATGCCGACCGCGTGGTACAGCGGCTGGGGCTTGAGGGGCTTTTTGATGATCATTTCGACATCGTGGCCTCAGGTTTTGCTCCCAAGCCGAAGCAGGAGGCTTTCAACCGCCTGATCGAAGCGCACGGGTTCTCGCCAGCGCGGGCGATGATGTTTGAGGATCTGGCGCGCAATCTTGAGCCCGCGGCAGCTTTGGGTTTCACTACGGTGCTGGTGCGCTCAGGAAAAGACTGGAGTCACGAGCCGGAAGGCGCGCGGCCGGCGGGGTCAGCGGATGCGCCGGATCACGTCCACCACCTGACGGACTGCCTCAAGACGTTTCTGCGGGAGCTGATGGCTTAGGACGGTTTGACCAGAGAGGCGCGGCCAAAGAGGGGTGCGTGATGACTGACCATGAGGCTTTATCCAACGCCATCGAGGCCGCCTGGGAGCGGCGCGCTGAGCTTTCATCAGCCACAAAGGGCGTTGACCGCGACGCTGTTTTGGAGGCGCTTGATCTTCTGGATCGCGGGGCTCAGCGGGTTGCGAGCCGGGATGATGACGGACGATGGATTGTACGCCCTTGGCTCAAAAAAGCCGTGCTGCTGTCGTTCCGGCTCAATCCTAACCGTGTGATCAGCGACGGTGGAGCAGACCATGGGGACCGCGGGGCGTTTGGCCGGGCCTATGACAAGGCGCCTTTGAAAACCGGCGTCTGGGGCGAGCCTGATTTCGTGGAGGCCGGGTTCCGTTTAGTTCCGGGGGCGGTCGTGCGGCGTGGCGCCTATATCGGCAAGAATGTCGTTCTGATGCCGTCTTTTGTAAATATCGGCGCTTTTGTCGATGACGGGGCCATGATCGATACTTGGGCGACGGTAGGATCATGCGCCCAGATCGGCAAGAATGTGCATATCTCAGGCGGGGCCGGCATCGGGGGCGTGCTGGAGCCGCTGCAGGCCAGCCCAGTCATTATTGAGGATGGCTGCTTTATCGGGGCCCGGTCGGAGGTGGCCGAAGGGGTCATCGTCCGCGAAGGCGCCGTGCTGTCGATGGGGGTCTATCTGGGCGCGTCGACCAAGATCGTCGACCGCGCCACGGGCGCAATCTCTCGGGGGGAGGTCCCCGCCTACGCGGTCGTCGTGCCAGGGGCCCTACCCGATCCTGAGGGTGGGCCGTCGCTCTACTGCGCCGTGATCGTCAAGCGCGTTGACGCGCAAACCCGATCGAAGACAGGGATCAACGACCTGCTACGTGACTGAAGGATGAACGGCAGGCCGTCGGAAGGAAACCTCGCCTCCATAGCTCAGCTTGCGCCATACCCATTCCAAGGGACCATATTGGAAGAACCGCAGCCAAAGAGGCGACCAAATGAGCTGCGCCGACCAGATGGCGGCCACGATCATCCACTGACCTGCGCGGTCGACCTCCGCAAACAGCGTAGGCCCGCGCCCTCCCCAAAACAGGCTGGTCATGATGAGCGTTTGAAGAATATAATTGGTGAACGCCATACGTCCGACAGCGGACAATACCCTGACGACGGCGCGGAGAATATTGGCGCGTAGCACAAGGATCAGCACCGCAGCGTAACCCAGCGTAATCAAAGGGCTCAGAAAATAATTCGGCAATAGATTGAGGCCGGCGGCTGCAGGAAAGGCGAAGCCGATGTCGATCTGCTGCTTGGCAGCGAGGGCAACCGCGACCAGAGAGGCTGCGCCGAGTCCCACCCAGACCAGATAGGTAGAGGTGCGGCCTTTGCCGGCCAGCGGGCCCATCTTAAAAAGCGCAAGCCCGATCATCATCACGCCCAAAGTGCGCCAAGCGGTGGCCACAGGAAAGCCAAAGACCTGAAATAAGAACCAAGTCTCGGCGTTGGCGGCGGCTACAGCGCCTGCGTTGCCACGAAACTGGGCGATGGCTTCGAGCAGCGCCGCCTGGGGCACTGCCCAGAACGAGGATGCGAGCGTGTCGAGTTCGGCCTGGCTCATAGCGCCTTCGGGCAATAGGGCTAAGACCGCCAAGGCGATCCAATTGGCCGCGCCGAGGATGAGCAGAAGCACGCCAGTCAAAAGCAATCTTGACGGCCGCCAGGACCGGCAGAGCAGCAACATGAAGCCGCATAAGGCGTAGGCGAGCAGAACGTCGCCGTACCAAAGAACCAGGCCGTGGACGAGACCAAACAGAATCATCCAGCCCAGCCGGCGGCGGAGAATCGGCGACTTTATTGGGTCGCCGCGCTCTCCCCCCACCAGGAAGACGCTCACGCCAAAAAGCATCGAGAACAAGGTGATAAACTTGAACTCGAAAAAGACGTGGCTCACGAACCAGCTGGACGCTTCCAAGCCTTCGAAGGGAAACGGCCCCATCATCGGGTTGGAATAGGCGTACCAGGGATAGGCGAAGGAAGCGGCGTTGACCGCCAGAATCCCCAAAACACCCAAACCGCGGAGAAGGTCCAGCGCATCGATCCGGGCTGGCTGCGGCGGCGAAGCGGTTCGCGTGGCGTTCGCCTCGGTCATGAACTGGCCCTTCTCCGGCGTCTTCGGGTTATTTTAGGGACGGCCCGCCACTAAAGACACGGTGACTGACCCATTCCCGGTCTCAACCGTCCAGGTGTCGCCAACGGCTTTGCCGTCGACGATCAGCGCACATTGCGTCGGGCCGCCTCCGGTAGGGGTGACGCACAGGTTTTCGCCTTCACGGGTCCAGGTCCCCGACACGCTGGCGCCGTCGGGGGTCACCACGCTATAGGTGCTGTCGGCGTTGAAGAACCAACGGAATGAGGCGCCGTCGGCTCCGGTCGTGGTCAAGGTGTTGCCGAAGGCGTTGTTTAATGTGTCGGCTGAGGCCACGCCCGCGAAAAGCGCAACGCCCATCACAACAGCAGCGAGAGTTTTTTTCATAGACGCCAACCTCCCAAAAACGCGCCTCTGTTCAGGCCCAAGCCGGCCCTGAGCGCCGGGTCGTTTCTAGCGGCGCCTTTCGGTCGGGAGCAAGTCCTGAAATTGCGTTCTGAGACTGCGCCTGAAAGCGCGCCTTGGGGGCTTGGGTCGGTCGTCCGGCCTTGAAAGCGCTGCGTCGCACGGTAGGTAGAGGCTTATGCAAACACCTGACCCGTTGCCGCTGGCGCAAGCCCTGATCCGACGTCCAAGCGTCACGCCTGTGGATGCAGGGGCGTTGGACATTCTGTCGGAGACCCTGTCGCGACTGGGTTTTACGCTGCATCGGCGGCGCTTTGAGGAGGTGGAGAATCTTTACGCAGTCCGCCGCACAGGGCCAGGACGGACCTTGTGTTTTGCGGGGCATACCGACGTGGTGCCGGTGGGGGATGCTGCGGGGTGGGCACGGGATCCGTTCGGCGCTGAAGTGGCGGAGGGTCAGCTTTGGGGGCGCGGCGCGGCGGACATGAAGGCGGCGATCGCGGCCATGGCGAGCGGGGTCGAGGCTTTTTTCAACATCAATCCTGAGCCTGATGGCGCCATCGCCTTTCTGATCACCGCCGACGAAGAAGGCCCAGCGATCCACGGCACCAGACGAATGCTTGAGGAACTTGCGAGGTTAGGCGAAAGGTTCGACCATTGCCTTGTCGGGGAGCCGACCAGCACGGAGCGGTTCGGCGATACGGTCAAGAATGGTCGGCGGGGCAGCCTTAATGTGGTCGTCACCGCCTTGGGCGTGCAGGGGCATGTCGCCTATCCTGAAAAGAGCGCAAATCCCGCGCCGGCGCTGATCGCGTTTTGCCAGGGTCTGCTTGCGCGGCGCTTGGACGAAGGGGCGCCGGGCTTCACCCGCTCCAACCTGGAAGTCACCACTTTCGATGTCGGGAACCCGGCGCACAATGTGATCCCGGCGAAAGCCGCTGCGAAGTTCAATATCCGCTTTAACACCGCTCATCAGGGGGAAGACCTGATCGCCTGGATCGAAGCGGTGCGTTCGGCGACGGAAGAGCAGTTCCCGAAGGTGAAGCTTCATCTGGCGCCGGTCATCGGGGCGCGGCCATTCTACACCCAGCCCAGCGCCTTCACTGCGCTTATTCAGGACGCGGCTCGGGCTGAAACGGGGGTGGAGGCAAAGCTATCGACCACCGGGGGAACCTCTGACGCCCGTTTCATCAAGGACGTGTGTCCGGTCGCGGAGTTCGGCCTCCTCAACGACACCGCTCACAAGGTTGACGAGCATGTCGCGGTGGACGACGTGCGAGCCCTCGCGCGGGTCTACGCAAGGGTGTGCGCGGGGTACTTCGCCGCATGAGAAGCGGCCTTCCCAAATCATAAGCTGCGATTTATAGACCGTGGCGGTTGTGACGCCGATCTTCGCGCGTTTAGCCCGTTGACCCGCCCTGGGGCCCTCTTCGCCCGGCGACAGCGCCGGCGAAACGCGTTAGCCGCCAGGGAGCCCTCGAAATGCCTGTCTTGATGCCGAAAGCGACAGCCGTCTGGCTGATCGAGAACACGGCCCTGACCTTCGACCAGATTGCCGCTTTCTGTTCCCTGCACCCTTTGGAGGTGCAGGGTATAGCCAATGAAGAAGTCGCTCGTGGCATCCGGGGCGTGGACCCGATCTCGGGCGGGTTTCTGTCTCGGGAGGAGATCCAAAAGGCCGAAGCAGATCCAGCCTATCTCATGCAGGCCCTGGAGCAACGTCGGGTGGAGCTGCCCGAGCGAAAGCGGAAGGGCGCGCGGTTTGTGCCGGTGGCGCGACGTCAGGACCGGCCGGACGCCATCGCCTGGTTTGTGCGCAACCACCCTGAGGTCAGCGACGCGCAAATCGTGAAGCTGATCGGCACAACCAAATCCACAATCGAAAGCGTGCGCAGCCGGACGCATTGGAACAGCGCCAGCATTAAGCCGGTGGACCCGGTGTCTCTGGGACTATGCTCGCAAATCGAGCTCGACGCCGTGGTTACGAAAGCGGCTGAGACCAGGAGCCGGGGCCGCAAGCCGGCGGAGGACGGCCCCGGACTGAGGCCCGCGGCGGAGACAACACGGGCGCCCCTGGAAAGCCGCGCATCCGACGATGGCGGCCTCGGTGCGGACGGGGACGATTGAGATCAGAAGACCGCCGTGGGGTTTCCCGCGGCGGTCTCGGGGTTCTGTCCAGACCAAGCATCAAGATCGGGCTTCTCTAAAGCATTCTTTGCTTTCTAAGACGATGCCTCTTGATACAAGCGCTTGAAAGGTCCTTTCTCGTTTTCATCAAACATTCGGAATCTTGCTTCCGCCCCGGTCAGCCGTGAGACGATTTTCTCGATCGCCACATTAATTCTGAAGTCTTTGCCTCAAGACTTCTATCTCTTCTTTAAGCTTGAGCTTCTGTCGCTTCAATTCCTTGAGTTCCAAAGAGTCGTGCGCGGGAAGTTTGGTCTGGGCTTTGATGGCCTCGTCCAGATCACGATGGCGGGAATTCAGTTCGCGAAGCCGCGCGTCCAGCGCCATGAGCGCCTCCTTTTCTAGGGCCTAAACGATCCCATGGAACCATCAAATAAATCGTTCGTCTGCTCACAATATGTTGCATAATAGCCACGTTTGAGGACCAATCGCGTCTGCTTTACAAGGAACACCGTTTCATGCGTTCGTGCGAACCCTTTTGGGTCTCAATGAAGGTCAGTGGGCATGGCGGCGGACGGCCTTGAGGGCGATGAGATCGCGCAATTCGCGCTAGCTGATTCGTCCCAGGTGCGGGAATGGAAGACGCGCTACCGTGAACTTCGGGAGGAGCACCGGGCGCTTGACGCCGCGATCGCTGCGCTCCAGGAGGCCACCGGGACCGACGCTTTACAGGTTGCACGGCTGAAGAAGCAGAAACTCGCTCTTAAAGATCAGCTGTCTTGGCTGGAGGACCGGCTGACCCCAGACATCATAGCCTAAAAAAATGCGACCGTTCGACGCAAGCGACGGGCGCGTTTTTCAGCGTACATGGCCTCGTCAGCGGCGGCGAGGGCCAATTCCGGGTCGTCGGCGCGCGCCAGCGATCGGGCGCCGCAGGAGGCGGCGACCCGGTGGGCGACCCCTGCGTAGATGCAAGGGGTTTGCGCAATCAAGGCGGTCAAAGCTTCACCCTTCCTGACCGCCTCGTCAGGGGCGGCGCGCGCTAAAATCACGCCGAACTCGTCGCCGCCCAGGCGGCCTACGATGTCGCTCTCGCGAACATGGCTCATCAATAGGCGGGCGACATGTTTCAGGACAGCGTCGCCTGCGGCATGGCCGAAAGCGTCATTGACGGTCTTGAACGCATCCAAATCGATAAAGACGACGGCGGCTGGTTCGCGATAGCGGTCGGCGAAGGCGATCGCTTGCTCAAGGGCGCGCATGAAACCGCGACGGTTCAAAGCGCCCGTGAGCGGGTCACGTTCGGCAAGAGCTTCGGCCTGTGCCAGCCGGCTTTCCAGCTCCTCAATCCGCTGCAATAGACGGGTTTTCTCGTCCTGCCATGATCGCATTGCGGTTGTCTTTCTTCGAGCGGCTGCGACTTCCACATGTCTATGTGGCGTTTGGGGTAAAGGACGGCTTAACCATCGCTCGGGGGGCGGCGGCAGGTCCAACAACGCGGCGCGGCGTCTGCTGCGGGAGGCGTCGAGCCGGGGTGTCAGGCTTAAGGGGTATGGGCGGATGGGGAATGCTGGACGGGACGGGCGGCGCACGGCATAGTAATGTCTATCGCGCCGGGGTTCCGCTCCGGCGCGCGCTTGTTTTTGGGGCTTTCGCACAGGGAACGCGCGCTATGGGGTTGGGCTCTTCTTCGCCGCTGGTGGGCGTGATCATGGGCAGCGCTTCAGACTGGTCCACGATGGAAGGCGCCGCGAAAATCCTTGAGACGTTGCAGATCCCACATGAAGTGCGGATCGTTTCAGCCCACCGGACGCCGGAGCGCCTCTTCGCCTATGCGCGAGAGGCGCAAGACCGAGGCTTGAAAGTGCTCATTGCAGGCGCGGGCGGCGCTGCGCACCTGCCGGGGATGACGGCTTCCCTGACGGCGCTGCCCGTCCTTGGGGTGCCGGTGCAGAGCGCCTCCTTGAACGGTGTGGATAGCCTCTTGTCGATCGTTCAGATGCCAAAGGGCGTGCCGGTGGGGACGCTCGCGATCGGGGAAGCCGGAGCAACGAACGCCGGCTTATTGGCGGCGGCTATCCTCGCCCTCGAAGACAAAGCCCTTGCGGCGCGTCTCGCGGCTCTCCGGGCGGCGCAGACCGCGGCGGTGGCGGAGGCGCCATGAGCCCCCTCCCCCCCGGGTCTCGGATCGGGATCCTCGGCGGCGGCCAGCTCGGGCGGATGCTGGCGATGGCTGCGGCCGAGCTTGGTTTCGACGCCCATATCTACACGCCAGAGGCCGACAGCCCCGCAGCGCGGGTTGCGGCGAACGCTGTCGTTGGCTCCTACGAAGACGCGGAAGGCCTGACGCGCTTCGCAGCTGGGGTGGATGCGGTGACGTTCGAGTTTGAAAATGTCCCTCTCGAAGCCCTGGCGACCTGCGCCGCGCAGGCGCCGGTGAGGCCGAGCGCACGATCGCTCGAATTCACCCAAGACAGGCTGATCGAAAAGCAATTCGTGCGTGGGCTGGGCCTTGAAACAGCGCCTTTCGCCGACGTGAGCGCCGCAACGGATGTCACGGCTGCGCTGGCTGCGCTCGGAACGCCGGCGATCCTGAAAACGCGGCGCTTGGGCTATGACGGCAAGGGCCAAGTGCGGATCGGAGCGCCTGGGGAGGCCGCAGCCGCCTTGTCGGCGCTGGGGGGAGCGCCAGCGATCCTCGAAGGCTTTGTGTCCTTCGAGAGGGAGCTCTCCGTGCTCGCCGGACGCGCAGAAGACGGGTCTTTCGCGCCTTTCGCCGTTACCGAGAACGTGCATGCCGACGGGATCCTGCGACGTTCAAAGGCGCCTGCGGCGGTCAGCGCCGAAATCGCCTCGGAGGCCTTAGAAGCGGCCAAGCGCATCGCCAATGGTCTTGGCCATATCGGCGTTCTGGCGGTCGAATTCTTTCTTGAGGCAGACGGGCGTCTTCGCGTCAACGAGATCGCCCCCCGCGTGCATAATTCCGGGCACTGGACCCAGGATGCGGGGGCCGTCAGTCAATTCGAACAGCATATCCGCGCGGTAGCGGGATGGCCGCTCGTTCCTCCAACGCCTCCGGTCAAGCCCGTCGTCATGCTTAATCTGATCGGGGACGATGCGACCGATTGGCGCGCTCTCGCCGCTCAGCCCACGGCCCGGTTGCATCTTTACGGCAAACGCGCGCACCGGCCTGGACGAAAAATGGGCCATCTGACACTCATCAACCTCCAAGCGGATCCATCCTGACCCATGGATGAACCTCGTCACGGTGGTTTTGCAGACCGGCTCTATGCAACCCCCGGTTGCGCCTTGCGGGCCGTCGACGTCTATGACGCGGGCTGCGCTTGTGTCCAAAGAGTGGACAATCAAGTATAGGAGTCGCTTCGGGGAAGGCGGGCGTGGACCGTTCTCGGTCTGGTCGTCGCCCCTTGGGCAGTGAGGGTAGATTATGTTGAGCAGGCCGCTGTTGACCGTTCATGAGACGGCCGAACAACTCAAAGTCAAAGAGAGCACAATTCGCGCCTGGATCCGTCACGGAAAGTTGCGCGCTATCAAGTTTGGTCGGGAATGGCGGATCACGGTCAAGGACCTCGAGCGTTTTCTCAACGAGAATGCGAATTTCGCGGCGGCGGCGGACTGAGAGTCAGTTCGCTTCGCGCACAGCTCATTTGGGGTCGCCAGCGCGTCCGTAGCGCAACCGCCCAGCAAGGCCAGCCCACTCCTCAAAGCCCTGCACGAGAGGCTTTGCCTGGGCTTTGAGTTTCTCGAATTGCATGACGTTATCGATGCGCTCGTCCAGAAACCTGAAAGTGGGGCCGTGCGCAGGGTCGTCGTCGGAAAACCAATAGGCGTAGGTGGCGGTCAGCACACCCATCAAGATCGCGCGTTTGGAATAGAAATTGAAATCTGTCGAGGGGTCTCCCAATCCGCGCCAGATCCGGTCTGCGGTTCGCCAGACGAGCTTGGGCCCCAAACCGACGCGCGTGGGCAGCGCCAGCGCCATGCTTAGACGTCTGGCGGCTTCTTTGTGAGGCGTTTGAGCGACAATCCGTGCTTGGACGGCCAAGATCACGCGCTCGCGGACCTTTAGCCGGCCAAGATCGGCTTCCGACAGAACCGCCAGCATGTCTTTGTCGGCGCGGTCGGCGAAGGCGTCTATGGCGTCGGCGACGCCTTTGGGAAACGCCAAGAGCGCCTCTCCCTCGCTCAGGCCCGCGGCGAGGGCTGCAGCCTTCAGCGCGGGCGCGGTCCAGCCTTTGGTTCCGACTTCGCCGGAAAGGGCTGCAAGCAGGCGCTCGCGATAGCGTTCGGAAGGGGTGCGGGCCGTCTTTTCGGAATTTGGCGGAGGGGCTGTCATGATAAGGCTCATGTAAAGCGCCGCCCCCTGGCCGCCAGCAAGGTCTGCTGCGACAAATTGGGCGAGCCCTAAAGGGTGGGGGCACGACACCGCGCCTATTTGGCGCGAAATACGCCTTCAGCGACAGCAGCCCGGCATAGACTCCGGCTCCGCCTTTTGCTATCGCCCCGTTGCAATTGAAACGCTCGGCTCCTGGCGCGGCGACGCCGCGCTGCGGGCTGGCTTTTTTTTCTTCAAGGGAGAACGGTCCTGGTTCAGATTTTTGTGCGTGACAACAACGTCGATCAGGCGTTGAAAGCGCTGAAGAAAAAGATGCAGCGGGAAGGTACTTTCCGCGAGATGAAGCGGCGCAACCACTACGAGAAACCTTCGGAGAAGCGGGCGCGCGAAAAGGCTGAGGCCGTGCGCCGAGCCCGCAAGCTCGCGCGGAAGAGGGCGCAGAGGGAAGGGCTTCTGCCACGCAAATAGGGTCTTTGGACAGGATGCTGTCGCCAGCCCTTGCATGTTACGGCCTAAGGCGGCGTTTGGCGGATCCTGCTCACCCCGCCTTCTGCGACCTTTTACGAAAGGGGTTGAGGCGGCGACGCAGCGCGGCGGCGTCGGATTGTCCTGCAACGCCCGCATGAAAGACGCGCGCTGCGCCCCACAGGACCAACACCAGTGTCGCCAGCATTAGCGCCACCGGACCAGCCACTTCATACCAGGAAAGGCCTGCTGGGGCCCGCATCATCATAAGAAATGGGGTGAACGGAGGAAACCACGAAGCTCCTGCCACCAGAGGCGAGCTTGGGTTATCGAAAGCGGGGCCAAGCAGCAAAATCGGCGCCGTCAGGATCAAGAAAATCGGCCCCAGCAGCGTCTGGGCCTCCTGGTTGGTCTCGCACAGCGAACCCAAGGCTAAGAAGACCGCCCCATACATCATATATCCTGCGACGAAGCATGCCAGGAACATAGCCGCGAGTTCCGGCGTCAGCGCCTGCACCGCCCACTCGGCCAAGGCGTTTGAGGGGCTGATGCGGTTGGCGAGCGCGCCGATGCCTGCGCCAAGCAGGCCCCAGAAGAGAAAGAAGGTGGCGGAGACGCAAGCGACGCCAACGAGTTTGCCGATCAGAATCTGCAGAGGCGAAGCGCTGGTCAAAAGAGTATCGAGGATCTTGTTGGACTTCTCCTCAAGAACGCTTGTCAAAAGCATGTTCGCGACGCCGAACACAGCAGCCCACAGCACGAAGCTCAGAACCACAGCCACGATGAGGGGGGCGCGGTCGGCGTTTGTGACGGCGGCGGCGGCGGCTCCTTGGCGGGGATCGAACTGCTGCAGGGTGGGGCGAAGAGCCTGAATGGCTGCAGCCTCTTCAGGGCTCAGCCCCAGGGCGGCGAGGGCCTCGGCGCGCATGGCCTCACCGACGCCGCGGACCACGCGGTTGGCGGCGCTGAGATCGGCCAAATTGGCGCTCCAGTAGCGCACCTGCGCGCCCTCGCCGTTGCGGGAAATGACTATGGCGCCGAAGAGCGGCCGGGCTTCACCCGCAGCCATGACCGTCCGTTCGCCGATAAGGTAGGGATTGAGCGCTTCCGGAGTCGAGGCCGGCGGATCGGCCAGGAGATAGCGGGGCGCCGGCGTGGGGAAAGCGCCAGCCGCGCCGGGCGCCTCGCGCGCCACTATGTCCCGTGCAGCAGCGACCGCTTCGCGTTGGGTCGCAGCGGCGTCGAACGCGGCCAAGGCCGCCTCCTGGGCTCGAGGCGCTGTGGCGGCAATATAGCCGAGCACCACGGCTCGGGCGTCGCTACGCTCTGCGTCGTCAATGGCGCGGGCCGCGGCGGCGGCGTCTGCAGGGTGGTCCGCAAGGATCGTGAGCACCCGCGGCGGCTCGGCTTGGCTCAAGAGAACGGGCGCGAATCCGATCGCGGCGACCAGGAGCGGCGCAGTGATCAGCGACACCCAAAAGCCCCAAGCGGTGACATAGGCGAAATAGTCGCGTCGGGCGATCAAGAATATTTCACGCATCGCCGCCTCCGCCCGCCAGAGAGGAAGCAGGAGCCCCCACCAGCGCGACAAACGCTTCGTGAAGGCTGACGCGGTTGGGTTCAAAGGCTGTGAGAGGCGCGCCGGCTTGAACCGCTGCGGCAAGCAAGCGCTTGGGGTCGTCGCCGTTAGAGAGATCCACACGCCAGCGGGCGGCGGCCCCCTGCCCGATCTCGCGGGCGACGCCAAATCCCGCAGGCGCGAGCGCCCTGGCGAGGTCAAAGCCGTTCTCGGTTTCGATCACCGCGGAACGCGGGGCATGCGCCAGCGCGTCCTTCACCGCCCCTTCAAAGGCCATTTGACCTTTGGCTATGAGAAGGATGCGGTCGCACATGCGTTCGGCGTGCTCCATCACATGGGTGGAGAACACCACGGTTTTGCCGGCTGCCGCATGCGCCCGGATCATGGCTTCCAAGGATTGCTGGTTGACAGGGTCAAGGCCTGAGAAAGGCTCGTCCAGAACCATAAGGTCCGGCTCGTGGGCGATGGACGCCAAAAGTTGCACCTTTTGTGCAAGCCCCTTTGACAACGTCCTTATTCTCTTGTGGCCGCGGTCGGCGAGCCCGTGCTCCGCCAACAGCGCTTTAGCGCGACGACGCGCCGCCCCGGCCTTCATTCCTTTGAGACGAGCGAAATACACAATGGCTGCGCGGGGGGTCATGGCGCGGTAGAGCCCCCGCTCCTCCGGCAGAAAGCCGATACGTCGCTGCGCTGCGCGGGTCAGTGGCGCTCCATCGAACAAAACCTCGCCGCTGGTTTGGGCGATCACGCCGACGATCATGCGCATAGTGGAGCTCTTGCCCGCTCCGTTAGGCCCCAAAATCCCGTAAATGGCCCCACGCGGCACTGCGAAGGTCAAGCCTTCGACCGCCCTTCTGTCTGCGTAGGTCTTGGTTAGACCCCTGGCCTCGATCAATGCGTCCATCGTTGGAGCGTTACGGCCCGCTTCAGCCAGGATCAAGGCGCTAAGTTCGTCAGAGCGAGAAGCAGGCTGGGATCGCTCCAATTCGGAGATCCGTCAACGGCCGCGGCTCATTGCGGGTCATCGTGGGGCTCGTCCCACCGGGATCATCACTTGATATACCGGCCTTGGGCGCGAGCCCCCTCTTGCGGTCGCCGCCGGCCCTTGACATGCGCGGGGCGCTGATCGGCCAACGGGCCTTCCCCCAGGCGCCTGCAGCAGGGCGAACCGCGAGGCTTGCTGGGACCAACCAAGCCCATGGCGATAGGGAAACGCTCTTGTTCGGCCCCCGCGGCTCGGCTTGTGTGTGGTCAGCGGCGTGTGATCGTGTGTGAAGGGGAGAAGCGCCCGGGAGCATTGCCTTCAATCTTGCGGGAAAAGGGCTGGGCAGCGGGTTTGCATCGCTTCTTGAGAGGCACGCCATCGGGCGGACTCCCCAGCCTCGCCTGGCTGATAGCCTGGGATGAGTGCGGCGGCGATCGCGGGCAAACCATAGACGACAAGACGCGCAAACCAGCTGCGCTGGGGGCGCCGGAGGGGCGGTCCTGGTCTTTCAGGGACATTCCGAGGGCAGCTTGCATTTGGCGACGCGAGGGATTCTAGGGGTTGAGAAACGTCCCATCCGGTGCACAAGCCCCGCCCCGCTTGCTCTGCGTCAAGCTGTGGCGGTCTAGGACCTGGAACGGCCATGTCGCCGTCTCGCCGGGCCGAGAGATCTGGAAGACCACAAGGGCGAGGTCGGCGCCGCAGCTGGGGCAGACGCCTAGGACGCCGTCAAATTGCGCTGCGAGAGCAAAGCGATGAGGCTCTGTGCTTGGTGGGAAAGCATAGGGGGGCGTCGCCTGCGCGAGGCGCCGGCTGACCACCGCAGGAGCAGTGTGCCCGAACGCGCCCTTCCATGGCTCGCGAACCGACCGGACCCTCCTTAGGGTCTATGGTTCGCCTTTCCTCACAATCTGGTTTGGCGCGGACACGACAATATCGGAGGGTGTGCGAGTGACCCAAGCAGACGCCCGTTTGTGAAAAGCATGCGCGATTGATCAGATGTCCCAGACTGTCAGGTTTGCGCCTTTGGAGCTTAGAACTCACAGCCTCAAAGCGGCGCGGACGGCGACATGGTCGGCGATCATCTCGGCGGTTTCCTGATGGTCGAAATAGGTTGTGTGGATCAGGCTATCCCATGTCATCGCATCGGCAGCCAGATCAGTGAGCGCGGCGTTGGTATCGGCGCCGACGGTAAAGAGCGACCAGCGATACTTCTCAATCAGGGCCGCCGCGGCGCGGGCGGCATTGGCCTGGAGCCGATCGGCCAAGGGCCCTTCCAAGACCACCTCTTGGGTAGGGAGAATATGAGAGGCGGTGGAGACATCGCTCAGGACCTCGTCGCCGTCGCGGCCGAAGGCCATGCCTTTGAGTGCGCCTTCCACCAGCTTGTTGGCGCCGGGACGCAGAGCAGCGTCGCTCAGGAGACCGAAGACGAGCCGATAGGCGAGATAAACGCCGATAAAGACGACCGGGGTGAGGTACAATAATAGAAAACCCGCCAAAGCCGCGTCGCCGTCGCCGAAAGCCTGGGCAAGACCAGCCAGCATAGGCGAGGAGGACGCGGCGGGAACGCACATGACGATGCCGATGAAACTGACGAGCAACACGGCGCGCACGCCCCACACGATGGCGGCGTTGCGCGACTGACGCAGCCAAGCCCAGCGTGGGAAGGGGCTGATGGGCATGGCTTCGATCTTCTGCAGAAAGGCGATCGCCTCGTCGTTGCGATGCCAGATGGCCTGGATGGCCTCTTCAGTCTCAGTCTGACGGGTGGGTCGGGTGATGCGCCGATAACCCTGTAACGACAATCGAAGCATGAAATAGAGCGAGACCGCGACGATGAGGCCTAAAACGCCGAGGAAAAGCCCATCCTCCTGCAGCGACATATCTCCAGTCGCAAACAGCGTCGCTATGACAAGGCTCGCCATCAAAAACAGGATCGTCGACAGCACGCTGACGCCGAGGAAGGCCAGGCCCGCAAAGCGCTCGGCGGCGCCGGTCCGGAGCTTAAAGAAGGGCGTGCCAACGGTGGTGATGCTAGCGATGCGCTCCTTTCCAGGGCGACGCCCCCAGCGGAGCCAGGCGGCGGCCTCGTTGGCGACGTTACCGCCATGGCTGTGGGCGATGATGTGGACTTGACCTTTATACTGGCCATGGAGGCGCTTGATCGTGTCGGCGAGTTCGTCGGCCCCGGCTTCGCGCGCGCGCGCGCTGTTGGCGCCGCTCCACAAGATCGGCACGATGTCGGCGGCGAACCCTCTGATCGCCAAGCGCGCTCTCACCTGTTCGGTGAAGACCGAGCCTTGTTGGAACCATTTAGGGCCCGCTGGTTCGGCGGCAGTATCCCCGGTGCCGTGCACTGTGACGATGGCGATTCGGTTTGCGTCTGACATGGCCCCTGCCCGCGCTTTCTGTCCGGCGGGTAAGGGGTGCTCCGGAACTTTGGGGGCGTCAAGGGCTGGGGCGGCTCAGGATGAAAGAGGCGCAGCATTGGAGCGGCCCGGTATCGGAGAGGCCTATTGTCGGGCGTCCGACCGCGCGGCGGCCGTCATTGAGGAGATCGCATCGAGACGCAGGCGGCGACGCTGTCCGGGGCGCCGCCGCCTTATCCCACCTTCGAAGGTGGGGAAGCCACAGGCGCGCCGGATATGATCGGATCCGCCTTCCGCAAGGAAGGGCTGATGCGGGCTCCTCGGTAACGCATCGGGTAGGGCGCTCGCAACACCACACGGCCCTCATCGATCTCGGAGAGGCTCGTCACCTTTCTCAAGCCGCGCCATTTCCTCAGAGCGCGGAGCGCTGGTCGGATTGTCCGATAGAAGTCGCGCGGGTTGACGTCACGACCGTTCTTGTCAACAGCCCCCAAAATCTGAGGCGGGCGTCGGACAACCCCCAGGCGTTGGTGAAGCGCCACCGCCTCGCCCAAAAACACCTCGTCGACATTCTTCATTCCCCCATAAAGTTCGCCGGTTCTTTGCATTCTTGTGTGGAACACATCAACGGCGTCGATAACGGCCAAGCCTTTTGGGTGGGTGCAGAGATGGCCGACAATATGTTCGATCCCCCAATCGACGCCTTTCATTCGCATGTAGGGAAACACCGTTTTGAACATGTCCCTGCGAAACACCAGAGCGAAGGGCTCGATCTGGTTGGTGTAGCGCAACAACAGCCCCGGCTGGGAGAGCATATAATTGAACTCCCAATAGCCGAATGGATTGAGGGAGACGCCCCCCACCTCCAAATCGAAACGCCGGACCAAGTCGAACAGCGTGTTCCATTGGGGGCCGGTGATGATCAGGTCATCATCGGGGCATGCGATATAGTCGTAATGGGCAAGATCCAGATTGCGGCCTTCGATCAAGCGGTGGATCGACCCGAACTTTCCCTTGCCGCCGTCCATCGTCCAGGAGCACGCCATGGCCTGGGAGAGATAAGGAGCTGTTTCACCGAAATAGCTGATATGAAGGTCCCAGTTTGGTCCTTCACCCGCTTCGAAGCCTGAGAAGAAGGTTGGGTGATAAGACCTGTCCCCGCCGCGCAGAAGGATCAGGTTTTTATGCTGCTTGAGCGGCGTTTCGGATCGCGCTGGCGTGCAAGAGGCAATAGACATGATCGCTCGTGTTACCGCGCCACTGACCCTGCCGTCGCTCCCAAAGCCCTCCCGAAGCGTGAAGGCGTAGCGCCAAGCGGGAGCGGCGTCCCAAAGACATTCGCCTCAGCCGCTAAAGCCCCTTCACGATCTCCTCCGTCATCTTCTTTGCATCGCCGAAAAGCATCATGGTGTTGTCGCGAAAGAAGAGTTCGTTCTCCACGCCAGCATAGCCCGAGCCCATGCCGCGTTTCACGAAGAGGACGGTCTTGGCCTTTTCGACGTCCAGGATCGGCATGCCGAAAATGGGGCTTTGGGGATCGGTCTTGGCGGAAGGGTTGGTCACGTCGTTGGCGCCGATAACATAGGCCACGTCCGCCTGGGCGAAGTCGTTGTTGATGTCCTCGAGTTCGAAGACCTCGTCATAAGGGACGTTCGCCTCAGCCAAGAGCACATTCATGTGACCGGGCATTCGCCCGGCGACGGGGTGGATGGCGTATTTCACCTCCACTCCCTCTTTTTTCAGCATGTCCGCCATTTCGCGCACCGCATGCTGGGCCTGGGCCACGGCCATGCCGTAACCGGGGACGATGATGACCTTGGAGGCGTTTTTCATGATGAAGGCGGCATCGTCGGCGCTGCCTTGTTTGACAGGGCGGGTTTCTTTTTGACCTGACGCGGCCCCTGACGTCTCGCCCCCGAAGCCGCCGAGGATGACGCTGATGAAGCTGCGGTTCATGCCCTTGCACATGATGTAGCTCAGGATCGCCCCCGAGGAGCCTACCAGCGCGCCCGTAATAATCAGAGCGATGTTCTCAAGTGTGAAGCCCAACGCAGCGGCGGCCCAGCCGGAGTAGGAGTTCAGCATCGAGACGACGACGGGCATGTCTGCGCCGCCAATGGGAACGATGAGAAGCACGCCGATCAGGAATGACAGCGCCAGCAGCAGCAGGAACCAATGCCGCTCCACGCCGCCAGTGGCGATCATCGCCCAGACGAGCGCCACAATCGCTATGGCGATCGCGATATTGATGAGGTGGCGGGCGGGAAGCAGGATTGGGGCGCCGCTCATATTGCCGTTGAGTTTGGCGAAGGCGATGACCGAGCCGGAAAAGGTGACTGCGCCAATGGCCGCGCCGAGCGCCAGCTCGATCAAGGAACCGATTTTGATGGCCCCGGGAATGGCGCTCGATCCATCGAGAATGTGGAAGGCTTCCGGGGCGTAAAGAGCAGAGACAGCCACCGCCACTGCGGCGAGGCCCACCAGAGAATGAAACGCCGCCACCAATTGCGGCATCTCCGTCATCTGGATCTTGTTGGCGATCACAGCGCCGATAAGGCCGCCAACGGCGACGCCGGCGAGGATCAAACCCACCGTCAGGCCATCGAGACGCACCAGCAGCAAGGTCACCCCGACCGCCAGCGCCATGCCGATCATGCCGAAAAGATTGCCTTGGCGGCTCGTCACAGGGCTCGAAAGGCCACGCAGGGCCAGAATGAACAACACTCCTGAGACGAGGTACAGAATCGCCGCCAGCGACGCGTTCATTTCCGGCATGCGTGGCCCCTTTTTGTCTCGTATCGTCCGTGCTGAAGGAATCAGCCCAGAGTCAGCTTGTTAGCTTTAAACTTCGCGACCAGAACGCGTTCGCAGCCGCTTCGTCAAGACAGCGTTTAACGGCGCCTCCCGCGCCAAGTCAAAACACTCAAGGTTTGCGCTGTTATCGGCAGCGCGAGAAAGACGAGGGCCGCGGCCCACGGCGCCCAATGCCAACCATCCTTGGCCCCGAAGAAAGCGACGACGCTGCCTAGGATGGGCACAAAGGTCAGCACAGAAGCCGAGAGCGTCGAAATCACGGGACCGAGGGCGGTGACGCGGTCAACCTGTTCAGCGATCGCAAACAGCTGCAAAACGCCGACAGCGGCCCACAACGCGATCAAAAGGCAGCCAAGGCCCAGGCCTGCGGCGACGCCGGGGGGGGCGCGCAGCGCTGGTCGGGGCGAACCAACGCCGGGCTGCTGCGGCGGCGGGGTGGAGGCATTGGCGCTGGGCGCGAGGTGGAGAAGGCAACGGCGGGCGGCGATCGTCAAAGCGGCGTCGTCGGCGACATCATGGCCGCGGCTCAAAGGATCGCCGCCATAGGCGTCAACGGTGAAAAACAGATCCTGGATAGCCGGCGGGGCCAGCCGCGAGGCGGCAAACGCCTCAAGAAAGCGGCGTTTGAACGAGTCTGCGCTCAAGCGTCCGGCCACGTAGCTTTCGATCAAATCGCGCCACTGCCCCTCATCCATGGCGCGTTTATCCTTCGCCTCGCACCGTTTTGTTCAAACGTCGGATCCTCTATTTCGGACGCTCTTTCTTCTTGTACATCGCAAGCATGCGCTGGGTCACAAGGAAGCCGCCAAAAATATTCACCGCGGCCAAAGCCGCGGCCACCGCCCCTGCGCCTTTCGCGATCCAGGTGTTGGCGTCCAGCGGCGCGCCCGCAGCCGAGCCGGCGGCGGCAGCGATCAAGGCGCCCACGATGATGACGGAGGAGATCGCGTTGGTGACCGCCATAAGCGGGGTATGCAGGGCCGGCGTCACCGACCAAACAACATAATAGCCCACGAAAATGGCGAGCACGAAAATCGCGAGATAGAAGATGATCGGTTCAACCATGGCGCTGCGTCTCACTCCATTTCCGGGAGAATTGTAATCGAGTTCGCCCCCTTGCGCCACCGGCCAGCGCCGCTTGGCCAGCGCCGCTTAGGCAGCGCCGCTTGGGCGCAAGAACAAGGGGCGGTTTCAAGGATCGCCCATTGGGGTCGTCTCGTAGGCTGTGTCGGAGCGGACAATCTTGCCCTCTCCGTCGAGTTCATGGGTCTCAGCGACCATGACGCCGGTTTGATTACGATAGACCATCGTGTGGCCCCGAGCGCCGACGCAGACGCAGACCGGCTCCAGCCTCAAGCCTGAGATCCGCGGCAAGGCCGCCTCGAGATAAGAGCGGAACATCGCTTTGCCAAAAAGCACGCCATCCTGAGCAAAACCCAGAGCGGCGATGAAGGGTGAGGAGGCTTCGAGGTCCTCGGCGTAGAAATCGAGGATCGCTTCGACATCGCCCGCGTTCCACGCGGCGAACCAGTTGCGGGCGAAAGCCTCGTCCATAACGTTTCCCTCTTCGGCCGCCCCGGCGCGGGGGCGCTTAGGCGACGGGCGCGGCCGCCGACGCAAAGCTCGGATGCACGACCTTGCCGTCGCGGGTGAGCATCGCTGCTTGAATGATTTCATCGTCCCAGTGCGGAGCGAAGCTGGCGCCCTCCTTGGCGGTCAGCAGCGGGGCGAGAGCGAGGAGATTCTTGGCGTAAAGGGCTGAACTGTCGGCGGCGAGGCGCGCGGGCAGATTGGCGTAGCCCATGATTTTGACGCCGTTGACCGTGACCAAAGCATCAGGCCTGGAGAGGGGGCAGTTGCCTCCCTGGGCGGCTGCCAAATCAACGATTACCGAGCCGGGGCGCATGCCGGCGACCATCGCTTCGGTGACCAGGACGGGCGCCGCGCGGCCAGGGATCAGGGCGGTCGTGATGACGATGTCTTGTTTGGCGATGTGTTCGGCCGTCAGAGCAGCCTGCTTTTTTTGGTACTCCGCACTCATCGGCTTAGCATAACCGGCGGCCGTTTCAGCCTGTTTGAACTCCTCGTCCTCAACGGCGATGAATTTTGCGCCCAGGGAGGCGACCTGCTCTTTCGCAGCTGGGCGCACATCAGTGGCGGACACTACCGCGCCCAATCGCCGCGCGGTGGCGATGGCCTGCAAGCCCGCCACGCCGGCGCCCATGATGAACACACGCGCGGCTGCGACAGTGCCGGCGGCGGTCATCATCATCGGGAAGGCGCGGCCATAAAGGGTCGCAGCCTCAATCACGGCTCGATATCCTGCGAGATTGGATTGGGAGGACAGCGCATCCATCACCTGCGCGCGGGTGATGCGCGGGACCAACTCCATGGCCAGCGCGTCCAGCTTGGCTGTCGCGAGCTGGTCGGCGAAGGCTTTGTCGCCATATGGCTCAAGAAGGGCCGCCACGCCGGCGCCAGGTTTCATCGCGCTGATCTCGGCAGCGCTCGGGCGGCGCACCTTAAAGAGCAGGTCCGCATCGCTCAGCGCTGCGCTGGGAGTCGGGGCGATCGTTGCTCCAGCAGCGACAAACGCCTCATCCGTCACGCTGGCGGCGAGACCGGCGCCGGCCTCGATCGTCACAGCATGGCCCAAGCCGATCAGCTTCTTCACCGTGTCCGGCGTTGCAGCGACCCGATCTTCGCCCGGGCTGGTTTCTTTGACGATCGCGATCCGCATGCAACGCACTCCTGGACGGGTAAGGCGGGAAAGAGGGCGGACACAGGGTCCAGCTCCAGGGTCAGGACGGCGTCATGGCGCCGGCGAGGGCGACGATCCCGCCACCGATAAGAAACAAAAGGACGGCCGCTGCGAGTGAGGCCCACCAGGCGCCCGGAAGACGCAGAACCGCACCCGCCAGAACGCCTAAAACCGCATAGACGGCGACGCCAGCGAACCAGCCCGCGCCCAAGGCGAAGGCGACAACAAGACCCGCCACCGCCATGGCGATCAGGGCCGAGCCCCACATGGTCGCCGCCAGGAACCCTGAAAACGTCGTCTTCTGATCGGCGATGTCCATACCGCCGTCATGGTCGCCGTGCGCAACATTCCCCATCGAACACCTTTGATCCAAGCTATTCCGTTTGAAATGGCGGTGTAGACCGCGCCGCTTGTTGGAAGCAAGCCTTAGAAGCGCTTCAAAAGGTTTCGCCGGGCCAAGCGGACAAAAGACCGCGCAGCGCGGAGACGAAGGCGAGAGGCTGATCCAGCATGACATGATGGTCCGCGCTCGGAACAGACGTGAAAGGCGCACCGCTGGGCAGAAGTCTCTTCATATGCATCAGGGTGTTGCGGCTCATAAGCTTTGACTCCTCCCCCCACATCACCGCGACCGGGCATCGGGCTGCGCGCAGCAAGCTGGAAGAGTCGCGATCTTTGAAGTCTTTCCAGATGAAGGGGTCGAACTTCCAAGTGTAGCCGCCGTCTGTCGGTTTGATCGAATGACGGGCGATATGGTCGACAGCAAAGAGATTCTCGCATGGCTGGGACGGGGCGAGACGGAAACGGGCGAGGATCGCCTCGAAAGTCGAATAGACCCTATTCGGCTTGTGGCGCGCTGGAGGGCCGCCAAGCTTTTCGCCAGGATGCTGGACGGGGCTGTCTACGCTGATCACACCGCGCCATAAATTCCCATGGTCGGCGGCCAGGGCTAACGCGGGGTAGCCCCCGAAAGAGTGACCCACGATCAGGGGCTTGCGGCGGCTCTCGAAGGCGCCCAAAGCCTCTGCAGCGGCGAGGGCCTCAGCCACGCAGAGATCCACGCCATAGCTTGCGCGCCAGCCGCTGTCGCCCATGCCGGACCAGGTCGGCGCAACGACGCGGTAATCTTGCGCGAAGAACGGGGCGATGAACTCCCACCAGCGAGCATGGGCGCCGTTGCCGTGCAGGAGCATCAGAGACGGCTTGCCGCGATCTCCCCAGGCAAGGACGTGGAGCGCGACGCCTTGGACGGAGATGGAAACCTCCTCCTTCGGGTGCGCCAGCGCAGCGCGAAACCAAGGCGGGGCCTCAGGCGCCTGACCGTTCAAGGCCGCCAGCAGGCCCTGTCCGCCCGCCTCTATCGACAAAGGGTCCATTTGTTCGCTCGCCATGGCGCTTCTTGGGGCGAAACGGCGGCGCTGCGCAAGGCGTGAGGTTTCCGTCGCCTCAGCAATGTTCAGATGGGCGGACGCGGATCTTGGCTGATCATTGGCGGTTTGGATCCTCTTTCGGAGCCAGGCCCTTGAACACGCCCTGCCCCGTCATGACGGTGCGCTCGCCGACCCAAATGCGGCCGCGGACCGTGAACAGATCGTCCTCTTCGCCGATGACGTCGGCGGAGCCCTCGACCCAATCGCCGATCTTGGCGGCGGAAAGAAAATCGCAGGTGAGGCGCACTGTGACCCACCAAAGGCTGCGTTGTGCGTTGACAGCGTGGCCGAAGGCCATGTCGGCGAAGGTGAGCAGCATGCCGCCATGGGCGTTGCCGAGACCGTTCGTCTGGTTTGGATGCACCCGGAAGGCGCGGGCATAAGCGCCGTTGGGGCCTGTCTTTTCGTAGAAAGGTCCAACAATCGCGCTAAAGCCTGCGCGCCAATCGATGCGACGATAGCCGTCGGGAATATCAGTTATGTCCATCGGGGCTGCTTACGAAGCCTCGCGTCGGTCTGGCAAGCGTCGCCGCGCACGCAACGAGCGACAAATGTTGACAGGGAAGAGGCAAGGCTTAGCCCATCAGGCCTCCGCATCAGGCCAGGATGTCCATGGGATTGACCGCTCTTATCACGCTTATGGCTATGGCCGCACTGGTCGTTCCCCAGGGCGAGGGGCGGCTGATGGACGCCTTGGTCGTGTGCGGGGCTGCCGCCGCTGCGCTGCTGGCGGCGATCGTCGGTTTAGAACGCTGGACATTGCGCGAGACCTTGGTTCGGCATCGGCTCGCAGCGGCGCTGTTCGCCGCGTTCTTCTTGTGGTTGCTGGTCCAGGTCTGGATTTTGCCCGATGGGGGCTTGGCTTGGGCGAGGGGACGGCTCAGCCTGCTCGTCGTCGCCGCTTTGGGGATTGCAGCGCTCGCCACGGCGGCGGCGGCGCTGCGACAAGGGGCTGCCGAGGCGATCGACGTCGTGCTTGCGTTCGGCGTCATTGCTGGCGTCGCGACGATGATGTTCGCGCCTTTTACGGAGGCTGTCCTGTTGGCGCCGACGGGGCTGGCTGGCGTGAGCGTTCTGGCGGTCTTCGCCGGGCTTGAGGGGTATCGCCGGGCGCGGCGCAGCGCCTTGAGCGCGGCTGACCCGGCTCCGCTGGCGCGGCGTTTGTTTCTGCCGGGGGCTGCGTTCGCGGCGTGCGCCTCTGCGTTGGCGGCCGCGCAAGACGTGAGCGCGCTTCTAGCGGGCACGGCGGGAATGCTCGGCTTGGGCGCCATGAGCTGGTTGCGCGCGCGGGCGGCGGAGCGCAGGGCTGTTCTGGCGTTTGCGGTCGGGCCCATCGGGGTGGGGCTTGCGCTGTTTGGAATGGTGCGGCTCCTGAGCGGCGACGATGCCTCTCTTGACGACGGCTCGGCGCTTGGGGCCGCGCTGGCGGAGTGGGAGCAGCGCCCCTTCACCGGAATCGGCCTTGAGGGACTTTCGCTAGACAGCGCAGGGAAAGAGGCCGCTGCGGCGGCCCAGCTTTTGGCCGAGACTGGGCTGATCGGCGCAGGGCTTGGGGCGGCGGCGGCGGCGGCAGGGACCATAGGCCTCGCCATGAC
Organism: Alphaproteobacteria bacterium; assembly: GCA_018971945.1. GTDB lineage: Bacteria > Pseudomonadota > Alphaproteobacteria > Caulobacterales > Aquidulcibacteraceae > REEB509. The sequence continues at coordinate 9,684 of JAGWZH010000021.1, read as the reverse complement.
CTTGGATCGGGAGCGTCGACCCTCGCGCGCGGGGGCTTTGTGCTGCGGGCTTGTCTTGTGCCTGGCGACCAGCGCTATCACGTCGCCGGCCTTGACCCATGCGGCGCCAGCTTTGACGTTTGCTTGCCTATTGGGTCTCAGCGCGGCCTATGGCGACCGCAAACGGGCGCGCTCTATGGCAGGGCTTTCGGCGACAGAACCAGCGCGGGTTGGCATGCAGCGTCTGTGAGCAGCGCCTCCAGCCGAGCGGCCAGATCCGGGTCCGCGGCCACGACTGCGGCGCGCTCAAGGGCCGAGAAGCGCTCCGGTGTGTCCCGGCTGTAAAAGCAGGCTTCGGTCAGCGCCATATCCTGCACCGATCGCGGGAGCGCCGACCAGGCCTGAAACGCGACAGTGGGCCGCCATGCGGCGAGATCGCTTTTGTCGGCGTCCAGGGCGTAACTTGCAACCAGGGATGGGGCAATGGCCTCTGGGCTTTCTCCAGCGGCGGCGAGGGCCCGGGCCAGGAGCGCGGGGGGATGAGGGTCGCGAGGGGCAAGGGCTTGGGCTTGGGAGGCTGCGCGCGCAGCGGCGAGGGCCAGCTCCGGAGACACGCCTTCTGCTGCGGCTGCGACGGCTTGGAGATAGCGCGTTTCGGCGAGCGCGAGCCAAACGGCCGGATCGGCGGAGGACAGTCTGACGGACACGCCCAGATCGCGTTGGGCGATGTGGAGCGCGTCATCGCGCTCAGCGCCTCTGGGCAAGGCCACGGCCCTCGCGAAGGCTCTTTGGCCGCTTTGAGCGGCCAGAGCGCCATAGACTTCGACGCCGCCCGCCGCCGCCAAGACCAGAGCCAGCGACGCGACTGCGATCGTCAGGACGCGGTCGGTGTTCTGGTCAGCTGATATAATAGGTGTGGTAGAGTTCGGAGTAGTAATCGTTTTTATCATAGAGAAGCCGGGAAACGAGGCCGGACTCCACCGCTTCCAGCACAACGCCGCTGATCCGGCCGCCATGGGCTCGGATGCGCTCGGCGGCGGCGCGCACAATGGAGGCTGGGGTGCTGCCCCAACGGGCGACGAGGAGGACCGCGTCCGCCTGCCCCGCCAGAACACGGGAGTCGGCGATCGGCATGACCGGGGCGTTGTCCAGAATGATCACGTCATAGCGGGCGCGGAGCGCGTCTAGCAGGGACCGCATGGCCTCGGAGCCAAAAAGATCGCGCGGCGTAAATTCGGCTTGGGCGAGAGGCACCACGTCGACCCCCGTGGAGGGGTCTTTTTGAATCACCTCATTAAGGGTCGCTGTCCGGAACAGAACCTCGGTGAGGCCCTTCTCGGCTTCAAGGCCCAAGGAATGCGTGGCTGAGCGGCGCCGCAGGTCGCAATCGACAAGCACTGTCTTTGATCCTGCCAGGGCGGAGATCCGCGCAAGGCCGATTGAAAGGGTCGTTTTTCCTTCGTCAGGCAGAGCGGAGGTGACTGCAAGCACTTTGACCCGTCGATCCGGATTAGCGAAAAACACGCTCGCGCGGATGGTTCGCAAGGCTTCTCCGAAAGCGGACAACGGGCGTTTGACGACGAAATCTTCGGGCGACAAAAGCTCGCCGTCGATCGTACGCGCCCGGCGATCGAGAAAAGGCACTGAGCCGACCCATGGCAGGCCCAGCCGCGCCTTCACGTCTTCCGGGGTCCGCAAGGATTGCTCGAGCGCCTCGACCAGAAACACCCCGACAGCGCCCAAGGCTGCGCCGAGGATTACGCCCATCAGGAGATTCAGCCTGGTGTTGGGCGTGGAAGGACCAAGCGGTGGTGCGGCTTGGGAAATCACCCGGGCGTCGGGCCGCTCGATGCCGCTGGTCTCAGCAACCTGCCTGAAGCGAGCGAGGAACCCTTCATAGGTGGTGCGGCTGGCGTCGGCGTCGCGCTCCAAATCACGGAGGCGCACGGAGTCGCGGTTATTGCGAACCAGTGAGGTCTGCTGATTATTGATGTTTCCGCGGATCGAATTGAGCCTTTGCTGGGCGATCCGCACCTCGGTGCGAAGATTTTCTGTGATACGGGCGATCTCCTCTGCGATCCGTGCGTCCAGATCAGCTATCTCGCGCTCGACCCGCTGCATCTCGGGGTGACGGGCGCCGTAGCGGTTGGAGAGCACCGCACGTTGGCGGGCGAGCTCGGCCTGTTGGGCGCGGAGATTGCCCACCACCGCGCTGCCCAAAGCTTCGGCCGACGTTTCGCCCGCCTGTACGCCTTGGAGGCGGGCCTGGGCGGCCGCTAGATCAGCCTCGGCGCGACCGACTTCGGCCTGGAGGCCGGTCATCGCTTGCTCTGTGAGCGTGGCGCCCTCGGCGGACAGGAGACCAGCCCGGGCGCGTTCCTCCTCCACCAATCTTTCTTTTTCCAACACTTCTTCGCGCAGGACCGCGAGGCGGGTGGCGATGAATTCGTTGGCGGCGCGGATCGTCTCGTATTTCGTTTCCAACTGCATTGTGAGGTAATTCTCAGCAAACGCATTGGCCACTTCGGCGGCGCGGGCGGCGTCCGGCAAAGTGGCGGAAACACGGATGATCAAGGTCATGCCGTGACGACGAATGTCCACATGCTCACGCAGGTTCTCTATGGTGACGGCGCGGATCGCTTCTTCGTCCTGCATCCTTTCGCCGCCGCCGAAGAAAAAATTCTGCACACGTTGTCCAAGGCTTGGCCCGCCGATCGGGGCGAAAGCAGGGTCTTGGGTCAAGTTCAGCGCATCAACCACCCTGGCGGCGAGTGCGGCCGAGCGCATGACTTCCGTTTCCGTGTCGATCATGACGCTTTCGGTGGTGAGGCCCTCGAAGACCTCCATATTGCGTTCGACGAGTTGGGTGTTGCGCACGTCGAGCTGCACATCGGCGGTGGCGGTATATTGACGGGTCGCGGTGAGCGTAAAAAGCAACACGACGAAAAGGGTCGCTCCGGCGATCAGCAGGAACACCCAAAGGCGACGTTGAAACGCCTCGATGATCCGCCTCAGGCCGCCGCTGTCCTCGCCGTTCTGGTCTCCCAGAGACAAGGGCTCAGTCAGGTCGAAACTGCGTGCGCCTGTGTCGGCCATTTTTGAAGCTCCGCCCCTCCTCCGTACACCATGATAAAGAAAATCTTAACTCACAATCTCAACGCGAGAGCGACAAAACCTGTCCCGACATCGAAGTCCCGATCACGGGCGGCCCCGCCTGAGGATTGGCTTTCCACGACATAGCCCGCGCGCAGTTCAGCCCGGCGATTGACGAGATAGCGAACGCTGAGTTCGCCTCGGCGCAAATCATCCTGGCGATCTATGCCTTGGTAGTCGCGGGACCCACCGGACAGTGCGGCCGAGACGATGACATTGCGCCTCAATTCATGGTCCACACGTACGCTGAGCGTGCTTTGCTCGGCGCCTGCCGTCGTCGTCAGGCCGGTTTCGGCGATGCTGCGGTTCGCGGTGAAGCCCACAGTGGTGCGGTCCGTAGGGAACCAGTCGAGGCGGGCGTTGAGAGCGAGGCCATTGATGTCTCCGATAGAGACGTCTTTGAATTCCTGCTCGAGATAGCCCACGGTCACTTCGCCGCGGGCTAGCCGTGTCACATCGAAATTCGCGCCGACCGCGTAAGAGCGCCCATTGGATTCACGATTGACCGCCACTGCTGGCGGATTGAGATCATATTCCCGCGTATTGGCTCCGGCTTCAGCGACAAGGGCGACGCTCGGAGAGAGGGCCCATTCTCCGCGTACCGAGAACTCGCGTTCGGTCCGGTCTCGATCGTCCTGGTCCAGGGTCACGCCGCCCGGGGTCTTCGCGTCCTGGAAATCAAGATCGCGGGCCGCGGCGCGCGCGCTCACTCGGACGCGATTGAAGGTGTAGCGGGCCGCCACGGACACCTCGTTCACATCAAACTCCACCGGCGATTCAGCCGCGGCAGGTTGATCGGGCGAGGTCCTGCCCTCGCTGTCATTGGCTCTGCGACCGCCAACCGAAATTGCGCCATCGCGGCCGATGTCCAACCTGAGCTCGCCTTCGGCATAGGGCGAAAACTCGTTGTTATTGGTCGTGTCGTTGAAGGCCGCGCGCTCCGCGCCGACAGCAAAGCGCGCGCCGTGTCGCGACCACGTGGTCTCGCCCTGCAAACGCGGACGCAGGCTGATATAGGTATCGGAGTCTTCATTGCTGTCTTCAGCAAAGACATTGTTTGTTTGTCCCACCTCAGCGACCAATTCAGGGCGCAGCATCCAGGCGCGAAACTGCACACCCATGGGGTCGAACTCGGGGCGGGGACGCTCGTTCACAGACTGGTTGCGGCCGCGATCGAACCCTGGGGACGCTTCCTGCGCGAAACCAGACGGCGCCATGGCCAGATTAAGAGCGGCCACGCTCGCGGCCAGAAGCAAAAGGCGTTTCATGACAGGTTCCCCAAAACGTCGCCGCGTGCGGCAGGGCCCTCGCGCGGCTTTCGCGATCCGATCGGCCACGCGCGGGCTCGGGACGCAAGCGCATACGCGGCGATGGGGAAAGCCTGCTGTTCAGGTCAACGGCGCAAGCTTTTTAGAAGAAACGCTCCCCGATCCGGATCGTGTCGCCCGCTTCGATACGCAGATTAGGCTCCAAGCGTAGGGTCTGCTCGCGGTCGGCGCCTTCTCTTTGGATGAAAACGCGCCCCTGGTTGGCGCGGTAGGTGAAGCCGCCCGCAGTGGCGACCGCGTTCAACACGGTCATGCCTTCGCTGAAGGGGTACTCACCAGGGCGCGTAACCTCGCCGAGTATATAGAAAGCGCCTTTGCCAATGCGAATAGTGTCGCCCGGCGCCACAGGAGTGGCCGGTGAAAGTGCGATTTCCTCCTCGCGCCCCTCGCCTGCAGGTTTGATGAAGACGCGTGTTTGGTTGGCGAGCGGGGTGAAGCCGCCAGCAGTCGCCACCGCGTTCAGCACGGTCAAACCGTTATTGAATGGGTACTCCCCAGGCCGCTGAACCTCGCCCAAGATGTAGAACGGTCTGAAGTTTAACACCTCGGCGCTGACCCGCGGATCGTTGAGATAGCCTTCGCGCAAGGCCTCTTCGACCCGAGATTGGAACTCGCTGACCGAGGACAGGGCGGCGGGAATTTCGCCGATCAAAGGAAACGAAACTCGGCCAGTGGAGTCGACCACGAACTCGCCCGACAAATCCTCTTCGCCGAAGACAATGATGCGGAGACGGTCGCCAACGCCGAGGACATATTCCCCGGGCTGGAAGCGCGACGGCTCGACCATGGGGGGCGATTGTAGGGCGGGATCGGGACTTCCAGCGGCACTCACGAGCGCGCCGTTCGCCGCGCCTTCCCGGGCGGAGGCCAAGGGGGGTGGGGCCAAGGGGGGTGGGGCCAAGGGGGGTGGGGCCAAGGCGGGTGGGGCCAAGGGGGGTGGGGCCAAGGCGGGTGGGGCCAAGGCGGGTGAGGCCGAAGAGGCTGTGTCCGAAGCGGGGGGCGATGGCAGTTCGCCCACGCGATCCTCCTGGGTCTGCGTAGCCTGCCAGCCTCGCCATTGAGGTCGGGTCTGCTGGGCGCTGGCCCAAGACATCATCGTCAGGAAAACCAAAACCGCAGACAAGGCCATTACAAAGCCGCGGTGCGCGGTCATCCAGATTGGGTCGGTATGGTCGGTCTTCATGTCCATTGCGGAACCACCCCTTGAGCGTCGCTGTCAGCCTCCCGCTTGACACCTTACTTCCAGATTTGCCCACGCCAACGCCTCGCGTGTTCAAAAAGCTCGCGTTTTCCCCTTCCAGGCGAACAGCACTCAATCGGTCGGTGACAAATGCGCCCGTATCGAGAGCGATAGGGGCGTGTTTCGCGTCGGCGGCGTCAACGGGGTATGACCGTGCACAATTGTGAAGGGGAACGGGTAGCGCGCCTTTCAGACGGGCTCGCCAATGGGCTGCATGTCTCGTTCGGTCTGGACCTGCAGAGGTTCGCCCGGTCTGAGCCCCGCATGATCGAAGACGTCGTCGCCGTAACGAGCATAGGACCCCTAGTCTTTGGAAAACCGCTCTTGATCGAAGGGTAGAGGGGTGTGCAGAGCGGCGGCTGTTCCTCGCTAATCGCGCGCGCGAGCGGGCAGCGAGGGTGCGGCGATCCCTTCGGCGCGCAGGCTCTCCGCCTCCCGAAGGGGATAACGGCAGGGCCGGTCTCTGGCCGTTCCAGAAGCTCAGCAAGGCGGTTCCGTGGTGGCCCTTCAAGAAGCGAGGCCGAAACGGCGTCCATTCATCGCACACGAGGCGATCGACAACCCCGGCGGACTGACGGCCCCGATCGATATCGTCGTCAAACACAATGAGCGCAGCAGGCTCCAGGCGCGGCGGATTGGCTTCGTGGTCTTCGCGGATCGCCCATAAAAGACGCTCCAAAAGGTGAGGACGGCCATGGATATCGCCCACCGCGTCAAGCGCTGGCCCTCAAGGCGTTTGCGGCTTGAGGCGGGAGGAACGGCCGAACATGGGCGCTGCTTTGGGATCCTCTTGTCAGGCGCCGGCTTCGGCGGGCGCTGAGTCAGAGGGGGGGATTGAGGGCGCCGTGCCGCGGGCGGCTTCGGCGTTGGAGGTCCAGTGGGTGCGGGCAATGGCGGCGTACACCCAAATCATGTTGGTGAGATCGAGGCCGACCCCTGAGACCACCAGTGGGCCGAGGGCTGACATAAAAGCGAAGCCTGCCGCGAAACGGATGGCGTCTTGGCGGGTTCGAGGGCGTACGATCAGGATCCGCGCCGCCATCGCTACAAAGACGGCGAAGAGGATCAGTCCTGGCAAGCCGACGGCGCCGAACAATGTGGCGATGATGCCCGAAGCGCGGACCGTGCCGAAGCCAGCGCCAAGTCCAAAGGTGTCGAGTCCGGCTTGGAAGCCGACTTGCGCCATCTTGCCCCGCTCGATCGCGGAGAGAGAGTATTGCTTCCGGATCGTCATTTCCTCCAGCATCATGCGCAGGTCGCCCAAGAAACCCTGGCCGGGGTCGGCAGCCAAAATGAGACCCGCCGCCGCACCGAAAACGCCTGCGCCAGCGGCCAACACCATCAGCCCGCGCGACCGCCGCGCAGGACTTGGATCGATAAGGACATGGGCGACCGCGATGACGGACAAAACGAACAATCCTGCATAGGCGGAGCTGGAGGTCGACAACAGCATGGCGGCGGCAAGGGCGGCGCCCGCCAGCAAAGCGGGCAGCGCCGCCACGCGATTGATGAAGAGCGCGTAGCAGAACGCCAACGGCCCGGCGGCCCAGCCAGCCCAAGAGGAAGCCTCCACAAAACCCGCGGTCACGCGGACAAAGCCTGCAGCCTCAACATTGGCGAGCAGCGCGTAATGGGTGTTGGTCACCAACCAATCGACAGGAAACTCTACGCCGACAAGGCCGAGAATGGCTTGCATGAAGCCCATGCCGCCGAAAGCCAAGGTCTGGATCACGCCGCCGACGACCAGGGGCATCGGGCCAAGCCGTGTAATCGACTGGCGGAGCGCAATGTAGAAATACCCGCCAACTAAAAAATAGCCCATTTGGGGGACGCTGACGAGGTGGGGTCCTAGAATGGCGAACCCATCGCGGGCCATGTCTTGGGCCGGCACCACGGTCATGCCCGCGAACAGACGAGGGAACAACATTCCCGAGACCAGGGCGTAGCCGACCAGGGCTACCAATGGCCATTCGCGGGCGATGAGACCCAAAAAGATTTCGCGCTGGGGCTTGGTCACCAGGGTCGTCGCGTGTCGCAAACAAAAGGCCAGGGTGGTAAGAACCGGCAAGGTGATTGGGTCGGCGCCCATGGCGAACACCATGGTGGCCGCCATGGGCAGGGTCAGGGCGGCGATGGCCATGGCCCAACGGAGCGGACCGATCATCACGATCCCCGCCAGCGCCAACCCCACCCCTAACCAGATCGTGGTCATAAAATCGTCTTTCCTCCGGCTTGCCCCTCACCGTCTTGGGCTTGTGGCGGACTTCAAGCTCGCCCAGAAGGATCTTCGTCCTCCGCACTGCACTCTTGGCGGCCCCTGCGTCAACGCTGCGCGCGAAGCCGGATAAAGCCGCGACCCGCGTTCGCCAGGCTGGGATGGATCGTGGGTTGAAAAACGCCCCAGAAACCGACACCGTTGGAAGGGGCAGCCTCGCCTCAGCGCCGGGCGGCGCGTCGGGTGAAAGCAGCGAGCGCCAGCTGCGCGGGTTCAGGCCGGGCCACAAGCAGGGCCGCGCTGTAGGCGAGGGCGCCAGCGGCGACCATGGCGAGGAGGCGGACAGTCTCGCTCTGGCCAGTCCAGATCTGGTCAGCGGCCCAGACGGCCAACGCCATGACCGCAACGGAGACGGCGATTCGGCCTATGTCCGGCGCCATGGCGCAAAGGTCAATCTTACCATATTTGACGCAGAGCCGCAGAGCCTCAGCGCCCGTCACAACGCTCGCCAGCACTTGAGCCGCGAGCACCCAGACAAGGCCCATCCAGCCGACCGCAGCCAAAAAACCGATCGAAGAGATCAGCATGAGACCGGTAAAGCGCGTCATGGCACGGAACTCGTTGTCCATGCCCATGACGCCATAGGCGACGGCGACAAGGGGGGCCGACGCGAAGCGCGCGGCGGCGGAGACCGCCAGCACCAGGATAGCAGGCTCCCATCCAGGCCCCAAAATGACATGAACAAGCGGCTCGGCCACCATCATCAAGCCCAGAAAGACCGGCCCGGCGAGGGCCAGAAGGATGAGCATGAAAGAAGCGACGGCTTTGGGGCCGTCCGCCGCTGCGTTCTCGCCGCGGCGGGTCTTGGGGAGGATGGACCACGCCATGATCTTTGCGGGCTCGGTCAGCAGCTCTGCGGCGGAGCCCGAAATGCGGTTTCCCGCTCGATAATGACCTGTGGCGGTCAGGCCCAGGTAGAATGCGGTCAGATAGTCGGACCCGAGGGTATGCGCAAAGGTGGCCGCTCGGGCGCTCAAGAGGTTGAGATAAAAGCGGAACACATCGCGCACCTCGGCTGCGCGCCAGCGAAACCCCGGCAGCCAGCGCGCCAGGCTGAAGGCCACCAGGGCCATGACGCTGATCGTGGTCAGACGATGCGCGGCAAGGGCGAAAATGTTCCAGCCGTTCAAGAGGCCATAGACGCCGATGGCGAGCCCTGCCGCCTCGCCGAGAATGCTCGCCGCGCCGAAGCCCACCATTCGTTCTTCGCGGGCCAGGACGCCGGTTTGGACGCAAACCAAAGGACCAAGGGCGCCGACGAGGCTGAGCAGCGCCATGACCAGGGCGTGATGGGCGGAGCCTGTGGCGATCTGGATGCCCGCAGCGATACAAAGGCCAAGGACTGAAGCCGCCACGCCGCAGGCGATGGCGGCCCAGAAACACTCGGGAGGAATTGGCGCATCGCGCCGGCAACCGCTGACCTTCTCGTACCAGGCGGTCTCTGCAGCGTGCTGCAGGACCATCACAGTAATCGACACAAGACCGAAAGCGGCGAGTTCGGCGGGCGTCAAGATCCGAGCAGCGATGATCAACAAAACCAGCGCGGAGAGCTGCGCGATCCCCCGCCCCGCCGTCACCAAGATAGACCCCACCATCGCCCCGCCGCCGTGGCGCGACGGCTGATCAGGGCTGTTGGTCATGGTTTCGGCAGGGTCGGGAGGCGCCATCGCAGCGGCCCTAAAGGTCGCGCACGCGTTCGGGGTCGATGC
>JAGWZH010000131.1 GCA_018971945.1 Alphaproteobacteria bacterium | reverse complement strand
GATCAAGGCTTGACAGCGCCACCTAGCCTAAGATCGCGGATGGGGTCTATCCTGTTTGCTCCGCGTCCGGGCGGGCCTGCTCCTCCGAGAGCCGATCGCGCGCCGCCGCATCATGGTCCCCAACCCCATATCACGAACGCCCAACATAAAGCGTGTCGCGCAGCAAAACATGAAGACGGCCTCCCGCGCCCTTTTGGGCGATGCCAAGCGCATTACCCGAAAGCCGCAAAGTTCGGCGGTCGCCGTTCCAGGAACGCCGCGAACGCTTCCCGCGCCTCGGCCGACTGCAACTGATGTGTGAAAAGCGCTCCCTCTTTGTCCATGAGGGCGGCGATGGCCTCAGCATCGCGCATCAATCTTTTCGTCGCCGCCAAAGCCGCCGCGGGTTGCAACGCCAAGCGGTGTGCTGCTTGCCGGGCCGCCTCCGCCACCGCCTCTTTCGGCAACGCCGCGGTCGCAAGGCCCAGATCCGCAGCCTGACGCCCGGTCAAAGCGTCTCCGAGTGCGAACATGGCGTAGGCGCGTTTCGTCCCCACGTGCTGCGGCAAGAGCAAGCTCGACGCCGCCTCGGGCACGAGCGCAAGATTCACGAACGGCGTCGAAAGCTTGGCGTCTTCCGCCACGATCGCCACGTCGCAGTGCAGCAGCATGGTGGTCCCCACCCCGACCGCAAGCCCTTGCACCGCCGCCACCAAGGGCTTTTCGGCATAGGCGAGAGCCTTGAGCACCCGCGCCACTTGCATCTCCCCGAACAGCGCCGCGCCCGCGGCGAATTGGGCGAAGTCCATGATGTCGTTGCCTGATGTAAAGGCGTCGCCTTCCGCATTGATCAGGATCGCCCGCACCGCTTTGTCGCTCGCGGCCGCCTCCATGGCGTCCGCCCATGCGCGGTACATCGCATTGGTGAGGGCGTTCTTCTTCTCCGGCCGGGCGAAGGTCAGCGTCAGAACGCCGTCGGCGAACGCGGTTTTGAAATGGTCGGACATGCGCGTGGGTTCCTGAACGAAAGCGTGAGGCGGGGTTTGAAACAAAACCACGTCGCATGGTTGCCGCAGCGTCGGTCAAGCAAGCGTGATCACGCCCGACTGCTTGCCCCCGCAGGACCGCGTCCCCACTTCTCCAACACGTTTCCGTGACAAGGACGGCCCCATGCGCACCGGACGAAAAAGTCTGCTTCTTCTCGTGGATGACGACGAGGACTTGCGGGCCGAGCTGGCTTTGCAGCTGTCGGCTCATGGGGATTTGGAAGTGATTGAGGCCGGCACGGCGGTTGCAGGCCTCGCCAAGGCGCAGGAGGAGCGGCCGGTCGTCATTCTCTTGGACATTAACCTTCCCGACGGCGATGGACGCGACATCTGCCGCCTGATGCGCAAGAGCGGGGTAGTGGCCCCCATCATCATGCTGACGAGCCTCACCGAGGAGGCCGACACTGTCTCGGGCCTGGAAGCCGGCGCCAACGACTATGTTTCAAAGCCCTTCAATATCAATGTCCTGATCGCCCGCATCCGAGCGCAGATCCGCAGCCACCAGGCCAGCGAAGACGCCGTGTTCCAGCTCGGCCCTTATGAGTTCCGCCCCGGCTCAAAGCTCCTGACCGACGCGGCAGGCAAACGCCTCCGTCTGACCGAGAAGGAAACCAACATCCTGAAATATCTCATGCGGTCGGGTGAGAAATCGGTCAGCCGGGACGAGCTCCTGCGCGAGGTCTGGGGCTATCGCGCCAACGTCACCACCCACACTCTCGAGACCCATATCTACAGGCTGCGCCAGAAGATCGAGCCCGACAGCCAGCACCCCCGCCTGCTCGTCACCGAGACCGGCGGCTACAGGCTGCAGCCTTGAAGCCACGCGGGAGCGGGCGATGGCTGTCTTATTGCGCCCTGCTGTTCGCCATCCCAACACAAAGGCGCCCATTCACCGCGCCCCTTTGGGCGGCCTCATGAGGCGGCGGACGCAGAAGGCGCGGCCCCAGCCATGCGATCAACGAGCCCCTTCGATAGCGGCGCGGCCGCAAGTGCGCGGCCCAATGCGCCACAAAGCCCTCAACCCAATAATCGGGGGGCCTCGCCGCGGAGGCAGGGTCGTTCCCGCGAGGTCGGAAAACGCCGAAAACGCCGTGGAGGCGGCCAGGCGTCCATAGGTCATCGCAGCGTGACCATCACTGGCGCGTGATCGCTCGGTCTTTCCCAGCCTCTTGTTTCGACGAAGACCTGCGAAGCCTTGAGCCCTGCCGCCACATCCCCGCTCGCCCAAACATGATCCAGCCGTCGCCCGCGATTGCTCGCCGCCCAGTCATGGTTGCGATAGCTCCACCAGGTGAAAAGCTTCGCCGGCGGCGGCGTCTGCGCCCGCGCCAGATCAGTAAACCCGCCTCCGATGCGCACCGCCTCCAGCGCCTCGGTCTCCACGGGCGTGTGGCTGACGATGTCGAGAAGCTGCTTATGGCTCCACACGTCGTGCTCCCCAGGCGCGACATTGAGATCCCCTGTCAGAACAAGATTGCTCCCCGCTCCTCGATACCAGGCCTTCATCCGCTCCAGAAAGGCGAGCTTGTGGGCGAATTTCGGATTGGTGGCTGGGTCGGGCGTTTCCCCCCCCGCCGGGACATAGAGGGTCTGGATCACGAGCCCTTTGACCTGAACCGCGGCCGTCCGCGCCTCTTCTGAGGGGCATAAGGGCGGGCAGGGCAGCCGCTCCAATCGGTGCTTCGAGATGATCGCCACCCCGTGCCAGCCCTTTTGCCCGACTATGTGCAAATGCCGCATCCCCATATCGGCGAAGGCGTTCCGGGGAAACTCTCCCTCTCGGCACTTAATCTCCTGAAGGCAAAGCACGTCAGGCTTCGCAAGATCGACAAAACGAGCGAGGTGCCCGATCCGAAGGCGGACCGAGTTGATGTTCCAAGAGGCGATGCGCATGGCCCCAGCCTTTGCCTGGAAAACCCGGCTATGACCAGAGCGCTCTCTGGAAAAAGGGACCCGCAGCGTCGGCGGGCGGGCTGATCCGCCCGCGCCGCTGAGAACACGCCCCAGCGTCGGCGGGATCACGCCGTCTCTGGTTGGGGAGGCCGCAGGGGCCCAAGACGCGACCGCGCCTCGCCAAACGAGGAGGTGTGCAAAGCCCCAAAACCGGAAAGGCACAAATGCGGGGAGCAGGCGCGCTGAGCCAAAAACCGGTGACACAATGCGACAATAAAGAAACGCCCGGCCGTTGGGGATCGGCCGGGCGCTCCTTCATGCGTTCGACGCATGCGCCGGGAGGGGATGGCTCCGGCGGCGAGCGATGCTCTGGATCGGTCAGCGGGGGGACGACGCTGATCCAGGGGGATGATGCACCGCCCTTACAGAGTGATATATAGAGCACATCAAAAAAATATCAAGCGAAAAGCAGGAGAAAGCGCTTGCCTGCGGCCTTCACGAAACAGTGACGCGAAGCCTCGGCGCATCCTCAGCGGTCCCGCGACGTTTGCAGGTCTTCGGTACGCCAGAGCCGCGGCGAAAGGCGCTGGCCGGTCTGGATCGTGTCAAGCCGCACGGTCGTCCGCGCGTTGGTGGCGTCCAGCGCCTCCCAACTCCGCAGCGTCAAGGCCGGCCCCTGCAGCGCAATCGTCAATTGCCCGTCAATCTCTCCCGCCCTGTCCCTCGCCGTCACATAGAGCGTGTCGCCCGTCCGCGACACGCTGGTGATGCGGAAATCCCGCTCCAGGTTCACGTCCCGGCTGAGGATGAAATGGAGTGGCGTGGACCGCAGCGGCGCCCGGTCTGTGTTTTGAAGCTCCCGATCATGGATGGCGACGGTCGCGCCGTCGGCCACGATCAAAAGCGGGGTAGGAGCGTCATACTCAAACCGCGCCCGGCCTGGCCGCTGCATATAATAGGCTCCTGACGCGCGGCTGCCGTCCGGCCCGATCTGAGTGAAGCGCCCCTGCATCGTGCGAGTCTGCGACAGGGCCGCGCTCGCCTGGGACAAGGCTTGCGTACGCTCCGCGCCAGTCAGGACGACGGCGCTGGCGGCAGCCTGTCCGAAGCTCGCGATCCGAGACGGCGTCGCGAGCGCTGGGAGGGATAAGGCGAAGGCGGCGGCCGCCGTGGCGAGAATGAGCATTTTCATGACGCCTCACATGCCGTCGCCCTGCGGCGAAAACAAGAAGCGACGGTGTCCCAAATCGAACATTTTGATTCAGCGTCTATTCACCTGCCGCGAGCAGAACCTCTCGCTTTCCTTGATGGTTCGGACCGGAAATTATTCCGTCTTTCTCCAGACGCTCTACGAGTCCTGCTGCACGGTTATAGCCCACTTGCAGGCGCCGTTGCAGATACGAGGTGGACACTTTCTTGTCGCGCGTGACGACCTCCACGGCTTGATCATAGAGCGTATCGCCCGAAGAGGTCGGCGTTTCAAACAAATCTGGCGCGTCCTCGCCCTCAGCCTCATCCGAATCTTCGGTGACGTCGGCGCGATAGCTTGGCGCGCCTTGCGCCTTCAGCATCTCCACCACCCGATCGACGTCGGCTTCCGACACGAAGGGGCCATGCAGCCGTCTGAGATTGCCCCCCTCCATCATCAACAGGTCCCCGAAACCGACCAGCTGCTCGGACCCATGCTGATCAAGGATCGTCCGGCTGTCGATTTTCGAGGTTACTTTGTAGCTGATCCTTGTCGGGAAGTTGGCTTTGATTGTGCCGGTAATGACGTCTACCGACGGGCGCTGCGTCGCCATGATGAGGTGGATGCCCGCGGCGCGCGCCATCGCCGCCAGGCGCTGCACCGCCGTCTCGATCTCCTTGCCCGCGACGAGCATCAGATCGGCCATTTCGTCGATGACCACGACGATGAACGGCATCTTCTCGAGCGGCAGGGAGCGGGTCTCATGGATCGGCTCGCCCGTATCGCGGTCGAAGCCGGCATGCACCACGCGTTCAAGATTCTCCCCGTTCTCTAGCGCCTCGCGCACCTTATCATTGAAACTCCCGATATTTTTCACCCCGAGCTTGCTCATTTTGCGGTAGCGTTCTTCCATCTCCCGCACGACCCATTTCAGGGCCACGACCGCCTTTTTCGGTTCCGTCACAACGGGCGAGAGAAGATGAGGGATACCCTCATAGACGCTGAGCTCCAGCATCTTCGGATCGATCATGATGAAGCGGCATTCGTCTGGCGTATGCCGATAGAGCAGGGACAAGATCATCGCGTTGATCCCGACCGATTTGCCCGAGCCTGTCGTTCCCGCAATCAAAAGATGCGGCATCTTGGTGAGGTCTGCGCAATAGGGTTCGCCCTCGATCGTCTCCCCGAGCGCCAGCGGCAGCCCCGTGCCGCTCTTCCGGAAAGGCCCGCTATTCAAAAGCGCTGAAAGATAGACGGTATCGCGTTTTGGGTTCGGCAGCTCGATGCCGACTGCGTTGCGCCCTTGGATAATCGCCACCCGCGCGGAATTGGCGCTCATCGACCGGGCGATGTCGTCGGCGATGCCGATCACCCGGTTCGATCGGACCCCCGGCGCCGGTTCGAATTCAAACAGCGTCACCACAGGACCAGGGCGTGCCGAAAGCACCTCTCCCTGCACCCCATAATCGGCCAATACCGCCTCCAATTGTCGGCAGCGGGCTTGCAAGGTCTGTTGGTCCGCATGCGCCGTGCGCGACGTCGGGGGGGTCAACAGATCCACGCTCGGCAAAGCGAAGCCGCGTTTTGTGTCCTGTCGCGGCGAGGCGGGCGCGGTTCGCCGTTGCGCCTGCGGTCGAGGTCCCGCCGGCGGAGGAGGAGGGGCGCGCTCCGCCTGCCTCGGCTCCGGCCGCCGCGTCGGCTGGAACGGCTCGTCGAAAGCCGCCGGCTCTGGAGGCCGCGTGGTCGGGTGTGGATCCCACGCCGCATCCACCACAGGGGCGGTCCGCCGCTGACCGCGGGCGTCCTCGATGCCTCGGGCGCGGTAGGAATCCCAAGGCTCTTCTTCCTCTTCTTCTCCCGGCCGCATTTTCTGGCTCATGTCCAGAAGCGCCCTCTGCGCCTTGCGGCTTGCTTCCGTGGCGGCGTCCGCCGCCCGCTTCGCCGCCGTCCGCATGTCGCGTCCTGAGACGCTGAAGGCGTAGCTGAAAGCCGCGATCGATCCTGCGCCGGCTGCGAGCCCGGCGATCAGACGCGCGCCAGGGATGCCCGGCAGCGCCAGGAGGCTTGCGAAAATGTGCAGAAGACCGTCCCCGATCACCCCGCCAAAGCCGGCCGCCAGCGGCCACAGGCTCGGCGCCGGGGCCGAGGAGGCGCTCATCGCCAAAAGCAGGACGCCCATCGCGCCCACGCTGAGCCGGCCGCGCGGTATGGGCTCAAACACCCGCTTTTGCGCAATTCTCAGGCCGCCCGCCACCACGAGCGCCGCCATCATGAATGGCGCAGCCGCCCCGATCGCTTGAAGCAACAGGTCCGCGAAAGCCGCGCCAGGGCCGCCGAAAAGATTCCGCGCGGGCTCGTCCGTCGCCGCATTGAAGCTCGGATCGTCCATCTTGTAGGTGAGCGTCGCGCCGAGTCCGTAAAGACCCAGGCAAGCCCCCCCGATCGAGAGCGCAAAGCGCGTCGTCAGGCGGCCCAACGCGTTCGGGCCTTCGTCCTGGGCGCGGGGGGGGAGGGGGGAGAAATCGGTCATCGTCTCAAAGTCGCGAGCCAAAAGCGTCCCCTTCTGGAGCCGTTCGCGCCGGACTCTTGGCGCAAGACGTAAACGGCAGGTGAAGGGCGCTACCGATCAGTGTGAATCTCTTCTCCTTGTGTGGCAAGGATGGAGCCAACCTCAGCAACAACAGGGTGTTCCTTGGCGAGGTTAACAAAAACGCTTCTTCTGAATGCGGTAGCGCCGGCGTCTCT
>JAGWZH010000130.1 GCA_018971945.1 Alphaproteobacteria bacterium | reverse complement strand
AAGCGGGAATCCTCAGACTTGTTCAGAGATTCCTTAGCCGTCCCTCGCCGCCCGCGCCAGCTTCGCCCAAGGGCCGCTTATGGCAAGGGTGATGCCGGGGCTCTGGATATTGACGAACAGGGTCGAGCCATCCGGCGAGAAGCACGGACCGCAGAACTCGCTTTCATTCAGGGCATTGCGCACAATGGGATAGACTGCGCCATGCGGGGTCAAACCGCGGACATAGTTCTCGCCGCCGCCGTCCTCCGCCATTATCAGATCGCCCCAAGGTGCAGGCACGATGTTGTCGATCATGTCGAAGTGCGCTTCGCCCGCGCTTTCGGCAAACAGCGTGAGGCGGTCGTCGCCGTCGGCGTTGGGCTCAAGCCGCCAAACCTGCCCCCGTTCCGCCAGCCCTCCCGAGGTGCAGGTGAAATAGATGGCCGGCTTGCCGGCCTCAAGCGCGGTGCAGACCCCTTCCCCCCTTGCAAAGACCGCAGCGCCCGCCGCGCGCCCCCGCAAGCGCAAGTCGCCGTCCGGCGCCGTGACGTTCTGCAAATCCACCCAAGCGACCTGAAAGCTCTGCCCGACTGCGATCGCAGGGCCGCTCCCCCAATTCCGGGTATCAAGCCCCGGTTGCTCGCGGATCACCAGCGCCTGCAGGCGGCCGCCGCGATGAAGCTCGCCGGGCGCGGTGGGCAAGAAGCGATAGAAGAGGCCGTCGCGATCGTCCTCGGTTTCGTAAACGACGCCCATCGCCGGATCGACAGCACACGCCTCGTGCCGGAAGCGGCCCATGGCTTCCAACGCAACCGGCTGAACCAGCCCGGTGGCGGTGGACGGCACTTCAAAGACATAGCCATGAAACTTGCCGGCGTTGGCGCCGGGCGCTTCTTGGGTTTCCTCACAGGACAGCCAGCTGCCCCAGGGCGTGGGGCCGCCGGCGCAATTGGTGGCGGTGCCGGCCAAGCTGAGGAATGTCTGCTCCAGGCGTTTGGCGCGCGTGTTGTAGATCAATGTGGTCGTCCCGCCCAACAGCGGCCGGCCCCCGGCGGTGAAATCATAGATGAACCCCTGATCGACGCGGCTAGCCAAGCTATGATCCTCGCCGAACGGGCCGATTTGAACGCGGCTGGCGCCAATCTCATGATTGCGCACCAGGATGCATCGGGTTGGGTCGCCGGCGACGGGGAACGCCGCCATGCCGTCGTGATTGGATGGCGTGACCAAACCGTCGCTCATCGCCTCGCCGGTTCGCCCAAAGGCCACATAGCTGAAGCCCGGCGGCAGATCGACCACGCCCAGCGGGTCCGGCGCCAACCCGATGGCGGCGCTCCCGGTATTCGTGGCGCATGCAGCGAGCGCGTTGAGAGCGGGCACTGCAGTGGCCACCTGCACCGCTCGGGTCACGAAACTACGGCGCGACAGGGTCATCGTTCACTCCTCAAACAGCGCCAGCGCCGTACGCGAGCCCTGCAACGATCTGATGACGCTCTTCATCCGCCAAAGCGCCAAAACCTGTTATGGCCTCGCCGCTGAGCAGAAATCACGCGACGGCGGAGAATCCAGGATTTCGTCGCCCGCGACCACCTCATGAACTGACAACAAAATGCAACAAAACTATAATCGAGAATGTAAGATTCTGACACAAGCTACCAGTACCCCGCTCTCCCAAGCGGACAACCACGCTGAGGGGGTACTCCAATGTCGAAGTCGAAGAAATCAAACACCAAGCACCTGACATCCGGGCTCTGGCGCGCCTTGCTTCTGGGCGGCGCGACGATTGGCGCCTCCGCCCAGGCGACGGCCCAGCAAGCCGCCACCGCGCCCGCCGCGACAAACTCGAGTGACGAGATCGTGGTCACTGCGCGTCGTCCCCTCGCCGAATCCGAGGCCGCTTCCCTCGCCATCCAACGGGAAGCTGACAGCGTCGTCAGCGTGCTGAGCGCCGACGCCATCGGCCGCCTGCCTGACCAAAACATCGCCTTCGCCATTGGCCGTCTGCCGGGTGTCTCGATTGAGCGGGACCAGGGCCAAGCGCGTTACGTGAACCTGCGCGGCACGCCGGTTTACTGGAACACCTTGTCGTTCGATGGCCTTTCGGTGGTATCGCCGGAAGGCCGCGCAACCCGGCTGGACAACGTCCCGTCGGTGCTCGCCAGCCAAGTGCTGGTCACCAAGGCGATCACCGCGGACATGCCTGGCGACACTGTTTCCGGCAACATCAACATCATCACCCGGCGGGCCAGCGACTATGACGGCTTCACCCTCTTCGGCAACGCCGCGCTCGGCTATGTGACGCTGGGCGGCGGGGAGGAAGTCGACACCTCGCTGGTCTATGCCGATCAGTTCCTCAATGACCGCCTCGGCGTGCTGCTGCAGGGGTCGTATTATCGCCGCAACATGGTCACCGACAACTGGGAGACCGACCCCTATATCGAAGCGCCCGCGGGTCAGCCCGGCGTGCGGTTCGCCCGGGAGTATGAAAACAAGCCCTACCGGCTGACGCGGGAAAACAGCTCGCTGTCGTTCCGGGTCGATTATGAAATCAACCCGAACCATTCGGTCTTTGCGAGCAGCATCTGGACGCAATATGCGGACGAAGAGCTGCGCAACAATTATATCTTCCGCTTCGATCAAGGCCGCACCGCCACTGGCGCCTCGACAGGCATCAACGGCGCAGGCGCCATCACCGGCAACACCCCCACTTTCGGCACCGTGTTTGCTGTCCAGCTGCGCAACAACACCAACTCGCTCGAGAGCGAAGAAGACACCTACATCAACAGCTTGGGCGGTGAGAGCCTGGTGGGCCCTTGGACCCTGGATTGGCGGGCCAATTACACGTTCTCCTCTGACGGCCGCGACGCGCCTGCCCTGCCCGACTTCCGGAGCCCCTCCGGGTCGGCGGATCGTCCCACCGTCCAGTACGACTTCCAGGATGGCCACAACAACACCGTCAGACTGTTCCGGACCAACGTCGTCGGCTCCACCCTGTCACGCGGCGAGGCGGTGGCCTCGATCGATAGCTTCCAATGGCCACTTCGGCTCCT
The DNA here is from genome assembly GCA_018971945.1 of Alphaproteobacteria bacterium. Classification (GTDB taxonomy): domain Bacteria; phylum Pseudomonadota; class Alphaproteobacteria; order Caulobacterales; family Aquidulcibacteraceae; genus REEB509. Next base: position 3,823 of record JAGWZH010000130.1, on the reverse strand, counting down.
GTCACGCCGCTCAGGGGGCGACATCACCCAGGCCTGGACTTTCAAGCTTGATGCGGAGCGCGAGTTTGATGCCTTCGGATCCAATATCGAATTCAGCACCGGCCTGCTTTATGTCGACCGCGCCAAGAAATCGCGAGAAGTTCTGTGGACGACCGGCGACCTGACCTCATCGGCGAACGCAGCCACACTCGCGCGTTTCAATGCGGCCGGGTACAACGTCAACACGTTCTACGACCAGATCCGTCTGGGCCGCCCCTATCTTGGCGAGTACGGCCTCGGCTACAACTTCACCTATCACTCCAAGAGCCGCCTCGATCAGATAACCGCCGACCTCATCGCGCGGGGCGTGATGACCCGCGACACTGCCACGGAGCTCAACAACTACTACGACGTGAGCGAGCGGGTTCTGGCGGCCTACGCCATGGCCGTGATCGACCAGCCGTGGGGCAATGTCGTCGTCGGCCTCCGCGGTGAGCAAATTCAGAACGAGAGCACCGCCCTGCCGCTCGTCGGCGGCGTCCGGCGCCTCACCACGATCGAAAGCGAAGAAACGCTGTTCTACCCGAGCCTCCACATCAACTGGGACATCACTGACGAGTGGAAGGCCCGGTTGGGCTTCACCTCCACCGCCTCGCGGCCGGATTTCGATGACCTGCGTCCCAACTTCACCATCGACGATGTGAACCGGACGATCAGCGGCGGCAATCCGGACGCCCGACCCGAGCGCCAGATCGGCGTCGACGCTTATCTCGAATGGTATATGGAGCCGGAAGGCTACTTCTCGGCCGGCGTCTTCTACAAAGACCTGTCGGACGTGCTTTTCTTGGAGCGCACCGCCTTTGGCTCGAGCGCCCTCGACTCAGGCTCCACGATCCGCTCCGATTACGCCTTCACCCGCGTCAACAACGCCGGCGACGGCTGGGTGCAAGGCCTGGAGTTGGCCTACTCGCAAACTGCGGCGGGGCTGGTTGAGTCGATGGATCTGCCGGAATGGCTGGGCGGTTTCGGCATCCGCGCCACCGCTGTGTGGGTGGACAGTGAAGTGAATATTCCCGCCGTCCGGACCTCCACCGGCACGATCCTGAATCCGGAGCGGACGGCTCCTCTGCTGGGCACCTCGGACAGCACCTACAACCTGCAACTGACCTACGAGATGTACGGCCTCTCTGTGCGCCTTGCCTATCAACAGCGCTCGCCCTGGGGCCAGTCCTACGGCAGCTACGTTACGAACGGCGGCCAAATCGTCCCGGGAGGAAACAACCTGGGCCCGCGCGTCGACAGCGCCAATGGTGACATCTACTGGGACAGCGACGACGAACTCGACCTCTCGATCCGTTATCAGGTCAACGACAACTTCGAATGGTACTTCGATGGCGTGAACCTGCTTAACGGCGCCGGCCGCCGGTACGCCGACAGCCCCAACTACCCGATCGAGTACGAAACCTTCGGCCCACGGTTCATCATGGGAACCCGGTTCAACTTCTAAATCGATCATAGCCAGACAAGGCGTGGAGGGCGACGCACCGCTCTCCGCGCTCTCTGTTTTTTGGGTGGTCAAGTATGGGGTTGACCATTTGGCGCAGCGCACCGATGACGACCTGCCACCCCGTCGGTTGAAGATGCGCTCTACATAGAAACCAGCGTCCTGATCACTCGAAGCAACAAGCTCGGCGAAGGTCTATGGCGGCTGTCCGCCATCCCCTTTGTCGGCCCGACAGGGGCCAGCATGCCAGTGGAAGAACCACCAGATTTCGGTCGTCCCAAACGACGCAAAGTCACTCTCTATCTGGCTTGACCCTCCGGGCACCAGAAAGCGGCGATATCGGGATTGTCAGCAGCTGCGGGCACCGACGCATGAAAAGCGGCGGAAGGAAAGCTCAAGTGGTGCTCCATGTCGTGGCCCGCCTTGACGAATGGCAGATAAAGCGACCCACTCATGCCGCGCCTTCACCCCCGCCCTGTCGCCTCCACGACCCGCTGCAGCATACCTTCCACGTCGCGGGCGGCGGCGGCGTTGAGCATGGGCGGCAGATCGCGCACCGGCAGGCGCTCGCAGATGAGTTGAGCCAGCGCGGCGACGAGCTCCTGCGTCAGGACGAAATCCCGCGCTGTGGCCTTGCGATGAGCGGCAAGAGAGGCCTCGAGGCGATTTAGGCGATCCTCGACGTCAAGGTCCGCCCGCCGGGCGCCGCGGGCCAGCGCCCGGAACGCCGCCTGGCTGACACTCAAGCCTTCCTTTGCTGCTTCGCGTTTGATCGCGGCCAGGACCGGCCCTTTGGGCAAGGTGATGGTCATCCGAGCGCTATGGGATCTAGCGCCTAAGCTTTGTTGAGCGTTCTTGCCGGTTGCGTTTCCCGCAGCTTTGGCGGACCTGGCGCTGCTTTGACGGCCTTTCCGTGTGTGGTCCCCGTCATGGCCAGACACGAAGCCCTTGCTGGACGGGGCGCCGTCAGAGGTTGCATCCGACATCAGACCTTCCAATCGAAAAGGCTCACACCCTTCATCGTGACGGACCCGGAGGCGCGGCAATCGCGGCTCTTCGGCGTAGAGGCCTGCAAACAAGTCCGGCTGCGGGGGCGCTCGGCTCATCTTCTTACTTCCCCTCCGTGGCTTGGGCGGAAGGTGGAGGGTGCACGGCGGAGGCGGGGCTCACAGGCGCGCATTGAAAAGGCAGCGATCGCCGGGAGGCCGTCCGAAGGCGCGCCTTTCATGGCTCGCCGCTTTCGGACGGCAAACCGGCGGCCACTTTGCCTGAAAGCGGCGGATAAGCCCCCGCCGACGGCGGTCGTCCGGAGCTGGAGTAAATCCCTGCTCATATGTCCAACCCCAGACCATGGTCAAGACCGTGATCGAGGGTCTTGATCAGCCCCTTGGAGGGGTCCATGGCGATGGCCTCACCGAGGGCGATCTGCGGCGCGTCATTGACGACGCCGAAGACGAGGCCCGCATGCCGTTCCGCCACGGCAAACAGTCCGCTTTCGGTGCGCACGGTTCCGAGATAATCCCCCTCGCGTTCAAACAGGACCTCAGTCTGGAAAGCGTCGGTTCGCCCCAGCTGCTCAGCGATGGAGAGGCGGATATCCCGCCCCCTTAAGGCGGACTGAGCCTCTGCCGTCAGCAACACGCCGTGTTCGGCCTCAACGCCCATCCCCGCTTCGAGAAGCAAGGCGCCCCGCTCCGCGATCAGTCCTTCCGTCTTTGGATCAAGTAGCGGCGGGCTGCGCCCTTCGGCCCGCTCAAACGCGCGCCACTCCAGAAGGCGATCGACCGCCGTCAGACGAGCCGCGTCTAGACTTTCGCCCGGACTTCCCAAATGAAAAAGGCGCGGCCCGTTGTCGCTCGCCCCGGCCATCACCAGCGCTCCCTTCGAGACCCCTTGCGTCGGTCCGAGGAACAACCGCTCCACCCCATCGCGGTCCTCAACGACCAAACCTTCTCGGCCGACCTCCACCACGCGTCCCGCCACCAGGCCCTCTCGGGCGAGCGCGACGGGGGCGCGGGTCTTGGCCATCCCGGCATGCAGGGTCCGCAGCACGTCCTGCTCGCGGGACAGGCTCTCAAGGCTCTGGGTGAAGCCCTCGGCCAACCGCCAGTCTCGGCCCTCCTTGGCCGCAAGACCCAAGCCCTGCAGATGCTGCAGCCGCCCCCGCAGCAGGGCGCCAGTGGTGTGCCGGTCATCGATGAAGTCGGCGGGCACGCGGCCCTCGACGAGACTTTTCTCCAGATGCCGATCAATGCCTGTGACCCGGTCGGCCGTCACCTCTTTCCGGAGGCGCTCCTCGGCTTGGTCGCGGGACACCTCGCCCAGCTCCTGGGTGGCCCG
>JAGWZH010000129.1 GCA_018971945.1 Alphaproteobacteria bacterium | reverse complement strand
CGGCTGCGGCCGTGGCGGCGGATCTTTTAGACGTGGCCGCAGGTCGCTTTGGTGCGCCGTTCGGCGCGCCAATCGCGGACATGGGGGTCTTTTCGGCCGCCGCGAAAGATCATTTTGGCCGCTTTTACATGCGTCTTCTGGTCCATGACCGCCCGGGGGTCATCGCGGCGGTCTCCGAACAGCTCGGCAAGGCCCAGATTTCCATAGACTCCATCTTGCAAATGCCGGTCGGCCCCGGACCACTGGTGCCCATCGTGTTGACCACCCATCCCTGCGCCCGCCTCGCGATTGAAGGCGCAGCGGCGGCGATCGGTCGGCTTGAGGCGGTCGCCGAAGCGCCCTGCGTGCTTCCCATTGAAGAGGCGAAGCGCTAGGTGACTGCGGTCAAGCCCTTTTGCAGGAGCACATCACATGGCCCAGGCCTTCGCGCTGACGGACCAGCTCGCCTTCGCCGCGGCGCAAGCTGCGTTTTCCGCCGCCGCCGCGGCTTCGGCTCTTTGCGGCCGGGGCGACGAGAAGGCCGCTGACCAAGCCGCCACGGACGCTCTGCGCACCGCTCTCAATGCGATGCCGATCAGGGGCCGCATCGTCATCGGCGAAGGCGAGCGGGACGAAGCGCCCATGCTGTTTATCGGGGAAGAGGTGGGTCAGGGCTCGGGGCCAGACATCGACATCGCCCTTGATCCGCTCGAAGGGACGACGCTCACCGCCAAAGCGATGGCCAATGCGCTTGCAGTGATGGCCTTCGCCCCCAAAGGCGGACTGCTTCATGCGCCGGACACTTATATGGATAAGATCGCCATTGGTCCTGGCTACGCCCAGGACCTTGTCGATCTTGACGCGTCTGCGGCGGACAATGCCCAGACGCTGGCGAGGGCCAAGGGTGTGGATGTACGCGAGATAGGGGTTTGCGTGCTCGACCGGCCCCGCCATTCGTCCATCATTGGGTCCCTGCGCAGCGTCGGCGCGCGGGTCCATCTGATCTCTGATGGGGATGTGGCGGGCGTCATCAACACCACCGACCCCAACACGGGCATCGATATGTATATCGGCCAGGGAGGGGCGCCGGAGGGTGTTTTGGCGGCCGCAGCCCTGCGCTGTGTAGGAGGCCAATTCCAGGGCCGGCTCGTGTTTCGCAACGACGACGAGCGTGCCCGCGCCATCCGCACCGGCGTCACTGATTTCGACAGGCGCTACAGCCTTGATCAATTGGTTCCCGGCGATGCGATCTTCGTCGCCGCTGGCGTTACCAACGGATCTTTGCTCAGGGGCATCCGCATTGTGAACGGCAAGGCCCAAGGGCAGGCCTTGGTGATGAACTCCGCGACCGGCCTGCAGGCGGAGGTCTCGTTCATTCTCCCCTTCGCATCCCGATAGACCCAGGGCCAACGCCCCCCCATGCTAGGCCATGGGCGCGAATCGAGGGCAGGCGTTTTTGGGTGTGGAGCGGTCCTGGCGAGGCCTGCGGTGGCGGGAGCGCGCGGCGGATCCGCAGACTGTGCAGGCGGTGGCGCGGCGTTGCCGTGTGCCTCATATCGCGGCCCAATTGCTCGTGGCCCGGGGCGTGACGCCGGAGGAGGCGGGGCGCTTTCTGGATCCGCGCTTGCGCGATTGGTTTCCTGATCCCTCAAGCTTCAAAGACATGGACGCCGCCGCCGAGGCCATTGAGGAGGCGATCGCGCTGGGGCGTCGGTGCGCCGTTTTGGCGGACTATGACGTCGACGGGGCCACGAGCGCGGCCCAGCTCATCCGCTATTTTCGCGCCCGCGGCCGCGCACTCCAGCTTTATGTGCCGGACCGGCTGGCCGAGGGCTACGGCCCATCCGCTTTGGCGTTTGAGCGCCTCAAGGCGGATGGGGTCGAGCTCGTCATCACCGTCGACTGTGGCGCCGCCGCAGAAGGGCCTTTGACGGCCGCCGCCGCCCTGGGGCTTGAGGTGGTTGTGCTGGATCATCACTTGATGAGCGGTCCGCCGCCGCCTGCGAGAGCGGTTGTGAACCCCAACCGGCCAGACTGTGAAAGCGGCCAGGGAGCGTTGACAGCGGCGGGGGTGGTTTTGGTGACGCTCGCGGCGGTGAATAGGCTCGCGCGGAAGAACGGGTCGATTGGCTCGAATAATCTCCCCGATCCCATCGCCACTTTGGATTTGGCCGCGCTAGGCACGGTCTGCGACGTCGCGCCCCTGACCGGTTTCAACCGCGCGATCGTGTCGCAAGGCTTGAAGATACTGGCGCAAAGGCGTAATCTGGGATTGGCCGCCCTCGCAGCGGTGGCTGGAAGATCCGACGGCGCGAGCGTTTATGACTTGGGTTTTGTGTTGGGCCCGCGACTGAACGCTGGCGGCCGGATTGGCGAGGCTGATTTGGCGACCCAGCTTTTGGTCGCCGACGCCCCGGAAGACGCTGCGCGCCTGGCCGGCCGTCTGCACGCGCTGAACGCGGAGCGCCGTCAGATCGAGGCCGACATCGTCAGCGAGGCGACTGCCCTGGCGGAAGGAGACCCCCGACCCGTGATTGTCGTCGGCGCAACGCATTGGCATCCGGGCGTGATCGGAATTGTAGCGGGTCGTTTGAAGGAACGCCTGCGTAAACCTGTGATCGTTCTTGGCAGCACAGGGCCAGACGAACCTGCCAAGGGCTCTGGCCGTTCTGTGGCGGGCGTGAATCTCGGCAAAGCGGTAGCCGCAGCGGCGCGGGAGGGGATTCTTACCGCGGGCGGAGGACACGCCATGGCCGCGGGCCTCACGATGGACTGGGATAAGGTCGGGTTGTTTCAAGAGTTCCTGGCCGAAGCCTTGGGACGCGAGACAGAAGACAGCGCCGAGGAGGCCAGGGCCCTGTCCATTGACGCTCTTGCAGCGCCAGAGGCGGTGACCCTCAGTCTGGTTGACGCCCTTGAGCGGGTCGGCCCTTTTGGCGCGGGCCACCCGGATCCTGTTCTGGCGCTGCCCAATCTGAAGGTCCGGTTCTCCAAGCGTGTGGGAGACAAGCATCTTCGCTTGGCTCTTGAGGATTCTCGCGGCAAGGCGGTTCGAGCGATCGCCTTTAACTGCGCCGATGAGCCTTTAGGCGAGGCGCTTCAGGTCCGCGATGCGGTGACGCACGTGGCGGTGCGGATCAAGCGAAACGTCTATCAAGGTCAGGAAAGCGTGGGGGTCGAAGTCGTCGACGCGGCGCCAGCGTCCCCATGAGGCCGGGCCCAGGGCGCGCCTGGGCGGCGTGCGACAGCGGGCTTGCATCGCCAAAAAAGCGCGTCTATAGGCCTTGCCTCGCGCGGCGACGCGGGCCCTTCGTCTATCGGTTAGGACGTCAGGTTTTCAACCTGAAAAGAGGGGTTCGATTCCCCTAGGGCCTGCCACCGCGCTGCGATCTCCCCCTTCGCTTTTCTGGCCTTTTTGTCAGCTTGCCTTGGATTCGTCGCTTGCCTCGGTCATGAGCACGGTCGAGGGATGCGTTTGTGACGTTGGAAGGATAGGCGCATGGCGCAGGTGACGCGACGCGGCGCGATTCTGGGGAGTGTGGCGGCGGCGGGGGCTGCGGGGCTTGGGGCCATAGGGCTTTTGGCCGCGAACCGCACTGCCGAGGCGCAAGCCAGCCGCCGGACTCTGATTGAGCGGAGGGAAAGCCAATACAACACGATCTATGTCGTTCGGCAGGGCACAGTCGTAACCATGATGTTCGGCGTCAACGAACAGCTGTTCTCCGAAAGCGCTTATGACACCGCCGATCCTGGCCGGCTTGTTTTCCAATACACCCAAATGATGATGGCGGGGCTTGCCTATCCCAGCCAACCTCGGATGATTCTGGAGATCGGCCTGGGCGGGGGACGGATGGCCAGCTACATCCGAGACGAAATGAGCGACGCTTCCATCACCTGCGTCGAGCTTGATCCCGCAGTAATCGAGTTGGCGCGCGAGCACTTCGCTTTGCGCGAGGACAGCCGACTCCGGGTGGTGCAGGGCGATGGACGCATCCATCTCGACCGCAATCGCGACACCTATGACATGATCAAGCTGGACGCCTATCGTGGAACGTTCGTGCCGTTCCACCTGACGACGCGGGAGTTTTATCAGCTCTGCCGTCGGCGACTGCGAACGGGGGGCTGCGTCACCCAGAACATTGCGCCGGACACGCTGCTCTACGACGCCGCCATCGCGACCATGAAGGAGGTGTTCGCTAACGTGGACGAGTATTGGACGGGGTCGAGCCTGGGGACTTCGAGCGTGATCGCGGTGGCCTATGACGGACCCCGCAAGACCGCTCAACAGCTTGCGAGCGCCGCTCAGGCGCTGCAGACCCGCTACAGCTTCCGTCACGCGCTGCCGGACATCGTCGCCCGGCGCCGGGAACAGCCCCTGCCCACGGGCGGCCGGGTTCTGACCGACGACTTCGCCCCGGTGGAGTCCTTGCGGGCGATCGAACGCAACAACGCCCGGCGCCAGTAACGGCGACCTGGAGGGGGCATCCAGTCAATGACCAGAAACCGATCCATCCTGCTGCTGGCGCTTGGGTTCTTCATCGGCATCGCGGTGATGGGCCTACAAATGGCCATGAGCCGGCCGCTAACGCCCTATTTCGGCTCCGACATCTTCGTCTGGTCGTCTTTGATCTCAACGACGATGCTGTCGATGATGGTGGGGTATTATCTCGGCGGCCGGCTGGCGGACCGGTACCCCAATTCGGTGTTTCTTGGCGTCTGCGTCCTGATCGCTGCGGCCTATATCGCGATCGTGCCCTGGGCGCTTCAGTATGAGTTCCTGCCTGATCCCGATCCTTTCTTTGAGGGGCTGAAGCGGTCGGTCCTATCCACCATCGGGTCAGAAACACCATCTCTGCCCCTTGGTGCGATCCTGGCCTCGAACCTGATGATGTTTATCCCGTTCACACTGCTTTCCTTCTTCTCGCCCTTCTGCATTCGGTTGTTGCTGGCGGACGCCGAGCATGGCGGGCGCATCGCAGGGTCGGTCTATTCGATTACCACGTTTGGCAACATCATCGGGGTATTGGGGACCTCGCTCGGCCTGATGGCGGTCCTGGGCAGCCAGCACATCATCTGGATCATGGCGGGGATCCTGGCTTTGTGCGGGGTTGGGCTCATCCTGTTGCGCGGCAAGGCGAATGTCGACGCGTAAGGGCCTTCTTGCGCTGGGGTTGATGGTTGGCCTCGCCGGGTGCGCGCCGTCAGTGCAGAGTGGCGGCGACGCGCACCATGGCGATTGGGTGGAAATCAACGCAGCGAGCGCTGTCGACCCAATCGTTCAGTTTCCGCACACCCTCAGTTATCCCGAGGGGCCCCTCCTAACCGAAGGCTTCTTGATGGTTTCGGAAATGGGGGCGGATCGGGTCTCCTTTATCCCGTTGGATTGGCGGGTTTCGAGTGCGCGCACTTTCGCCTTCAGTCTTCCGGGATGCGGCCCCACAGCTCTTGCGCCCTATGGCGAAGGCTTTGTCGTGCTGTGCCATCTAAGCGGTGACCTCGCAGTGGTGGACGCCGAGGGGACAGAGCAACGCCGAATCGGGGCCTTTGATGGCGTCGCCCTGCGCAACCCGAATGACGGGGCGAGCGATCTGCATGGCGGGGTCTATTTCTCTGATCCGGGGGATTTCTACCGTCCTCGCCAGCCGGTGGGGCGCGTCGTCTGGCTAGATCCGCAAGGGCGTCTGCACCCGGTGGCGAGCGGGCTCAACTATCCCAACGGGGTCTATGTCGTCGAAGAAGATGGCCAGCGCTTGGCTTATGTGAGCGAGCACTTCTCCCGCCGCGTCCTGCGCTATCCGATCAACGAGGACGGATCCTTCGGCCCGATGACGGTGTGGGCGGTGATCCCAGAGCAAGGCGCCGGCGCGCGCTTCACTTACGACCAAGCGGGGCCCGATGGGCTGGAGCGGGCCGCTAACGGCGCCTGGTATGTCGCGATCTACGGCGAGGGGCGCGTCGTGCGGCTTGACGCCGAGGGCCGCATCACGGGCCAGATCGAGACCCCGTTTCAATATGTCACCAATGTCGCTGCAGCGCCCGACGGCCTCTACGTGGTCGGGCCCTTCATCCATGACAGGGGTCCCTTTCAAGGCGGGGCGCTGTTTGCGTCCTATGGCGCTTTCGGGCCGACACCCTGATGCGCAGGGCTTGCGCGGCAGGCCCGATCAGCCCTAGATGCGCGGCGTCGTCGGAGCGTAGCTCAGCCTGGTAGAGCACCTGCTTTGGGAGCAGGGGGTCGTGAGTTCGAATCCCACCGCTCCGACCATATCCACCAAGGGCTTCCGGGCAGCGCGAAAATCTTCAGAAAAGCTCGTGCCCCGCCGGTGCCCCAGTTCAGTGTCGGACGTGATCGGCTTGGGTCGGGCGCCGCCTGCTTTGGTCCGGGCGTTTGATCTGGTATCGCGTAAGCGGCGGCGGTGATCTGGTTGCGCCCGCGGTGCTGTAGAAACGGCTCATTGGGCATTGATCTCAACCGAGCCCAATTCATCTCGCGCGGCTGAACACTGTGGGCTTCTGAAGTGCCGCCTAGCCCCCATGCGAACCGCAACCTGCTTCCGCCGCGGGCGCGACGGCCTTACCTTTTAGGGATGGTGGCGGCGGGGTGGCGGCCGCAAAGTGACCGCCCTGCAGGCGGTGGCGGAGGACGGTGGAGTGGCGCCAATCACGTTGTTGAGCGAAGCGGCAGAAGCCGAAGGCGTTGCCGGTCAATATCGATTGTGAGCAGCGCGCCCGCTTGCAAATCAGCGGCGCACCGATTAAGGCCCGCAACAACTGGCCCCACCAAGAACGCTGGCGTCATGTCAGCCACCCGGATCTGCACAACGCTTGGTTTTGCTCCGTTCGTGGCAGCCAGAATGGCGCTGAAATCGAGGTCGTGGGTGATGATCACCATGTCATG
>JAGWZH010000128.1 GCA_018971945.1 Alphaproteobacteria bacterium | reverse complement strand
GAAGTCGGGTCGGCCCGGAAGGTCCTCGTCGATGATGGGATGGGTCTCGTTGTCGGTCTGGCCCCAGAGGCCCCGCACCGCCGCTCCTTCGGGGTTGCGGTCCAAGATGGCCCTCTGCTCGTCATTGGTGGGGGTGAGCTGTTCGTTCGGCCACATGAAAGGCGCATCCGCCTCATAATCCCACATGGTGTAGCCCAGGAAGGAATTGAGGAAGATATTGGGCTGGTGCATGTGGCAATTCATGCATTGCGCGGTGGGGATCGCCCTTGTGAAGACGTGCCGCAGCGGATGGCCCGATTCCCCGCGTGGAATGGTGGGGTCGACTGTTTGGGTTTCGCCGTCACGACCAAAGGGAGCGTAGACCAGGCTGTGGCGCGGTTCCCTATCATTGGCGTAAACCACATGACAGGAGGCGCATCCTGAGGCCCGATAATCCCCCGGCTGGTCATTGGTGCCCATAAACCATGTGAAGGGGTCATTGAGGCGGGTCTTGTGAATATTGAGCACTGGGATCGCAACCCGCAGCCCCGTGCCCGGTCCGCGGCTTGATTGGCGCAGGTCAGGGCGGCCGGGCTCCTCAAGCCTTTGGATCTGCCCTGTTGGATTGGGGATCCCGACTTCAGCGAACTGTGTCGGTATATTGCGCCCCCCGCGCTCAAAGACCCGGAAAATATCCCCTGGGGGGATGACATGCCAGGTCGGCAGCGGATTGAGCATCGGCAGCGCGCCGCGGGCCGCCTGCTCAGGGGTCACAGTCCCCGGGGTCGCTCCCGACGACAAGATCTGGGCGGGCTCGCCGTCGCGGGTATAGGCCTCGCCGAGAATATAGGTCTTGAAGGGCAGAACGCCGTTATTGTAGGAGGCGCCGCCCCACAGCATCGCCCCTGTCGCCATCAGCGATCGTTCGGCGGCGTGGATAATCTCAAGATGACAGGCCCCACAGGACTCCCGCGCGACCCTGTAGTCTGAGGGGTTCACAAACCGGATATATTCCGGCGCCTCACGGTTCAGGAGCGTGTAGCTGCGTTGCGGATTGGCCGAACTGGGATAATTCCAGGATTGGGGATAGCGCGGCAGCACATGAGCAGCGTCGCGGACAGACCCATAGCCCACATCCCCTGGCGCGATCCCGGAGCCTAGCCTGACGCTCGCGTCCCCGCCGTGGCAATCGACGCATCCCAGAACGACGCTTGCGCTTGCATGCATGGTCGGCGCGTCGCTGGCGCTATGACAGTCAAGACATCCCGCGCTCTTGGCCTGGGCCGCCTCCGGCGTCTGGCTCTGGGGCGCGGGCGCAGCCCGAACGCGGGAATAGTCTCTTGATTGGGGGGTCTCGGTCTCCGCCGCCCGCGGCTCAGCGCCCCAAAGCGCAACCCCTGCTATGGCTGCAAGCGCAACGAGCACAGCCCTCAGCGAGCCCTGAAAGCCCCCCCAAAGCCGATCGACGCCCCACCGCTTCATCCTGCCACCCTAAAACGTCAAGGTTGCATTGAAAAGAACAGAATAAAACAAGTCCGAGCGGTCGCGGTCCGCATAAAGCGTGCGAAAATCATCCGATGGCGCCAGGGCTGCCGCCGAGGCCCGGAACACCCAATTTTGGATGAAATTGAGCCGATAAATCGCCGACGCCGACACGTCCCAACCGATCGAGCGTCCGACATCGCCTTGCATCCGCAAGGCCTCAAGACTGTCAGGCGCGACAAAGCTGAGATGATGGGCGTTAAGCGAGATCCGCAACGGCGGGGTCACATCGAGGTCGGCCCCCACACCCCAAAGGGCGAGGCCGGGATTGGTGAAGTTCGACTGCCCCTCCTCCTTGGAGGACCGCAGAGCGTTTAGAAGCCCGTTCCGGCCGCTCAATCCAACCGCCCGCGAGCCCCCGATCAACGGCACCGCCTGCCGGATCCAGTAACTTGTATCGGCCCCCGCGAATTGGGGGTTTTCGAAAACAGCGTCAAATCCGGTCTCCGTCCCGTCGAAGGGATCCTCATCCCCTGAGGCGAAGAGCCCAGAGCCCCGCACGCGGATCCAATCCCAATCATAGGAGGCTTCCGCGGCGATAAAAAAGGCCGAGATATCGGTCGCCTCCCCCGTGAACTGGCTGTTGCGGTTTTCGCCGAAGGCGTAATAGAGGCTCGAGCTCAGATTGACCCGCCCAAGGCGGCCATCGAGACTATAGCCGAGATAGGTGACGTCGTAGTCGCGGGAGCGCAGATCGCCGATCAGCGCCGGCCGGGCGGGGAAGCCGTTCTTGTCGACATGGATCTCGCCCCCCTCCCGATTGACATTGTGCGCCAGGGTGACAAGGCTGGTCAGAGCCGGGCGGGGAAAATCCTGGCGAAAGAGATTGGCGACGAACAGATAGTCTTCGCGGATTCCCTGGCCGATGTCATTGAGGCCGGAATTGGTGTCTTTCTCCAGGCGTGCAAAAGCGGCAAGATTATATTGCCAGCGATTATTGTCCCTGGTGCCGAACAGGCGAACGCCAAGCTGGTTGTCTTGAAACAAGAACCCTCTGAAGTCCGCCGTAAAAGGCTGAATGCCGATCCGAATGGAGTCGAAATCGTAGCGTGTCGACACGTCCCGCAAATGCCGATCATAAAAGAGTTCCTGCACCCCGACAAAATTGTCATTCCTCGGGGGGGAGCGTGACGGCCGCACGCTCAAGACGCGGCGCTCTTCGACGTCGACATGATTATGATTGATCGCAAGGGCGATCCGATACTCCCAGTCGGGGGGCTTATAGGCAGTGGAGCCCTTGATCAGGGCTGCGGACAGAATGGCGGTATGGGACAGGACCAGAGACTGGGACTGGCCAAACACGTCGAGGGACCCGGGGTTCTGGGTGGTCTGCACCCCGACCGGAATGGGAAAAGACCTTGGCTCCACAACCGTGTCCGAGACCCCGGTCAACACCAAAAACCGGTCATAGGTCCCCGGCAGGGGGCGATCGCCTTTCAGCGTGTTTTGGTTATAGGGGTCGATCAGCCTGGGCTGCACCAGTCCCAGCGTTTCCGCGAGCCGCCAGCGGTCTGAAATCGGCGGCGCGCAAGGAGCGAGTACATCAAAGACCTGGGTCGTGCCGGGCTCGCAAGGAGCGATCTCGAGGCGGCCAAGGGGGGAGATTGCGGTGGGATCGAGGGGGATCTCGACAGGAGCGGCCGGCGGCAGGCCGGGACGGCGACGTTCAAACGCCGCGGGCAGGTCCCTCTCCGCCTCCGGATCTGGGTCCTGAGCCGCCTCCGCCCGCCCCTCGGCCGCGGCCCTCTCCATGTCGGGGTCTCTGTCCTGAACCGCGTCCGCTTGCGCCTCGCTCAAGGTCGCAAGATGCAGCGCGGCGGCGAGCTGGGCTGCGCCCCAAGTGAGGCGATAAGGACTAGAGCCCTTGGCAAACATTCTGCGCGCCTGAGCTGAGAAAAGGGGAAAAGGGGCAATTGACATAGCGCAGCCGGACCCCGTTCACGAGCAGCTGGTCAGCGCGCATCGGCGAGGGCGCATGGCCGATCGCGCCATTGAGACGGTCTGCGGCGCGGGCGACGCCGAGAAACGCGATCATGTCGTCTTGATCGATCCCGTCCCCCGAGACGCCAACGGCGCCGATGAGCGTCTGGCCACGATAAATCGGAACGCTTCCTGGAAAGATCTGCAGCCCATTGGCGAGCCGCTGTCGCCCGCCAGGGCCGGGAGGCAAGAACCCGCAGGCCGCGGCCGTGTCTGGTCCGCCGGCGACAACGCTCAAGACGTGCTCAAGGACATGATCGGCGATCAGAGCGGACTGCAGACCCGTGGCGAAGGGGCTGAAGGATTCGATCGCAACCGAGAACGCCCCTGGGCTTGCGCCGACCTCGCCGTCTGGAAAATAAGGCCGTGCGAGATTGCCGATCGCCCGGGCGCTGAAGGCGTGCCTGCCGCTCAAGGCGGAGGGGTCTCTCAGCGCCAGGCGCACGCGCTCCACGCTCTGAACAGCCGCGCTCAAAGGGGCGCCCGCGGCCAGGGCCGGGCTCCGCGTCGCCGCCTGCAGCGAGGAGGCGGCGAAGGCGCCGGAAACAAAGGCCGCGCTGCGCGCCTTCTGCACAGAGACGTCGATGCCGAAAATCGGGGCGTCCGGGGAACGCACCAGCCCCAGAATGGTTCCCCTCGTGTCCACCACCGCGATGCTGACCTGGGCGCGGCTATTGAGCGGTTGTCGAATCTGGGCCCGCGCTTCGGCCATCACGCCAAACGCTTGTTCCAGGATGGTTCTGACTTCCTCGAGGCTGAGCGCGCCTCCCGTCTCGTCCCCGTCCGCGCCGGCGCGCAAAGCATAGCGCGCCGCGCCAAGCCTGTCTGAGAGAATATAGGCGTCGGGATCGGAAAAAGCCGCCCCAGCGGGCCTTATACCGCTCGCCTCCGCGCCATAGGCCACCCCAGCGATCGCCCGGCCCGCGTCGAAATAGCCGGGGGTGAGCGAAAAACGCCCTGTCCCAGGGGGCAAGGCGGCGAGCGCGGTAGCAAGAACAGGCGGGCGCAAAAGATCTGTTTCTTCGAGGTCGGAAAACCGCAACAACGCGCCATCCACGCTGATCCGGTTCGCCCGGATCGCCTCAGGCGCCGCCAACCCCGAAGCCGCTGCGAGAGCAATCGCCTCGTCGAGATTGACGTCCCGATCGCTCACATCGCGGTCAAACCCGTAGTCGGCGTCCGCCGCAACCCCGACGCCGCCGACCACGACGCCGTTTTTGTAGAGGGGGAAACCGCCGGGGTCGGCGGACAGACCGAGCGGCGAGCGCATCGGGCCTGGCCCGGGGCTGGCCCCCGACACAAACCGCCCGCTCAAATCCGAACAGGGCAGCTGGCTGAACTGAACCCCGAAAAGAGGCCCCGATTCCAGGCCGGCGGCGGCGGGCGTGGGGGGAAAGTGCTCCTGCACGATCATGCTTGCGGTGCGGGTGCTGAAGGCGTTGCCCGAGGAGGAGAGATAGGCCCCGGTGACCGCCTTGGCGATGGCGGCGAGGGCGGAAGGCGCTTCCACCCCTTGCAAGTCCTGTTGCGATCCGTTTCGCGCCCGAGGAATGAGCTGGGTCGCCCGCGCGCCCGTCATGACGTAAACGCCGAGCACATTGCCAAGCCGATCAACAACCGCAATGGTCGCTGGCGTCCCCCGCGCGGCGGCCTCCGCCACGGCCCGGGCTACAATGTCTTCCACCTCGGCTGCCGTGAGGGCTTCACGAGAGGGATCGGCGTAGCGCCGGCTGGGGGCCGGCGCGCCTCCTCCTCCTCCTGGGGGGGTCGAAACGGGCCCCGACGGCGCAGCGGCGGGGGCGGAGCCTCCGCCCCCGCAGCCCAGAACCAAGAGCGCAGCGGCCAATCCCAAGATCTTAACCGGGAAGCTCGGAGCCATCATAGCACCCCGAGCTCCCGGCCAAGGCGGCTCAGGCGGGCCCGGAACTCCGCCTGATTATAGCGATTAGGGTCTTCGACCGCGGCGTAGGCCGCCGCAACATGGGGCGCCAGGGCTTGGCTGCGCGCCTGCGACAAACCACCGAGATCGACGAGCGTGCGATGCAGCGAGTCCGCAGCCATGACCGCCTGCTCGGCGGCGGCGTAGGCGGTGTAGCGCGGTGCGAGCGCGTCGCCGAGAACCTCGCGCAAGGCGCGCTCGACGGTTTCGCGACGATAATCGCCCGATTCAAGGGCGAGGGTCGCTTCGCGCACGGCGGCGAGCAGCGCCCTGGCGGCGGCCTGCGCCTGCTCTCGGCTTTCAAGCACCGCCCGATGCAGCGCATATGTTTTCTGCCGGAGCTCGGCGGCGTGCGGGGGCGCAAAAGCCGCCACCGCGGCGGAAAGGATGATCAGATGGGCGTCGTTGAAGGCCACAGTCCCGGGTCCGTTCGGGCGGCCTGGATTGGGGGTCCATAGGGGCCGGGACTGGGCGTCGGGATGATCCTCGATCGGGCGATGGCAGGATCGGCAATCATAAAACACGAGCTCAGGAAACACGCTCTCGCCCTGGGCACGCTGGAGGAACAGTTCAAGGGTTTGGGCCGCGGCGACCGCCTGCCCGATCGCCCACGCCTTGGCCCGGGTTTCTTGAGGCTTGTCGGCGAAATAGCGCTCATCCTCCACATGATGGGCTTGAAGGGCTGTGAACAGCTCAAGTTCGAAAGAGATGCGGGGATGGCCCGCCCCCATGATGCGATGGCTGACGAACTGGTCTTGCGCTGCAGCGCCAAGATGGCAGCTGAGGCATAAGCGGGCGCGGCTTTGAAGATCAGCGGTCGGATAAAGTCCGTCGGCGACATTGGCCGGATAGCTCGCCTCGCCGCCATAGTGGGAAGCGATCCATCGCTCGCCAGCCCCCCCATGACAGGCCTCGCAGCCGACGCCGTCGCTGATTTGGAACGCGGGACCCCGCGCCTGGGCGGCGTCGGCGTGGCAGGACAGGCAAGCCGGCTCCAGAGCCGGATCAGCCATCCCCAGATTGGCGCCGATCGCCCGGCCCAAGGGCGTGCGTAAAGAGGCGTAGGCCCGTGCGTGCGCGCCGCGGGGCGAGAACGGGTCCTGCCATGCCGCAAGTTCGCTGCCGCGGACCGCGGCGCCTTCGATGAGCCCGGAGGCGGACTGCCGCCCGTGGCAGGGCCCTGCGCAAGAGGTGACCCCAAGATGCACGCTGCCGTCGAACCGCGGCGTCGGAGGCGCGCTTGCGCGCCCGGCGCTGGAGGCGACCGCCCCTGGGATGACCAAGAGCGACGCGAGAGCGCACGCTGCCGCCAAAACCCACAAGTGAAGACGTTTCAACACTGCCGCGGCCCCCCGCAGCCAAATCAAAGCGATAAGAGCCCGACTACCATCTCATCGTCGGCAAGTCCTTGCAAGCCAGCGCCCCCAGTCAGCCAGCCCCCCCAGTCAGCCAGCGCCCCCAGTCAGCCAGCGCCCCCAGTCTGCCAGCGCCCCCAGTCTG
>JAGWZH010000127.1 GCA_018971945.1 Alphaproteobacteria bacterium | reverse complement strand
AGTCGACGAACATCTTTTCGCCCGCCCTGTGCGCCTGGCGCATGGTCGGCGCCAATTTCTCGGCGAAGGCGCCCAGAAGTTCGCAAAACCGCGAATAGCCATAGCCGTCTGGATTGGCCTCGCGATATTCCTGCCAGACCAGCGCCTTGGTCATGTGCGGCCGCTTCAGGTCCAGATGGATCGCCGCCCAATCCGGCTCGGGCTTGCGGCGCACGCCGCGCGCGGTCGCCTTGCCCGGCTGGGCAAACAACAATGCAGCCAGCGCCTCATCGGTGAGCCCCTCGTCCAGCGGCCACGCGAGGCCGGCCGCTGTCGCCCGCTCGCAGGTCGCCCTGACCGTTGAGCGGGCAAGACCCACACAACGCGCTGTTAACTGATCGCTCGCCCCCTCCGCCTTCAGGCGGAGGATTTCTCGGACATGACGCATCTCGGTCTGCTTTCCCTGCATGAACACCCCCTCTGGTCGGGGGCGAACCTGCCGAAAGCCCGCTCAAAATCGCCCCAACAGGGGTGCCGAAGTGGTCTCGGAATCCCATGCCGAAGCCATTTCGGAATGGGGCGCCGAAGTCATTTCGGAATCCGGCGCCGATGCGAAATCGGAACCGGGCGCCGAACTCATCTCGGAATCAGGCGCCGAAGTGCGTCGGAATCCGCAGGTGTATCGGGACTTTGCGAACACTGCCACGTGTTTTCAAGGTTCGCCCCGCCTTCCGGTCTTCCACCAAATTGAAGGCGTCAACGCCCCATTCGCGCACTATGTCCCGCACCCGGAGAAGGGCGATTTCTTCCTGCCGCATGCCGGAATAGAGGGCGATCAGGGGTATCCAAAACCGGTGACGCCGAGGACGTGCAGGTCCTGGCCGGGCATACCCATTCCGATCATCTTGACACCCTGTGAAAATCGGGGCGTCAAAGATCACCTGAAGCTGTTCCGGGGTGAAGTGCTCCCGCCCCCCGTTATCGCCTTTTGGCGCCCGCAAGACGATGGCAGGGGACGCCTCAATCAGGTCGTCCATGGACGCCCATTTGAAGAACGACTTAAGCACCTCCGTGTAAAGCCGTTGGGTCTTTGGCGAAATCACCTTTACACCGTCTGCAGCGCCGCGTTGTATTGCCTCCATCAACGGGGCCTTGGGGTATTTCTTGGTGCGGTTTGCCGGAAGCTGCAGGATGACTTCTTCCTGAAGCCTCCTACAATCCGCCTTGGTGATGTCCCGCAGGGCTTTCTTCGGGCCGAGGCCCTCAACAATGGTCTTCAGCCGCGGGGAGTACTGTTGAAGGGTGGTGGGACTGAACTCTCGCAACGGGTCGCTCAGGAACCTCTTGGCCGCGGCTTCCACGGTCATGGACCGGCTGGCGATGGCGTCCTTGGCGAAAGCTTCTGCACCAAAGCTCGTGTTGAACTCGGCCCCGGCCCGGCCCTGGAAGTAGGCGATGCGGCGCAGCATCATCTCCAGCTCCGCGGCTCCCCACAGCAGGGCCACCTGCCTCATTAGGACGGCGGCCTCGGCCGGGTGGGCGCCTAGTTCTCTGAGGATGCCCCCTGCCGCTACCAGCCAGTCTGGCTCTGGGTCTTTGGCGATCAGCCGCTCTTGGATTGAGCTGGCGTACCCCTGATGGCGGATGATCTGCCCCGCCACATCGCGAAACGCCGTCTCGGCGAGGTCACTGGACACCTCCCGCCACTGTTCTGCGAAGCGTGCCCGGATACGGCTCTCCAAGGCCGATGGCACAAAACCATCCAAAGGAGAGGGCTCCAGGCCCCGGCCAGTTGAAAGGACGCTGGGCCTGATCTGCTCCGGGGGGCGCGCCAAGCGCTCGAACTCCGCGATGACGACGGCCAACTCCGCCTGAGCCTCTCGCCAGGTCCGGGCTTTCAAGGTGCGAACGAACTCTCGCCTGCCGCCAAAACGTGCCTCCGCACCCCGTGGGACACGGCGGCGGTAGTGGAATACCCCGTTCCGCTCGGTGACGTATGGATGTTTTCCCCGCCCTGTCATGCTGCCCCTAAAGCAGTGTGTGGAGCAGGATGTGTAGCAGTTTGTGTAGCAAGGACAAGGGCGCTAGGCCAAGGCCCGCATGGGTTATTGAGTTTTAAGGCTTTCAGAGATGCCTGGCGGAGAGGGAGGGATTCGAACCCTCGATACCCTTGCGAGTATGCCGCATTTCGAGTGCGGTGCGTTCGACCACTCCGCCACCTCTCCGTTCGCGCCCTCCTCGCCCCACCGGGGGGCGCGCAAGGCCGAGGGGCGTGGTCAAGCGCCCCGCTCGCGAAGGGCGGTGTCCTAGCAAAAGCCGCGACGGATAGGAAGGCCGCCATGCGGCTCTGTTCGTCTGTCGGGGTGGGCTTCGCACGCGCGCTCGCCTGAGGCGCCTCCAGTCCTGCGCCATCGCGCCGCTGTCCAAGTCCACCCACGCGGCCTATCTGGAACGCATGAGTGTTCACAAGCCTGTCTCTGGGCGACAGCTCACGGTCTGGTACGACGGAAGCTGCCCTTTGTGCCAAAGGGAGATCGCCCTCTTTCGTCGGCTCGACGGGGGGCGGCGGATCGCCTTTGTAGACGTCTCCGAACCCGGCTCGGCGGAATCCTGCCCGCTCGGTCGAGAGGCGCTGCTGGCGCGGTTCCATGCGCAAGAGCAAGGGGGGCCGATCCTATCGGGGGCCGCGGCGTTCGCAGCGCTCTGGCGGGCGACGCCGGCCTTGGCCTGGTTCGGTCGCCTGGCCCGGCTGCCGCCACTGCTTTGGGCGCTGGAGCGGCTTTACCTTGCGTTCTTGCGGGTGAGGCCGCGGCTGCAGGCTTGGTTCGCAGCAAAAACGCATAGCTGAGCGCGCAACTGCGCAACTTGCGCAGACATCGGCTCGGAACCATATCCGAAGCGTGGCGGCGAGCACCTCGCGCCGTCTGCAGCTCCGGTTTTTGCGTTCCAGAAGTCCGGCGTTTCCTCCCCGAGGCGACTTTTCAAGCCGCGCTGGCCCAAGGGGCCGCGCGGCTTTTTTTTCAGCTCAGAACGCTGGCGCGGAAAGCGAACCGCAAAAACGCTGAATGCGGGCGCAGGCGTCTTCCAAGATCTCAGCGGCGGTGGCGTATGAAATGCGGAAGGCGGGCCCCAGCCCGAAAGCCGCGCCGTGAACCACCGCCACGCCCTCGGCGTCAAGAAGCTCTCGCGCGAAGTCCTCGTCATTGCTGATCACCGCGCCCGACGGGGCCCTGCGGCCCATGAGGCCCGCGATGCTGGGATAGACATAGAACGCCCCTTCCGGCGTCGGGCACTCGACGCCTTGAGCCTGGTTCAACATCGAGACCACAAGGTCTCGCCGCGCCTTGAAGCTGACATTGCGCTCGGCGATAAAGTTTTGCGGGCCACTAAGGGCCTCTACGGCCGCCCACTGGGCGATGGAGCAGGGGTTGGAGGTGGTCTGGCTCATCACTTTGGCCATGGCCTTGATGAGAGGTTCTGGTCCGGCAGCGTATCCAATACGCCAACCGGTCATCGCGTAGGCTTTGGACACGCCGTTCATGGTGAGCGTGCGTTCATAGAGGCGTGGCTCGACCTGGGCGATCGTGGCGAACTTAAAGTCATCATAGACAAGATGTTCGTACATATCGTCAGTGAGAATCCAGCAGTCCGGATATTCCAAGAGCACCGCAGCCAGGGCTTGCAGCTCAGACCATGTATAGGCCGCGCCGGTCGGGTTCGAAGGCGAGTTGAGGATCAACCAGCGGCTGTTTGGCGTGAGCCCTTTGCGCAAGGCGTCTGGCTTCAGCTTGAAGCCGTCTATGAGCTTGGTCTCGACGAAAACGGGCTGTCCACCGCACAAGAGCGCCATATCAGGATAACTCACCCAATAAGGCGCAGGGATCACCACCTCGTCGCCAGGGCTCAGGGTCGCTGCGAAGGCATTGTAAATCACGGGCTTGCCGCCCGGGGAGACGTTCACCTGAGCGCGGGTGTAGTCTAGGCCGTTTTCACGCTTGAATTTGGCTGTAATCGCGTCCTTCAACTCGGGAATGCCATCCACGTCGGTGTATTTCGTCTTACCCGCCACGATGGCGCGGATGGCGGCTTGCTTGATGTTCTCCGGCGTATCGAAGTCTGGTTCTCCCGCGGCGAGGCCGATCACATTGCGACCTGCGGCCTGCAGCGCGCGCGCCTTGGCGGTGACGGCGAGGGTAGCGGAGGGTTTTACCCGGGCCAAAGCCTGAGAGGCGGGCATGCGAACGGTCATGGAAACGCTCCAGGGATCAAAGCTCTCCCTATAGACCGCGTCGCGGCGGAAACACCACCGAAGCTGACCGCCGCGTTACTCAATGGGGATGAAAATCTCGACCTGGACTGTCGTTTCTGCGGGCGGGGCGGTGATTGCGGCGTCCGATCCAGACCCGGTCTGAGAGGACGAAGAAACCGGGGTCGCGCCGTTTGGAGTCGGTTGCGCGGCATATACCTCCCACGGGAGGCCGTCCCCGCGACGCTCGATGCGGCGCGTCTGCAGGTATGCGTCCACCTGCGCATAAGCCTGCGGCATGCCCGCGCGCGGGCCGCGATAGACAACCCGGGCCATGCGGCCGGCCGGGGTCTCCCCGCTCTCAACGCCGGTCAAGACCAGAGGCGTTGGACCCGAATAATACTGGCCCACGCGGAACTTGAAATATTCGCCGTCGTCTTGGGTGGTCACAACCACGCGTGACGGGCTGTCAGCGCTCAGCTGGTATTCTGAGAAGAACCGAAGGACGGATTGCTCGGCGTTGCGCAAGGCCTCTGCGAACTGTTCTGGATTGCTGCGGGCGGTCTCTGCAGATACCTGGATGTCGTCAAAAATATAGCGCCGCGGTGGAATGGAAACGATGTCCATTTCAATCCCGCCGAAATCCACATTGGGGAGGTCCTCGGCAAGCCGCTTCAGTTCCGCAAGGCCGTCGTCAAGATCGTCTTTGATCACAGGGGCCAAAATGAGATTGGCGTAGCGACACAGGATATTGACCGGTCCTGGGTCGCAGGTCCCGCTCACCCGCCACACGGCGACCGCCCCGGTTTCCCCCGTTTCGATCAGAAAAGCGGTCTCAAGACGCGCGCGGTTGTCAAGCTCAAGACGGCCCGACACCCGCTCCCCTTGGACCATCTCCAAGACGGACAAAGAACCACTGCCCACGCTGTTCTTGCTGGAGCGCCAGCGCAGGGTTTGGCCGACCTGGCCGTCTTCGCCTGAGAAGACATACTCCGCCTCGGGGTCGCGCCGCCAATAAGGCGACCACTCGCGGACGCGGCTGACATGGCTCACCAGCGTGTAAACCATCGCACGAGGCCGCTCGATGGCGATGCTGGAGCTGACCTGAAGCGTGTTCGGCAGCATGAAGTAGCCTACGCCGTATAGGCCGACCAACAGGGTCGCAATGGTCACAATGACAATCAACGCCGCACGCATGCGTCACCCTTCCGGCCGCATCGCCCCCGTCCCGGTCATCGCCCCGGCATTGCCGTAGCATTGAAACCGTCGGTCAGCCAATCGGCCCTCTCAGCCTCTGGTGCATTTCGCCATGCAAGACAGGCGCCGGTTTTCGCGCGGGGCGCGAACGCTCACCGAGCGGCGGCGTGCAATTCCTGGATCAGGCCTTGCGGCAGGCGTAAACGAGCCGCCAGTTCGGCCAGATAGGCCTGCTCGGCAGGTTGGTCGGCGTCGATCGCGAGGAGCGACGCCGCATAGACCTGAGAGGCCAAGGCCCCATTGTCGCCCACTCCGGCGACAAGGCCGTCGGTATCCATCGGGCGGGCCAGTTCAGCGAAAAGGAAATCTTGCTCCTCATCGGTGAGACTGACCGCGCCAAGGCGGTCAAAGAGACGGGCGCGCTCTGCGTTATCGATCCGACCATCGGCCTTGGCGGCGTTGATCATGGCGCGAAGCGTGAGTTTGGCGTTGATTTCGGCCTGCGGCGTGTCCGGGGAAGGAAGAAAACCAGCGGGAGGCGCAACGACCTCGCCCGGGGCGGAAAGGCCTTGGCCCGATTGACGCGCCTGATGGCGGCGCCAAGCGTCGTAAGCGAGCCCGCCCAAGGCCGCCACTCCGCCAAGTTGCAACGCCGCTGCGGCGAACCGTGGGCTCAAGCGGCCCGCGAGCAGGCCCGCGGCCAAGCCGCCTGCGCCGGCAAGGGCGGCGCTGCGGGCGGCAGGGTCAACGCGCAGGCGTTCGATGAAGCTCTCGGACTGGCCCTGTAAAGCGGCGATGATCTTGTCCGCATCGAACGTTCGATTCGGCATGAAGGCTGGTTCTCCGTTTGGATCTAGACGCCATCGCCTGGGTTTCCCCCAGGCTTCAGGTCATCATAAACCATAAACTCATGGGCGATGCAGCGCTCCATTAGAGTGCGCCAGACGGGTTCGGCGATCGCCCAGGATAAACCCGCGCGGACGCTATTGGCGGCCACGTTGTCCAATACTTGCTGGATACGCGCTTCATCCCGCACCTGCGCCCGAAGCGGCTTGATACGGGCTGCGGCATCCATGTATCCCTGCCGTCGGGCCAACAAGACCACGAGCATGCGATCGATTTCGTCGACCCCGGCGCGGACGTCCGTCATTGTGGCGCAGTCGTCCGGCGCCAGAGTGCAGAAGGGCGGGGCAAAACCAAAGTCTGATTCATCCATCTCGGGGATGTGCCCGCACTGAACTGGTTCGTCCACCCTCTGCGCTGTTTTGACCTCAATGGCGTTCCCGTTGAGAGGCGGGTCAGCCAGCAGCCTCAGCCGCAGCGTCCGCGGCGCGCTCAGCAATCCGAGGGTCTTCGATCCTGTCCAGGGACTGGATGGGGCAGCGATTTCCATCCACCACAACCGTGGAAAAGCGGTCAAAACCCGTGTTCACGCGATCGCCGACGCCGATATGCTGCTCAAACCGCAAGTCTCTTTGGCAAGGAGCCCACACGACCGCGCGATACCAGTCCCCCGGCCCAGCTCTGAGCAGCAATGAGCCGTCACGGCCCACTCGAAAGCTGTCGATCTCGTCGGCGCCGAACGGGATCCGAGCGTCCTCTTCGATGATGGTGTAGGCGAACGCAGGCTCCTCAGAGACCACGCCATGCTGGCCGTCGTCGGCAAGCGCTACGCTTCCGACGCTGATGACGGCGCCAAAGCCAGCGAGGCAAAGGACAAAAGACCGCGAGACGGATTGAAACATCAAATCCTCCAAACCATAAGCCCCCGCGTCTTTTGCGACACGCCAGGTTCATCCCTCGCCACACAATAATATACACCTTCATGCGGTGCTGGAAATGACGAATTGGTTAGCCAGGCTTTGGGTTTCCGCCTCTGGGGTTTCAGCGCCCTTGGCCTGAGACCGCGCCTTTCCTTGAAGCGCGCCCGGGCCTAACTTCACCCGCATGCACTTCACC
>JAGWZH010000126.1 GCA_018971945.1 Alphaproteobacteria bacterium | reverse complement strand
CCAGAACGGCGCGATGTCCCCCCAGAACGGCGCGATATCTCCCCAGAACGGCGCGATGTCCCCCCAGAACGGCGCAATATCCCCCCAGAACGGCGCGATGTCCCCTCGGAATGGGCTGGCAGCTCCGTAGAAGGGCGCAATGTCCCCCCAATAGGGTTCAATCCGACGCTCTCCGGGAGCGGTTTGGGCAAAAGCGGGCGACAGAGCCATCGCGGTCGCAATAGCGACGGCCGAAACGCTTCTCTTCCAGATCTTCTCGCGCACCGCTTGCCCCTTACAACTCGTTTTGTATTGGTCGAGGAGATCGTGCGCGTAGACAGTTAACTTACAATACTACAAAAAAAGTAAAAATCAACAAAACCTAAAATAAGTAACTCTGTTCTTAACTTTCAATGATTGCCCTCTTTAGGAATTCATTGATGTCGAGAGGCGCATTCAAGCGACCGACCGATCCGTCCTCCAAGAAAGTCAAAAGACCTTCAACACTCATCGGAACGCCGACATGGTTGCCTTGGGCAAGATCGCAGCCCATGACCCTTAAGAGCGCCAAGGTCTCCTGGTCCTCCACTCCTTCCGCCACAACCTCAAGCTCCAGCGCATGCGCCAACTCGATTGTGGAGCGCACGATCAGCGGATCGCGTTGGCTCTGGGTCAGGCGAGAGACGAAACTCCGATCAATCTTCAACTCGTGGACGGGGAGGCTCTGCAAATAGGCGAGCGACGACATTCCCGATCCATAGTCGTCGATGCCGATGCGGAGGCCGGAGGCCGCAAATCGCGCCAGGTTGGCGACCGCCTCCTCGCCATTGCCGAAAATCGCGGATTCCGTCAGTTCAAGGCCGACGGCCTCAGCATGCGGACCCATCAGGTCCAGCAGGCGAGAAGCAAACGCGCTGTCGCTCGCCAGAGAGGCTGACAGATTGACTGTCATCCGAACCGGGCGGCCGCGGGACGCAAGCCTCTCCCGATCACGCAACGCCCGCTCAATGGTCCACTCAGTCAACGCGGCGATATCGCCTGTCTCCTCCGCGATCGGAATGAATTCGGAAGGGGCCACAGGCCCAAGCACGGGGCTGTTCCAGCGGATCAACGCCTCGACGGACCCGATCTCCCCGCTGCGGAGGTGAAGCTGGGGCTGGTAAACCAAACTGACGCTGCCGGTCGGCAGTTCATTTTGCAGCTCCCGCATAAGGAGCGCGCGCCGCTTCGGATCGCCAAACCCCAATTCCTCCATTCGCGCTCGAACCTGAAGCCGACGTTGAAGGCGCGCCTGCGCGGCGACCACACGCCGGAACTCTGAGAGAAAGCGCAATTGTGCGGCCATACGCGTCACAAGCCAGTCAAGCTCGAACGGCTTCGCCGTCCAATCATTGGCGCCGGCGTCGAGGGCCGCGCCCATCGCGGCAGGCGAAGGGTCCTTTGTCGCTACAATGACCGGAAGCTCGCAAAGGCTGAATGACGCCCTGATTTCTCGCAACAGGCCGTCGCCCCGCCCCCCGGGCATGTCAAAGTCTGCGACCACCAGATCAAAGCGTTGTTGCGCAAGGCGTTGGAGAGCATCGCTTGCGGACGATGTCCAGGTCGCGTCGTAGCCGCGCAGCCTGAGGCGGCGCGTCAGCATGCCCCTCTCATCGGCGACATCGTCAATGACAAGGATCTTTGCGTTCATGAACGGAGGGGATCTGTGAAGCAAACGCAGCCTTCCAGAGGGGGTTTGTGCGATCTTTCGGTTTTCGCTTGCCCTTCGGCCGGCGCCTATGAAGTATTGGTTCATGCCACAGAGGCCATAAATTTTGCTTAAGTTTGAAACCTCTTCGCGCTGACCATGCTTCTTGGCGCAGACGGGAAGAGGCGTCTCAGCCCCGGCGATCGCGGCGTCGCTTGTGGTATCTGTCCTCCCCGATGTCCCTGACCTACGCTCCCTCGCGCGTTTTGGGCGCGCGCTTTGGCAAAGCCGCGCAGAGCGCGCCGGCCTGGCCCATCGCGCCAATACCCATGCCCTTTGCCGAGGAGGCGGCGCTCTGGCGCCAAGAGCGTTTCCCGATGCGAAAAGCGCGCGCAGCCTCGGCCGCCTCTGGGCGGCGTCGGCTTGAGGATTGCGGGAGTTTAAGCCACACATGGCCCATGCCTGAAAAACCCCGCGTCCAGTCCGCGTCGCCTTTCGCCTCCCACCCCCCCAAAAAAACTGAGACGCTGCGCCTTGCGGCGTTCCTACCGTTTCAGCTCTCGGTGCTGACCAACACCATCTCTCGACGGATCGCCGAGCGCTACGATGCGGAGTTCGGGCTGTCGATTTGGCAATGGCGGGTCATGGCGGTTCTGGGCGAAACGCCCGGCCTCACCGCGTCGGCCGTCACCGAGCGCACAGCCATGGACAAGGTCGCCGTCAGCCGGGCGGTGACAGGGCTGCGGCAAAGGGGGCTCTTGGAGCGGCAGGCGGCGGCAGCGGACGCCCGTCGGCAATTGCTGAGGCTTTCTGAGGAGGGCCAAAGCGTTTATGAGCAGATCGTGCCCCTGGCGCTGTCTTATGAGCGAGAACTTGAGGAGGCGGCGTCTCCTCAGGATCTGCTGCGGCTGAAGCGGCTTTTGGAGCGCTTCGCCGCGGTGGTGTCTCCCGATCGGCCCCTTTGGTGAACGGACCCCGCAGCCGACGGGGATCAAGTCGGTCCACAGCGCCCCACATGACAGGGCGGCGGTTCGGTCCGCAAAGGCGCGGCCTTTGGCGCCGTCAGGGCGCGCGGCTGAACAGCAGCGCGCGCCTCGCCCTGTCCGGCGGACTTGGCTCCATTCCGCCAAGACGTTCCTTCGAGGCGTCCATCCTGCGTCGGACGCCGCCCTACCAAGCCTCGCCTTAAGGGCCGCCTCAGGCTTTGCCCAGCCCAGACAGATCGTGGTGCAGCCCGTCATGCGCCCATGCCCCCGAAGCAAAAGCACCCCCGGCTTGACGCGGCTTCAGTATTGATCCCGGATGCGGGCTCGCACACACGCCATCAATCAGGAGTAAGCGAGATGGGCCGTCTGCAAGGTAAAGTCGCCGTCGTCTTGGGAGCAGCCGGCAAAGACAATATGGGCCAAACGATCGCGCGCGCCCTCGCGCACGAGGGCGCCAAGGTGCTCGTCGCGGGGCGCAAGGAAGAGCCCTTAAAAGCCCTCGCCGAGGCCATCGGAGGTGGCTATGCGGTCGCCGACATCACCCGCTTGGAAGACGTCAAAGCTTTAGCGGACAAGGCCGTGACCGCATTCGGCGGCGTCGATGTCGCGGTCAACGCAACCGGTTGGGGACTTATGGCCCCGCTTCTGGAAACCACCGAAGCCCAAATCGATCAGCTGATGGATCTGCAATTCAAAGGGCCCTATTTCTTCCTCCAGAGCTTCTGCGCCGCAATGGCTGCGCGAGACAAAGGCGGCAGCCTGATCCAGATCAGCTCGGCCTCAACGATCGCGCTCTTACAAAACCACGCCGCCTATATCGGCACCAAAGCAGGTGCGGACGCCCTGGTTCGCTGCTTCGCAAACGAATTCGGCAGACACGGAATCAAGGTCAACTCCATAGCCCCAGGGCTCACCGCATCGCCCATGACGGCGGAGGCCATGGCCGCCCCAGGCCTCGAAGCCGCCTTCATCAAGGAATACCCCTTGGGCCGGATCGGTACGAGCCAAGACATCGCCCACGCCTGCCTGTGGCTCGCCAGCGACGAAAGCTTCATCACAGGTGAGCTCCTGCACATTAATGGCGGACTTACTCTGCGTCGCAACCCGACCCCAGAAGAAGTCCAAACTTCGATCATGAAGGCCATGGCCGGTAAAGGCTGAAGCCTCAAACCCCTGATCCGACGCTTCAGAGACGGTTCAACCCCTCGCACCAGCCGCTTTGAGGCCGCAGCGACCCCCCTTCTGACCCATCAAGCCGCCTCTCCGGTTTGATGGTTCTGTGACTGCCCCGTTGCTTCTCGGCGCGGCCTCATCGCAAGCCGATATCGCGCAACCAGCTTCTCATGGCCCCGACGATCCAAAAGAGAAACGGCTCAGCACCAAGGCCGACCCGATCGGCGCCCTGCAAGGACCCTTCCCCGCCAAACCCGCGCCCCCTTTTGAAAAGAGGCCGCGACGCGGCCGAAAGATCGCGCCGGCGACAAACCTGCCCTTGAGCCGCAGGCCGTTGCGCCTGCGCCCCCTCGCGCCCGCTCCCCCAACGGATCGCCTCCCGCGCCGGGGCCCATCGCTTCGCCTTTGCGTCACCGCATGAAAGGCCGCCCGAGCAATGGGACCCCAAAAAAATGCTTGCCCGATGTACCTTTTCATGCCAAGGTAGCTTTTATGGAAGCTCATGATCAATATGCCGGCCTTCGGAAGGGCCTCCTGGAGATGGCGCTTCTCGCCCTCATGGGCCGTGGCCGCGCCTACGCGGGGGACATGCTCAAGCGTCTCGAGCCAACGCCTCTCGCCACCCAAGAGGGCACGCTTTATCCCCTGCTCTCCAAACTTCGCCGCGAAGAGATCGTGGATTATGAGTGGCAGGAGAGCGCCGCCGGGCCTCCCCGGAAATATTATCAGCTGACGGACAAAGGCCGCGCGCGCCTCGCGGATTTGTCCGCTTATTGGCATTCCCTTAATCTGACACTCCAAGACCTGGGGCTTTGAGCATGGAACGCGTCGTCACCGTCAATCTAGGCGGCAACGCCTATGCTTTGGAAGAAGCGGGCTACGCCGCCCTCAGCGCCTATCTCGACGCCGCGGCGCGGACCCTTGCGGCCAATCCTGACAAAGCCGAAATCATCAAAGACCTTGAGGCGGCCATCGCAGACCGATTGCTTGGACGCCTGCATCACCACAAGACCGTCGTCACTGCCGCGGAGATGACCGAGACACTCGCCGCCATGGGCCCTGTGGATGGAGCGGAAGCATCGCCGCAATCGAGCGAGGCCAGCCAGGACGCACGCGCTGAAAGTTCCGGCGCGGAGGAAACCAGGAAACGGCTTTTCCGCCTGCGCGAGGGAGCCGTGTTCGCCGGCGTCTGCACCGGGATAGCCGCCTACACGCGCCTTGATGTCGCCCTGGTGCGGATCGGGATTGTCGTCGCCGCCCTCTTCGCCCCCTTTATCGTTCTGATCGCCTATGTCGCGGCCATGTTCGTCATTCCGAGCGCAAACACGGCGGAGGAATGGAACGCGGCGCACGGGCTGCCCGCCACTGCGCAGCAGATCATCGGCGAGGCTCGGCGGCGGTTTGACGAGATGAGCGACAAACCCTTCTGGCGCCGCTGGACCGAGGGCGTGAGAGAACCCCGGCGCAGTCCAGAGGCGCAGCGCTTCTCCACCCCGTCAGCGCCGCCAGCGACGCTGGGGGTCCGCATTGGCGCAGGCTTTCTGGCCGTCGTCATGGCTGTCCTGGGGGCGGCGGCCGTCCTTGGCCTTTTGTATGTGATGACGAGCCTTGTTCTCACAGACACGGTCTTGGGCTTCTCTCCCGCGCTCGACGCTCCGCTCTGGATGATCCTGCTGCTGGTGGCGCTCGTCTTTGCGGCCTTCGCCCTGCCCCTGCAGACCCTTCGGCAGTCGGCGTTCCAGACCATGGCCGATGTCGGGCCAGCCCAGGCCAGGGCCATCGATACGCTCGTCTCGTTCGGGCTCGTCGCCTTCGGCGCCTGGCTCGCCTGGATGTCCTCTCCCCTCGTGCAGGCGCTTTGGAGCGACCTCCTCTGGGCCATCAGGGACTGAGGGCGCGCCTTCCGGTTGGCCGGCGATGCGCGGATCTGCCGCCTATGGGCTTGGCGCAGGCCCTGCTTGTCTCGCCTCCCCGCTCCGGCACAGGAGATCGTCGGCCGGCGATAGGGCCCAACGCGCCAAATCAGGTCAAGACCAGCTTCGCCCCGGCCACCACCATGACTGCGGCCAAGGCCCGCCGCAGCATGGCGGTGGAATAGCGCGCAACGCCGAGCCAAGTCCCGATCATTCCGCCCACCACCACTGAAGCCGCCAGCCACGGCAGGACGGCAGGCAAGTTTTGTGTCTGCGCGAAATTGCCCGCCAAGCCCGCCGCAGAGTTGGCGACGATGAAGCAGGCCGCAACGCCGGTTGTGGTTTCAGGCTTCGCCCACCTCAAAAAAATCGCCAGGGGCGACAGAAAGATTCCACCCCCCGTCCCCGTCAGCCCCGACAAAAACCCGATCCCGCTGCCGGCGGCCACCCCCAGCACGGGATGGGGGGGCCTGATCGCACCCTCCCCCAAGGGTTTCGGCTCGGGAAGGGCCAGGCGGAGCGCGGCAAGCAGGAGCACAACCCCCAAGAGCGGCCGATAGATCTCCGCCGGCAAGTCCACCCCGCCGCCCAAGAAGGCGAAGGGCGCAGCGCCGAGCGCGACCGGATAGAAGAGCCGCGCATCGAAACGCCCTGCCCGCAAGAAGCGGAACGCGCCAAGGGAAGCCACCAGAATATTCAAGCACAACGCCGTCGGCCGCATGATCTCCGGCGGCAGGGCGAACAACGCCATGATCGCAAGATAGGCGCTCGCACCGCCGTGGCCCACCGATGAGTAAAGCATGGCGGCCAAGAAGAACGCCGCCATGAGGGCCGCAAGGGTCAGAGGCTCCATGGACGCTTAGACCATCCGCACCCGGATTGGCAAAGCCTTCAGCCCGCTCACGAAATTGGCGCGTGTGTTGGCCGGTTCGCCCGCAAGCTCGATACGCTCGATGCGGGGCATAAGCTCGTGAAAAAGCGCTTTGATCTCCATCCGCGCAAGGTGCATCCCGAGGCACAGATGGGCGCCATAGCCAAAAGCGATCTGCTTGTTGGGCGTGCGGTCGACCCTGAAACAGTAGGGCTCCTCAAAGACCTCCTCGTCCCGATTGCCCGACCAGTAGAACAGAGCGAGCCCGTCGCCCTCTTTGATCGTCCGGTCTCGGATTTTATAATCGGCGGTGGCAGTACGCATGAAGTGCTTCACCGGCGTTACCCAGCGGATCATCTCCTCAACCGCGCCAGGGATGAGGCTCGGATCAGCCTTGAGCTTGGCCAATTGGTCAGGGTTCCTGATCAACTGATGAAGTCCGCCCGCGGCGGTGGAACTGGTCGTGTCATGGCCCGCGGTGGCCACGATGATGTAATAGCTCATCGCCTGGAGATGATCGATGGGCGCGCCGTCGATCTGGCCATTCGCGATGATGGTCGCGAGATCGTCCTTCGGGTTGGCGCGCCGATCTTCGGTCATGGCCCCGAAATAGGCGAACAGTTCCTGGGCTGTCGCCATGAGGTCGATGCCAAGCCCCATATCAGTGTCGGCCACCCGGGAGGACCCGCCAACCACGTCAGGATCGAGTGGACCAAAGATCTCCTGGGTCATCTTCAGCATGAAGGGCTCGTCCGATTCCGGAACGCCCAAGATCTCCATGATGACGCGCAAGGG
>JAGWZH010000125.1 GCA_018971945.1 Alphaproteobacteria bacterium | reverse complement strand
GTTGGGATTGCTCTGGTCAATAGTTCGCGCGACGCGGCAATGACAAACCAAGCAGATCAAGGGACGACTAGCGCGATTGCTTCATCGGCCTGGACCAAGTTGTCGGATCAGGTCGAATTTCGCGAAGCGACTAATCATCTGTCAATGGCGCCTTGTCCCTACCCCAGTTGAGGACAGGCTTTTAAAGCCCCTCAGAAACGATGTGAGACTGATCGCTTTCTTGGGGTTCCCATCTCCCTCCGTCCCCACTCCGCCAATTGCAGTCCGAAAAGGGGGTTCAAAACACCCCCTCAGGTCCACAGGGGGATCTGTTGATCATGACGCAGCCGCAGCTGCTGAACCATCACACCGTCAAACACCTCGTCGAGGCTGCGCGCCTGCCTCGGTCCATTCGCCGCAAGCCCCGGCAACGACGCCACGGCCTCCTGATGGAAACGGTCCCCGATCAATAGGTTCGGACTCGCCACATAAGCCCTGCTCCACCAGTCCTGGATGCGCTCCTGTGCGGCTCTGAGCAGCCCATCGCCGGGAAGGCGGTCGCGCTTCTTCTCGCGGTTGATGCGGGGATCAGACGGCAGAAGGTTCCACAGATCATCGCATGGCCATGCCGACCAGGGAAAGCAATGATCAATGTCGAGCCGGTCCGCCGACAGCAGGCGTCCGCTCCAAACACAATGCACACCGCCCGCCTGGGCCAGCCGCAGCGCCTGCTCCCGCGCCGCGGCGACATCCCGGCCAGGTTCCGACCATGCTGTCGCCGCCTCAATGGCGCCGGGCGCGAGCGTCCGCCCCTGGCGTCCCGCATAGAACGCCATCAATCGCGACCATTCCGCAATCAGTGCGGGCTCGATCCACACCTGGAACCGCTGCAGCGCTCTCCAGATATGAGCCGGAACGAACAGTTCGCCAAAGCTCTGCAGATAGGCCGCATCGAGGGTCATCACCTCAGGCCGCCCCCGGCTGGCTTGACGCTGGCCGACCAGGATTGCGCCCCCGCCTGGATAGGTCATGTAGCGCGCCGGCATCGCGATGATTGTTCTGCACGCCGCCCGCAGAGCCTCGTGCAATGCCGCAGAGACCTCTGATCCGAAGCGCATCCCGATCCGAAGGTCATGATGGGAGACCGCCTCAAGCGCCCGCAGACCATGCGTCACAAAACCAAGCTGTTCATACCCGCGGTTGCCGGGGCTTTGCGGCAGATCCGACGCCAGAAGCGGCTTGAAGAGCCTGAGCCAATAGAGCGCGACGAGGCCGAGGGGCACAGCGACACGCTCATCGTCATGGGCTCTCGCAAGCCCCCCCGCGCTCGAAGCAATGCGGCACAACACCCGCAGGAGAGCGGGTTTATAGGTGGAGGACTTGTCGTCATTGAGAATGATGTGCCGCAAAAGCGGCAGCGCGCCTGTGCCGTCATCCGGTAAACGGAGGATGAGATTGGTCCAGGAAATCCCTGCCCTGCCGAGGTGATCAGGGGTTGCAAGGCTGCGCTCAAGAAATGCGCCATGGTCGCGGGCGAGAATCTCAATCTCGTCCTGGGAGACCGGATGGTCGCCCCGCGCGGGCTCATGCGGGCCATGGCGCAACGTGATCGCCATGCGACCACCGGGCTTCAGGAGCGTGACGAGTTTCCGGAACGCCCGGGGGCGGTCGGCCGGCGCCACATGCATCCACACCGCGTTGAGCAGAATGAAGTCAAAGGACAGCCCAAGCCGCAGGACCTGAGCGAGGTCCGGCATGGCGTCCCCCACCCATTGGATCGCTGCGTCTGGATGCCGCCGCCGTCCCTCTTCGCGCATGGCCTTTGCAGGCTCCACCGCGACAACCTGCAGTCCTCGAGAGGCAAGCCATGCCGCATCGCGTCCGACGCCGGCGCCCACATCCAGCACCAAGCCCGGTGAAGCAGGCAGCAGGTCACAGAGCCATGCATTCACATCCTCGCCCGCGACCGACAAATAGCGCGGAGCCAGATCTCCGGCGTTGGCTTCGTACCAGTCCACGGCGTTCGGCATGATGGCTACACAAATGACCCAGGGGCGCTGTCCTGTCCATCAACTGCACCGAGGGGCAGGCCCGGGACTTCCCTTCTGGTCAAAATCCCGTCAACCGCCCCCTCCATTTGGAGACAGCGAGGTCTGGCTCTCCCCCTCTCTCCCACTGCCCTGCTATCGTGCGAAACGTCTTGATCCGGTTGAGAAGGCGATCGACCAGGCCTCGCGCGCCGGAACTTGTCGCAGCGGCTTTCGGCGCCTGAAGCGAGCCGGCTGCGGCTTGATGCAGGCGATTGGCTGCCACCGGTTCAGGTCGGCCTGAAGCCAGTCCCTATGATCACCAACCCTGGAACCGCTCTCAGCCAAGAGGGGGCGTTTTTATGACGGTGTCGCGCACGCCCTTTGTGCTTCCGGCCTGGGCCCTATCGCGACCTGATCCTGACAGGCACGCTTCGCCCCGAAGACGGCCTGGAGATTGTGGGTCCGTCCGAAACGCGCACACAGCAAATCTATGTGGCGCCCCGCTGGCGCTCAGTCGCCCACCAGTGCATGACCAGGACCGCGACCGAGACACCATTCACGATGGTCCACAACTCGCGCCCGAGAGACAGCGGCGCCAGTGGATTATAGATCAGCGCCATGGCGGCCAGGCCCCAGGTCCATGCTCTGCTTCCTGGTCGCCATGAGCGAATGGCCAGGAAGACGGCGATCACGGAGATCATCACCCGCAGGAGCTGATAATAGCCATAGGGCCAATCCAGCGGCGCTGCGGCCAGAGCAAGGCACGCCGAGATCCACACAAGATCGATCGCCTTCAAGACCCTCCACTCCCCTCTCAATCGGGCCCAAACGGATCAAAAAAGCATGCCGGCCTCTTGAAGATAAACAGCCAAACCGGACGGCTCCTCAGCACGCTTCAAGGCCCACCTGCGCAGGCGCCGGGCCAAAGGGCCCAAAAGCCCACGCGCACGACACCTGCCGCCCGCGCGTTTGGGCAAGAAGCAGCAAGACAGGCGCATCAGGAGCCAAAGGGTTCTCCACGCAAGTCTTTGCCCTGGCGCAGTTTGCGACGCACATAGCCAGGCTTCAGTGTTTCCTCTAGCAAAGAGTAGGGCCCGTCTTCCCCCGGTTCGGCGAGGCGCAGGTTTTTCTTGCGCGCCAGAAAATAGGCCTCTTTGGAGAAGCGCGGGTCGCGGAGAAGGGCGTATTTCTGCAATTCCTCGATGCTCCTCGCCACCCATTCATTGTCTCCCGCCTGGGCCCTGGCGCGAGCCAGGATCTTCTCGACGAGATCCCAATCATCGCGGTCAGCGGCGGCGCGCGCCTCTGTCAGCAAGTCGGCGGAGCGGAGCTCCAGAGCCCTAGAGGCGGTCAGTTCGTCCTCGGGGAGGGCGGCGAAGGCCGCCTGCGGCATGCGCGGCAGGCGCAGATGAGCCGTGCGGGAGGATTGCGGCCGCCCCTCCCCGTCCTGATAAGTCACGAAGGCGCTCAGCACATGCAAAATCCGACCAGGCTCGGCCTCCTGAAGCGCGGCAGGCACCTTGACCCTCAGCAAAGCCCAAGCTGCCGCGCCATAGGCGAGGTCTGGAAGAATGGCGTTGCCGTCGGGGTCGGTGCGATAGGTGTTGCGCACGGTGACGCTGACCCCCGGGCTCGGCTCGATGCGCAGCCGCATCCTGCGGCCGCATACCGCGCTCAAGAGGTCAAACTCCTCCCGAAACGGATCCATCAGGTCCTCGGCGGTCTCGCCATAATAGGCCTGCCCGCCCCCTGCATCCGCCATTGCTCCGAGCAGCTCCTCACGAAAACCCTGCCCAAGACCATAAGTAGAGGTGGAGACGCCGGCGGCGGCGAGCCGCGCGCAGTCCGCCGCCAACATCGCAGGGCGGCTTTCGCCAATATTGGCCTGCCCGTCGGTCAGGAGCAGAACCCGCGCAATCGAACCCTGGACCACATGCGGCGCGGCCTGCTCCGCGCCCTGGAGCCATCCCTCGTGCAAGGCGGTCTGGCCGCCCGAGACGATGGAGCGCACCGCCCGCAGAAGCGGCTCTTTTGGTTCAGGGATGGTGGACGGCGCGAGCACCGTGACCGCGCTATCGAAGGTGACGAGAGCGACCCGATCGCGCATGCTTAAATGCTCAAGAATATAACCTGCGCATCGCTTCGCCTCCGCCAGGGGGGTCCCCGCCATGGAGCCCGAGCGGTCAATGACGATGGCGAGATTGAGCGGCATGCGGGACCTCGAAAGCGCCGGCGTGTCCGGCGCCGATACCGACACCAGAACATCCAACTCGGTGTCGGCCCCCTCGATCACGGCGGCGCGGCGAGGCGTGAGTGTCAGATCGATGTGGGTCAAGGCTTGCCTCCTTTGTGACGGAGATGAATGAGACTAGCGGTCACGGCTTTCCCGATCGCCTCGGCTTCTTCCAATGTCATCGCGCCAAGGCGTCGATTGCCGATGAGAAGGTGAAGGTCATAGGTCAGCGAGACGGAAATATATTCATCCGTTAACGGACTTTTTAGGGCGTCGCCAATCCGGCCCAGATGGACCGGAAGCTCTGCGCGCAGTTCTGCAAGTCGGGCCTGTCGACCGGTGATGTCCCGCCACATCTGCATCGACGCGCCGGGGAAGTCGGGAGGCTTGCCCGCACCGGGCCGCGCGGCGCCATGCCCTGCGGACCGCTCACGGATATCCCTGATCGCCCGCATCGCCGACTTGGCCGGATTGCGCGGCGTGGCCAGAGACAAAAGATCCTCAAGTCGGGCGCTCGAAACATAGACGCTGACTTTCGCCAGCGGCCATCCGTCCCCGAGCAGAACCCGCGCCGCCACAAGCTCGACAAGGTGCTTGTAGCTGTAGACCGCCTCTTTGCCCTGACGCTCGGGGCGGCTGAGAATACCCCGCTGGGTGTAGTCGCGAATGAGACGCGGATTGACAGAGCCCTGGCCATCCTCGTCGCCGGAGGCGCCGATGGCGCTGAGCACGCTGTCCGCCACCAGAGCGAGGTCATCGACCCCGCCTTCGAAATTGGCGAAATGGGCGAGCCCTGAACCTGATGCCAGGTCTGGGCCTGCGGCTGGCTTGTCGGGTCTGTCGATCATGCGGTCCACAGCAAGGGGTTGGGGGTAACAATGCAGAGGCGCTCAAGCAGGACGAGCGGCTTTCGGATCAGGCGTCGCCTTCGCCCCTCCCAGGGCCCTCCCCCTCGGGCATGGCCCAGAAGGTCCACGGGAGGTTTTGTTCCCGGATCCTGGGATCTTGCAGCATGATCGCGCTCAGATCCTGCGCCCAGGTCTCGGCGGTGTCTTTGGAAGGAAAGACGCGACAATGGGAGCGATAAATCTCCCCAGGCGTGAGCCCGATGGTGAGTCCGCACACCGAGCACATCGCCCGCCGCTGGTTGGGCCTCGCCTGCCACCAGACAATCCATCTCGGCTTTGGCCGGGCCTCAGCAGGCGCAGCAGCGGGTAAAGTCTCTAGTTCATGCATCAAAGCACCCTCCGGCGGATCGCCCATGACGAAGACAATAGGAGCTGGGGCGGGGCTTGGAGGCCCCGGCGCGAAGCCTAAGCGCCCCCAGAGCCCGGCGTCGGCGTACGGGCCGCAAAACCAAACCCCACAACGCGTTTCGCGCCCGCCATGGCGGGATCGCGCTCCGCGGCCTTAGCGAATGTCTAATTTCGGAGACCGGCTTGCTCGGACCGCTGATTGTTTGCAACGATTGATGTCATTGTCTCCAGATAACGTTGCCATTATATAATGTCAACGTCATTTTTTTACGCCAACAAAAACAATGTCCATCCGTCTTCGGGTCCCGCCCCAGGGGGCAGGACTGCCGACGAGGGCAATCCGGGACCCCTCCCCGAGGGCCAGTCCCCGAGGGCCAGTCCCCGAGGGCCAGTCCCCGAGGGCCCGTCCCCAGTCGTCCGGGCGCCGGATGCTCGCCATAGGAGAGCCAGACCGCACGAACATCGATCGATCCACCACCACGCGCCTTTCAGAGCGATTCCATCTTTCTACGGAGCGTACCGATGACAAATCCGCAGGCCAGCGCGCACTCAATCCGATCGCTTTTCTTGATGGGACAGTTTGAACCAGCTCGCACTCAACGCGACTACCAGTGGGAGGAACCGCAATGGAAAGCGCTTCTAAGCGATTTGGTCAGCGTTCTGAAACGGAACGGCCCGGCGACGGAACAAGACCAGGCAGATCATGAGGCGGATCCCGAAGACGACGTCCGGGCGGATAAAGACACCAGCATCGAGGAAGGCGCTCAGCCCCCGCGGCCGATCTTCACCCTGAACGCCCCGCCGCCCATGCCGAGCTTTTATCTCGGCCATATCTTGTTGATGCGGCGACAGGCGGAGGATCGATTCTTCATCTATGACGGTCAACAACGCCTCACCACGCTCACCTTGTTGCTTTGCGCCCTCCGGGACGCGTCTCAAGACAATGCCTGGCTCGAGATCCAGGAGGTCCTGAGAACCCCACAACCCCAGATGGCCGCTCGCGTAAAAATTCAGACACCTGGCCGCGCTCTGGCCCGGATCGGCGATGCGCTGAATGGCTGCACGACAAGGGCCCACAACACCGCCTCTCTGGCCGACCGACGGATGCACGAAGCGGCGCGCTTCTTTCTTGAGGAGGTAAGGACGTGGCCGTCGACGATGCGCATCGATTTCGCCACTTTCCTCCTTGATCGGACTTTCTTGACCGTCACGCAGATGCGCGACAGGCACATGGCTGAATTCGCCTATATCACGATCAATACCCGCGGAAAGCCTCTCGAAAACAAAGACATCATCAAGGGTCATTTTGTCCAACTCGCCTCCCAGAGCAGCCTGACAGCGGCGAACGAGATGAGCGATGCCTGGGGCAGACTGGAACGAATGGCCGGCCATCGGCTGGATGGGATCCTGCGCGTTGCGTTTCTTTTGGACTTTCGACAGCCGCCAAGTTCTGACTTCAGCGCCCGGCTTATGGACCATTTTAATCAGCCGGAGCACTTGGAAGAGGTCAAGACATGGGTCGCCGAACGCCTGCCCGCCCTGATCCAAAATCACAAACAGCTTGTTCTACAACCACAAAGAGAAACCATCCTCCCGGCTCCCGCGTCGCATTTACGCCGCATGACATTTCTGCCTTGGACCCACTGGCAGGCCATCGTTCTGAGGCTTGCGGAGAGAGACGCCAATGCCCCACAGCGGTTCAAGCGGAGCATCGCTGTCCTTGAGCAATGGTGCTTCTCCACCAACCTCCTGAACTTCAGCGAAGACGAGATCGCTCACCAGGTGATAAGGGCCCTCGACGCGATCGATAGACAGCCCCAGCCCACTCACAACAATAGCCGGCTCCAGCTCAGTGCTGATCGTCGCGCGCAGGTGAGGCGCCGATTGCGGGATGGCCAAATCACCGATTTTAAAAGACGAGGCGCCCATGTCCGATGGATGGAGACGCTTTACTGGGATGCGGCTGAGGTCAATTTTTCGGCGACAAATGGAA
>JAGWZH010000124.1 GCA_018971945.1 Alphaproteobacteria bacterium | reverse complement strand
GCCTTCCGCGCTGGCCGGGCTCATGCACGGGTCGACCCTCACAAGATCTTGGCTTTTTGGACTTGCTCGCTTGGTCGCCATGTCCGCTTTCTCAAGCTCCGGCCCCTGTGGCCCGAAGACGGCCCTGGCCCGATCGAGGTCCAAGCCTGAGGCCTTAAGGAGAAACCCCACTTTTCTCGCGAGCTGGACACCGACGCCTCGAAGACTCCAAACCGGCGCAGAAGATAAAACAATCCAGGCGAATGTCACCTGGGCGGCGAACCCTGGTCGTTAACCCAATCCTCACGAAACTATTCCTTTATGTGAGCATGGGTAAGGGCTGTCGGGATACGCTGTGTCGTCGTTGCTGGATCAATTGAAAGGCTTAGAGGGCCTCGCGATTGCCCGTCAGACCGTGGAGCTGATGGGCCGCCATCACGTCACGCCCTGCCCCCAGAATTACGAGATATGGCTCAATTATCATCTTGGAACGCCGGCGGTGTGCGAGGCGGTTGATTCCATTGTTCAATCGGGCGCCCCGATGAACGACCAGGTCAACAAGAGCCTTTATGATCGCCTCTTCGCCGGCGACGCCGCCCAGGCGAATATTCTTATCACCAGCGAGCAGATCGCCCGGGAATTGTCCGGGGTCTTAGCGATCTTGGAGAGCGCTGGCGAAAAATCTTCCGCCTACGGCGTTGTGCTGCAAAACGCCGCCCAGGCCCTGGAACAAAACCCCAATGGCGCGACTTTAAGAGATTTGCTGGCGAGCCTCGCCGCGACCACAAGGGAGATGGCCGAGCATAACCGTCAGCTCAACGCCCAGCTGACCGAAACCTCGGTTGAGATTACGGGTCTCCGTGAAAGTCTGGCCCAGGCTCGCTCCGAGAGCGTCACCGACGGCCTGACCGGCCTCGCCAATCGCCGCTACTTCGACGAAATGTATAAGATGCGCCTCAAAGAGGCGGGCGAAGTGGGCACGCCACTATCCTTGATCGTCCTGGACATCGACCATTTCAAGCATTTCAACGACACATGGGGTCATTCAACCGGCGACCAAGTCATTCGCTTCGTCGGCGCGTCGCTGCAAGATAAGGCCCTCCCCGACCAGTTGGTCGCTCGCTATGGCGGCGAAGAGTTCGTTGTGATTCTCCCACGCAAATTCGGCTCGGCCGGTCAGGCGTTTGCCGAAGAGGTCCGCCGCGTGGTGGAAGGAAAAAAGCTTCTGCGCCGGTCCACCAATGAGTATCTGGGACGGGTGACGATCTCGGCGGGCGTTGCCGAGCTTGGGCCGGGCGAGGACGGCGCCTCTCTGCTCCAGCGGGCCGACAATGCGCTTTATGTATCCAAGCGCGAAGGCCGCAACAGAGTGACCCTTTCCCCGCCCTTTGCGCCTCCCGGCCGAGCCGCGGTCGCCTAAGGCGACGGCGCTTTCCCTTGCGTGATCTTGGGCGCCACAGCCGTCTGCGCTACCTCTTGTTCGCCCATGCAAGAGGACGGCTATAATGAGCTACACGAAACTGACCTACACACTCGCCGATCAGGTCGCCGTCGTGACGATGGCGGACGAGGCGACCATGAACGCGGCGAGCCTTGAGATGATGGGCGACCTAGCCCTTGCCGTGGAACAGGCGAGCGACGAGGCCCGCGCGCTCGTACTGACAGGCGCGGGTCGCGGGTTCTGTTCTGGCGCCAATCTCAACAACACAGGCCCTCATGCGGCGAGGGCGCGGGAAGGAAAATTCGACGCTGGCCGTGCGCTGGACACCCACTACAATCCTTTGATCACCTCTTTGCGCAACCTGCCGATCCCATTCGTCACCGCGGTGAACGGCGCCGCCGCCGGGGTGGGCTGCAGCTTCGCGCTGATGGGCGATCTGATTATTGCGGGGGAGAGCGCCTATTTCCTGCAGGCCTTTCGCCGCATCGGCCTCGTGCCAGATGGAGGGTCTTCCTATCTCTTGCCGCGCATGATCGGCCGCGCACGGGCCATGGAGATGATGCTTCTCGGAGAGAAGCTGCCTGCCCGGACAGCCCTGGAGTGGGGCCTGAT
This sequence comes from Alphaproteobacteria bacterium, assembly GCA_018971945.1. Taxonomy (GTDB): domain Bacteria; phylum Pseudomonadota; class Alphaproteobacteria; order Caulobacterales; family Aquidulcibacteraceae; genus REEB509. The sequence goes on along the minus strand of JAGWZH010000124.1, from coordinate 5,623 downwards.
CAATCGCTGCGTTCCGGATGCCGACCTGATGCCCACCGCCCTGACATTCGCCAAAGAGCTCGCTCAAGGCCCACGGTCGCTGGCGATGATCCGGCGTCTTACCTGGGAGAGCCTGGATTCCCATTTCCAAGAACAGCTGAAATTGGAGAGGGAAATACAGCGCGACGCGGGCCGAACGGGCGACTTCGCCGAGGGGGTCGCGGCCTTTTTGCAGAAGCGGAAGGCCGCTTTCAAAGGCGGATGAGGCGGACGCTTGCCGCCCCCTGACCGGTCGGCCTCTGTCGCCAGAGGCCGACCGGCTTGGCCTGCTGACCGATGACCTTGCCGCAACCGCGCGGGACTTCTTCCAGCTGATGGAGGCGGCCTAGCGTTGACTGTCCCGACCGAAATCAGGCCTTCGGCGCGCGGGGGCCGCGAGCGAGCCTCCATTGGGGCGAGACAGCCCTTCGCTTGATCGGCGGACTGATCGGACGAGACCGGCGCCCCGCTCAGGGGGCGGTTTTGGGTTTGCGCTTGCGCCGCGACGCCGGCGTCGCCAAGGCCGCTTTGAGAGCCGCCCGGCCCCATTTCGCCGCCTCGTCGGGATCGTCCATGGCGGAGTCAGGCAAGCGCCAATAGGCCATGTCCAACGTCCGGCCTGCCATCGGCCCGGCCCGGGGCTCCCATTGGAAGGGACCAGCCGATCCGGCGGCGATAAGCCTAGCCTTCAGCGCTTCATCGACTTTAAGATAGATCACGTCGCCAGCGATCAGGGCGAACATGCGTCCCTGCGCGTAGGCGCCCGCCCCGCCAAACATGCGACGAACGGTAACTGGCCCCATTTGCTCAAAAAGCTCGGGGACAAAGGCCAGAAACAGGTCGTCCCCATGGTCTGGCATGGGGGCTAGGCCTCCTCTTTGGCGGGGAGAATGGTGACGCTCTCCCCGCACCCGCAGGCGTCGGTCTGATTTGGGTTCTTGAACACGAAACGCGAAGCGAGCCGCGTCGTTTCAAAATCGACGGTGGCGCCGATGAGGAAAAGCACAGCCTTGGCGTCCACCACGATCTCGACCCCTTTGTCCTCGACCCGTTCGTCAAACGGGCCCGGAGCCTCAGCATACTCCATGACATATTCCATGCCGGCGCAGCCACCGTTCTTCACCCCCACCCGCAGATAGGGCTTCTCTGACGCAGCCATAATCTCTTTCACCCGGGCCGCAGCGGCGTCGGTGAGGCTAACGATCTTGGGACGGGGTCTCGGCATGCTCAAAATCCATATGCAACAAGCACAACCATCAGCACCAGCACGCCGATCGCGACACCGTGCCAGAACCATTCGGTCTTTTTGGGGGCGGGGGGGTCAGCCATCGCCAGCGCTCCTTCTCAAAGCATGTTCAGCTCGAGCTTGGCTTCGTCGCTCATACGGGCAGGCGTCCATGGCGGGTCAAACACGAGATTGACTTTCGCCGAGCCGACCCCCTGCACTTTCAGGCAAGCCGCCTCCACCCAGCCTGGCATCTCACCCGCCACCGGACATCCGGGCGCGGTGAGCGTCATGTCCACGTCCACATGGCCAGCGTTGAAATCCACTTTATAGATCAGCCCGAGTTCGTAGATGTCGACCGGAATCTCCGGGTCAAAGACCTTCTTGAACTCTGCGATCAGGTCATCGGTGATCCGGTCGAGCTCGTCTTGGGACAAGCTTTGCGGAAGAACCGGTTCAGAGGTGGTGGCAGGCGCGTCCATCGAACTCAGCTCAACAGTTTGCGCGCTTTGGCGAGCGCGTCGATAAAGATGTCCACTTCCTCACGCGTATTATAAACCCCGAATGACGCCCGCGCGGTCGCGGTGACGCCGAGCCGCCTCATGAGCGGCTGGGCGCAATGATGCCCCGCCCGCACCGCGACCCCTTGCCGGTCGAGGATCTGAGCGACGTCATGCGGGTGCGCGCCGTCGAGATTGAAAGCCAGGATGGGCCGATCTTCAAGGCCGCCAAAGACCGTGACGCCGTTCATAGCCGCAAGCCGCTCTCTGGCGTAGCCGCCCAAGGCCCGTTCATGGCGCTCCGCCGCGACGCGATCGATCCCAGAGAGCCAAGCAAGCGCCGCCCCGAACCCGATCGCCTCAAGGATCGGCGGGGTTCCAGCCTCGAACCGATGGGGGGGATCTGCGTAGCTGATACGGTCCTGCTCTACGATGTCGATCATTTCGCCGCCGCCCTGATAAGGAGGCAGCGCGGCGAGCCGCTCGGCGCGACCATAAAGAACGCCCAGGCCGGTCGGACCATAGAGCTTATGGCTTGAAAACACGTAGTAATCGACGCCGAGAGCGCAGACATCGACCATGCCGTGAACAATATGCTGACAGCCGTCCAGAAGCACCGGAGCGCCTTGAGCATGCGCGAGGGCCACAATATCCGCCACAGGCGTTTCTGCGCCGAACACATTCGACATCGCCGTCAGAGCGACCATTCGCGTCCTGGGTCCGATTGCTGAGGCAAGCGCTGACATGTCGAGCCGGCCCGCGTCATCCACATCCACCCAGCGCAGGATCGCCCCGCGCCTCTCCCTGAGAAAATGCCAAGGCACGATATTGGCGTGGTGCTCCATCACCGACAGAACAATTTCGTCTCCAGGCCTGACCGATGCGCCGAGGCCGGAGGCGACAAGATTGATCGCTTCGGTGGCGCCTTTGGTAAAAACGATCTGCTCAGGACCAGGGGCGTTGATCAACCGAGCCGCGGCGGCGCGGGCGTTTTCAAAAGCGGTTGTCGTCTCGTTTGCGAGGGTATGCAGACCGCGATGCACATTGGCGTAAGAATGGCGCATCGCCGCGCTCATGGCCTCTATCACCGGTTCAGGCTTCTGCGCGCTCGCCGCAGTGTCGAAATAGACGAGCGGCCGTCCATTAACGCGCCTGAGCAGGATCGGAAACGCCGCCCGAATATCGGTCGCCTCAAAACTCATGCGCCGCGCTCCAGCCACGAGCCGAGAAGACGCTCCATCTCCGCCGCGGCGGCCTCCGGCAGCCAATCGGGGGCCGCCTCTCTCAAAAACGCCTCGACCAGGAGCGCCCGGGCTGCCGCCGCAGGCACGCCGCGGGATCGGATATAGAAGAGCGCGTCCTCGTCGAGAGCGCCGACGGTGTTGCCGTGGGCGCAGGCCACATCGTCTGCATAGATCTCAAGCTCCGGCTTGGCGTCGATCTCGGCGCCCTCATCCAGCAGCAAGCCTTGGTGATGCTGACGCGCGTCCGTCTTCTGCGCGGCGCGGCCGACAAACAGCTTGCCTTGAAAGACGCCTCGTCCGCCTCGGCGCACCGCGCCTTTGACCAGCTGCCTTGTGGTTGCTCCAGCGCCCTCATGGCGGACCATAGAAGTGAAATCGGCGTGGCGGCCCTCGCCGAGCAGATAGGCCCCGTAAAGCGCGATCTCGGCGTCCGCGCCATTGACCTCTATGTCTGTTTCCACCCGCGCGAAACGCGCGCCAAGACTGAGGACGAACTGTCGGAACCGAGAACCGGCGGCGAGGCGCGCCTGGACATGGTTCAAAGAGACGTCCGGCGCATCCTGAAACACGATCCTTGTCAGGGATGCGCCAGGGCCGAGGACGATCTCCAAAGAGGATGCGTCCTGACCCGCTGCGGTAAGCCGTTCCACCCGCATCAGCGATTCGCCTGGCGCAAGGTTCAGCTTCTCGGACGCGGCCGCCGCTGCGGCGAGTTGCACGATGACAGGACTTTGCGCCAGAGCGGGATCAAGCTCTGGGGGTTCAGCGCCATAGGCTTGGCGGAGGTCCGACCATTTCCAGGCCTCGTCCCGACGGGTGGGCAGCGCGACAGACCCCATCACGCCGCCTTCAGATATCGGTCATAGCCTTCCGCCTCGAGGCGCAAAGCAAGGTCGGGTCCGCCGCTGTCCACGATCCGCCCAGCCGCGAGCACATGCACCTTGTCGGGACGGATATAGTCCAACAGACGCTGATAGTGGGTGATGACGAGCATGGACCGTTCCGGCGTCCGGAGCGCGTTGACCCCATCCGCCACCACTTTCAGCGCGTCGATATCGAGGCCGGAATCTGTTTCGTCGAGGATCGCGAAGCGCGGCTCGAAAACAAGCATCTGCAAGATTTCCATCCGCTTCTTCTCTCCGCCGGAGAAGCCCACATTGAGAGGGCGTTTCAAGAAATCCGGGTTCATTTTGAGTTGCTCGGCTTTGGCCCGGGCCAACTTGAGGAACTCCCCTGCGGAGACCTCCTCTTGGTGTCGAGCCTTGCGCTGGGCGTTCAGCGCCGTGCGCAGGAAAGTCATGGTGGGCACGCCGGGGATTTCCAAAGGATATTGAAAAGAGAGGAACAGCCCTCTCACCGCCCGCTCTTCCGCCTCCAGCTCCAAAAGCTCACAACCGTCAAGCCGCGCCGATCCGGCGGTCGCGTTATATCCCTCTCGTCCTGCAAGCGCATAGGACAGAGTCGACTTCCCCGCCCCGTTCGGCCCCATGATCGCATGCACCTCTCCTTTTGGGACCGTGAGATTGAGGCCATGCAGGATGGGTTTGTCGCCCACACTGACGGCGAGGTCTTGGATCTGTAGCATTATTCGAACGCTCCCATCGCTTCGGGCTCAGCGCAGAGCGTGTCCTGCATCTGACGATCGGTCTGAGCCTCGCCTTCTGACCTGCGGGTCAGCGTGCAAGTTTGAACGAGGGTACCCGTTGGCCCTGGCTCTCCGGTCACGGTCACGACGGCGACTTCTGTCAGCGCCGAGGGCTCGATCCGATAAAACGCCACTTCGACCGCCGCGGCGCTGGAGCGAGCCGGAACGGCGAGGAGGCCCTGAGCGGTCAGGCGGTGGCCGAATCCGGCGATCTCGCCCAAGCGGGCGTAAGCGCGGCCGCCCTCCCCCGCGAGCCAGATGGCCGTTGCCGTGTTGACATTGCCAGTCTCTCTCGAAATGAAAAGATCGGACCGCCCGTCGCCGTTGACATCCTCCAGCCACGGCGGAGCCTGCCCCTCCGCCACCGTCTCCTCGATCAACTGACCTGGCTCGCCATCCGCCACGACAAGGACGCTCACGGTGTTGGCGCGGCGCGTGACCAGAAGAGCTTGCTCGCCGGCCTCATCACGCAGGAGGCAGCCTTCCGACGCCAGCTGCTCATCCATGGCGTCCATGACCGCGCAGTCGGCGAAGCGCGACAGATCATAGGTCGGATCGCGCCCTGCGGTTTCTTGCTGGCAGGCGATAAGCCAAGTGGCCAAGGCCAAGACCATCGCCTGTCGCCCCCCCAAACGCGCCGCTCTCTGCGATCCGCTGCGGATACCTGACGCCGCGGGGAGGCCTGTTTGAGCGACAAGAACCAGATCCGTCCTGCCGGCCTTGTCGCTGCTGAAACCACCGCGGTTCATCCCACGCTCCCTTCCAGGCTCACCTCAAGAAGTTTTTGCGCCTCCACCGCGAACTCCATGGGCAATTGTTGCAGCACGTCGCGGACAAATCCGTTCACGAGAAGCGCCACAGCCTGCTCCTCTGGAATCCCGCGCTGGCGGAGATAGAAGAGTTGGTCCTCGGAGAGCCTGGTGGTTGTCGCTTCATGCTCGAACTGGGCGAAGGGAGTTTTGACCTCGACATAAGGCACGGTGTGGGCGCC
>JAGWZH010000123.1 GCA_018971945.1 Alphaproteobacteria bacterium | reverse complement strand
GCGCCCCCAAAACAGAGCGCCCCCAACACAGAGCGCCCCCAAAACAGAGCGCCCAAAGTGTGGAGTCAAGGATCGCGCTATCGCTCGAAAGGATCCCGCATGAGAATCACGTCGTCCCGTTCAGGGCTTGTCGACAGGATCGCCACGGGCCGTCCGACGAGTTCTTCGATCCGCCGAACATATTTGATGGCGTTTCCCGGCAGATCCTTCGTGGATCGGACGCCTCTTGTGCTGTCGGTCCAGCCGTCGAAATATTCATAGACCGGCTCCACAGCCGCCTGCTCTCTCAGGCCCGCCGGCAGGTGGTCCACGGCCCGATCCCCGATCCGGTAGCCGACGCACGCCTTGAGCTGGTCGAGCCCGTCCAGAACATCGAGTTTGGTCAAGGCGAGCCCGTCCACGCCGCTGATGGCGGCCGTCTGGCGCACAAGCACCGCGTCAAACCAACCGCATCGCCGTGGCCGCCCTGTGACGGTGCCGAACTCTCGACCCGCCTCTCCGATGCGCTTGCCGACCGCGTCATTGAGTTCGGTGGGGAACGGTCCCTCCCCGACCCGTGTGGTGTAGGCCTTCGCGAGCCCAAGCACATACCCCACAGCCCCGGGGCCCACGCCCGCCCCCGCCGCGGCCTGTCCCGCCACAGTGTTGGACGAGGTGACATAAGGATAGGTTCCGTGGTCCACGTCCAGGAGGGCGCCTTGCGCCCCCTCAAAGAGGATCCGCCGCCCAAGCCGGCGCGCTTCATCAAGCCGCTTCCATGCGGGCTGCGCGAAAGGCAGGACAAGCGGCGCGAGGCCCCGAAGATCGGCCAGCAATTGGCCTGCGTCCAGCTCGGGCAAATCAAGGCCCCTTCGGAGCGCGTTATGGTGCGCGAGCAAGCGTCCGATCTTCCATGCGAGCGCCTCGGGATCGGCGAGATCAGCGACCCGAATCGCCCGCCTTCCGACTTTGTCTTCATAAGCCGGACCGATGCCGCGCCGTGTGGTGCCGATCTGCTGGCCTTGTCCTGCGCTTGCCTCTCGGGCGGCGTCGAGATCGCGGTGAAAGGGCAGGATCAAGCAGGCATTGTCCGCCAAGACCAGCGTCTCTGGCGATATCGCCACGCCCATGGCTGCGAGCCGACCAATTTCGTCGAGCAGCGCCCAAGGATCGACCACGACGCCGTTGCCGATGACCGAGAGTTTTCCCTGGACCACCCCTGAGGGAAGCAGCGAGAGCTTGTAGGTCTTATCCCCCACGACCAGGGTATGGCCAGCATTGTGGCCGCCCTGAAAGCGGACGACCACATCGGCGCGATGGCTCAGCCAATCGACGATCTTGCCTTTACCTTCGTCGCCCCATTGGGCGCCCACGACCGCTACCGAGGTCATCGCTGTTTTGTCTCCGGAGGGGCCGAATCCCTTAGCGGGCTTTGCGGGCCAGCGCAAAGGCGCGTGGATGAAAAGCGTTGGATCGCATGGCTGGCGGCGTCCCAGTCTTGTCCCGGTCTTGTCCCCGTCTTTCTCTCGTCCGCCTTGGGCCGCGCATTGACCCTTTCGCTTGTTTCGCGATACCCCCACTTAAGGATCGAAGGCCCAGAACAGGGTCAGGAGAGGACCGCATGCGGCTCTGCGTTCTGGGCGCGACCGGCAGGAGCGGACGCCGAATTGTTTCTGGGGCCCTGGAGCGCGGTCACGCGGTGACAGCCCTTGTCCGCCGCGACGGAGGTCTGGTCCCGCACCCGCGCCTGGTTGTGCGCCAAGTCGCTTTTTCAGAGCTTGATGCGTTGGCGGACGCTGTCAGAGCCCATGATGCCGTGATCAACGCCGCGGGCTATGTCGCCGACGGCCCGCACTTTACCGCGCTTGTCGGCCGGGTCATCGCAGCGACGGCGCAGGGCCTGGGTCCTGGCGGACGTTTCTGGTGCTTCGGCGGGGCGGCGCTTCTTGATGTGCCCGATGGCGGCGGGATGGGAATCGACCTGCCGGGCGTGCCTCGCATCTATCAAGCCCATCGCACAAACTATGACGCGGTCAGAGCGACGGCGCTGGATTGGTCGATTCTGTGCCCTGGTCCCATGGTGGCGGCGCCGGCTGCAGCCGCTCTTCCGGGTCTGGTCATGTCGGAGGATATTTGGCCCGTGCCGCGTCCCGCATTCACGCGGTTTTTGCCCCGTCTGGCCACCTCCCTCGCCTTCAAGCAGGCGATGCCGCGTCTGGCCATCTCTTACGAGGACGCGGCCAGAGTTATTCTTGATCACCTCGAGCCGAAAGGCCGCTTTTTCTGCAAGCGGGTTGGCGTTGCGCTGCCCGCCGCGCGAGAAAGAAAGGCCTCGCCCTAAATCCGGCTTTCACCGACGGGCTTTCACCGACGGGCTTTCGCCAATGGGCCCTCAGCCTTTCGGCCAGGCCGGCAAGTCGAAGATTGTCGGCGGCGCGGCGACGTTCATATAGTGAAAGCCCGCTTCCACGCCGAGTTCGTTCAAAAGATTCAGATTGGCTTTGTGCGCGCTTGCGATGTCGCGCAGGCGCTGGGCTTCGGCTTTGGCCAGCGGCCGCTCCAGGAGTCTTTGGGCGTGTTCCGGCCTCGCGTCGGCGTCTGTGGCCACGCTGTCGAGCCGCACGTCCATACGCTGATAATGCAGCATCGGGGTCGGGGTCAGATAGGGCGCGGTGGGCTGGTCGTCCTTCTCAGAATTGATGAACCACCTGACGCCGCTTTCCGACAAGCCCTGCATCAAAGCGATCTGTTGCAAGGACACATCATTGATCATGCCACGGAGCGCATTGAGGGTCTGGGTCACGAAGGTTTTCGCGCGATAATCCCGGGCGTTGTGACGTTCGCGGAGCCAACCCGTCCCGACAGAGAGCATATAGAGCCTGTCGGGGCCGAGGTCCCAATGAAAGCCATAGCTGGGATCGCGGATGGCCATGAACATCTCAAGGGCGGGATTATTGTTGCCTGCGACCCCACCGTCGATGAAGAACATGTCCTGGACTTGGCCTTCGTCTTCCTGAAGCGACAACAGCACGCCTTCGAAGAAATGCGGCGCAGCCGCGCTGGCCTGCACAAGATCGCGCAGCAGAAAGCGGCGATTGCTGTCGTAATAGCGCCACGCAGGATTATTGACGAGGATCCACGCTGAGCCGGTGTCGATGCGCTTGCAGTGAATGGCGAGCCCACAGCGCAGCTCCGGACTGCCCAAAGTCTTGCCGCCGAAGGCGTCGCCGAGCGCCTTGGTCAGGGGACCGTTTTTGAATTTTGGCGAAAACAATCCTTGTCCCGAGGCGTCGCCGAAGATTTTCGGGATCAGCGTTTTGTAGAGCGCCGAGATTTCAGCCGTGGGCCAACCGAGAGCCAACGCCGTGGCGATGATCGAGCCGGTGGAGGTGCCGCCGATCAGATCGAAATAGTCCGAAAGAACGAGACTGTCGTCGCCAGCCCGTTTGCGGAGCGTAATCTCCAACTCGCTGAGGACGCCCAAGGTCAGAAGTCCACGGACGCCGCCGCCGTCCAAGCACAAGACGCGACGCGGACCGCCGCCGCCGCTGAGTTCGCTCGCCAGGCGTTTCGTCATCCCATTGCCCCTAGGTTAACAGTTTATGTGTAAGGGGTTCAGCAAGCTTCGTCCACGGCCCTCCCGCATCGGGCCAGGGCGGCGCGCGCCAATCTGAGCGCCACGTCAAGGGGCATCCAACGAGGGGCGGCCTCTGGGGCGGCCTCTGGGGCGGCCTCTGGGGCGGCCTCTGGGGCGGCCTCTGGGGCGGCCTCTGGGGCGGCCTCTGGGGCGGCCTCTGGGGCGGGGTTTGGTGGCGATCGGATGTTTGGAGGAGCTGCGGGCTAGGCCCGATCGCTGTGTCGCGGCGACGCTGACGTTTCTGTTGGACCAGATCCTATAGGCGCGGCGCGTCACCCTGGTCTGTGGCCCCAATGATTGGGAGCCTTTTGAGGACCGCGCCAGAGACAATCCTGGTAAGCAGCGGCTTTTTTCGTTCCGCAGGGGGCGCCCACGCGCGCAAACATGCCGTGAAGCGTTCCGCCTGATCCCCCCGTCGCGCGCAAGCGGAGCGATGCGTCCCGGGGCGGCCTCGTTGCATAGGGCTCAGCAAACCGGGCGCGGAGCGTCGCCGGAGGTCATAGCGATCGACGGCGAAATCTGCATGGATCGAAAACGGCGCAGTTTCCAGCGCTTCTGCTCACGACCGTGCGCGCCCTTTGGGGCGACACATGCCCCTCATTGGGGTCTTGAACGCGACTGAGACGCGCACCGCCAGCGGACCCGACAAGACCATTTCGCCCCAGGATGGGCCCTTATCGGCAAAGCAGCCCTTGTTCTTTTGAAGCGCGAGCCCTCATGACGCCGCTTCGGTCGCAAACGCGCAAAAGCCCTTCTGAAGCAAAAATTCAGAGCCGCGGTCAGAGAGCACAAAGGGTGAAGGACTTGGCCCTGCGCATCAGGCGTTGGCCGGACCCGACGTCTTCCGACACCCGTCCATGCGGGCTGAGCCCCTTGGCCCCTGCCGATCAATCATCAAGCCGAAAGCTCAAGCGGAGCCCTGCCTGGTCCATCCCCTGATTGCGGCCGGAGCCCAAGATTTGGCCATGGCTGTAATGGACGAAGAAAGCCTGCACTCCGACCCTGTCATTGAGGCGGCGGGTGAGCCCAATGGAGGAGCGGAACAAATCCCCCGAGCCCAAAAGCACGTTCTCGTTTGTGAACAAAGTGGCGCGGGGATCCCCATTCGGAAAGGGGTTGGAGACCTCGCCATCATGCAGCGCATACCCGAAGGCCGGTTCGATCGCCCAGGCCTCGCCGAGCGCGATCCGCCAGGTCAGGCCCACGGCTGCGAAACTCGTTTCGCCGGCGATGTTCGGCGCGAGCGCCACATAGGGCCGCGGCGAGCCGATCGCTCGCAGCATGGCAGGCGAAGAGAAGGTCAGCTGCGCGTCGATCGCAGGACCATCCTCCTTGTTGGCGTTTTTCGGATCGATGACTTCGATATTATGGGCCAGGAGGCCCAACGACGCCTCCTCAACCCGGGCCTCTGCGGGCGACGCCGCGGCGATCGTCATGATGGCGGCCGCCGCGCCGAAAAGCCGCCGTTCCAATCGACCCGCCATAACGAACCCCTTCATGATCAAAGAATTGAATGATCAAGGTTAATCGTCTTCGCTCATCTTGGCGAGCCCCGATCCTGTTGGAGAATGCGGAGGGTCCAAGAGGCGAAGAATTCAGAAACTCAACACCTTGACGTATCGCACCTGGGGTAAGGCCTTCACCTTCTCCACAAGATCATCTCCCACCCTTTGGTCCACACCGACGAGCGCCACCGCCTCTTCCCCCGCAGCGGTGCGGCCGAGATGGAAGGTCGCAATATTGATCCCCGCTTCCCCGAGCATCGTGGCGAACGCGCCTATAAAGCCGGGTTTATCGAGATTATTGACATAGACGATGGTGGGCGAGAACGGCGCGTCGAGGCTCATGCCCTTCACCTCCACGATCCGCGGGACGCCAGCGATCAGCGACCCCGCCACGGTACGCCATCCCCCCGCAGTCCTCACTTTGATGCGGATCAGGCTGTCATAGGTGGGCGAGGCGGCGCGTTTGGTTTCGGCAAGAGGCGCGCCGCGGTCTCGCAGGATAGCGGGCGCGGACACCATGTTCACCTCCTGCAGCAGCGGCCTCAGCACTCCTGCGAGCGCTGCAGCGGTAAGCGGCTTGGTGTTGAGGCCCGCGACGTCGCCTTCGTACTCGATCTCCACTTCTTGGAGGCCCTCGTCCACGAGCTGCCCCGCAAAGGCCCCGAGCTTTTCAGCGAGCGCTGCGAACGGTTTCAGCCGCGGGGCTTCCTCGGCGGTGATCGAAGCCATGTTGAGCGCGTTCGTGACCGCGCCGGAGACCAGATAGTCCGACATTTGCTCCGCCACCTGAAGAGCGACGTTTTCCTGCGCTTCTGTGGTGGAGGCGCCGAGATGCGGGGTGGCGGTGAAGTTCGGCGCGCCAAACAGCACGTTCTCTTTTGCCGGCTCCTCTGTGAAGACGTCGAAGGCGGCGGCGGCCACGTGGCCCTCGTCGAGCAGCTTGCGCAACGCAGTCTCGTCCACGAGCCCGCCTCGGGCGGCGTTCACGATCATCACGCCCCTCTTGGTCTTGGCCAGATTCTCCGCAGACAGAATATTTTTCGTCTGGGGGGTCATGGGTGTGTGCAGCGTGATGAAGTCGGCGCGCGCAAGCAGTTCATCGAGTTCCACCTTCTCCACCCCCAATTCCACCGCGCGCTCGGGCGTGAGGAAGGGGTCGAAGGCGATCACTTTCATCTTAAGCCCCAAGGCGCGCTCCGCCACCAGCGAGCCGATATTGCCGCAGCCGATGACGCCCAGGGTCTTGGCGTAAAGCTCCACGCCATTGAAGCGGTTCTTCTCCCACTTCCCGGCTTGGGTGGAGACGTCGGCCGCCCCAATCTGGCGAGCTGCGGAGAACATGAGCGCGATGGCGTGCTCGGCGGTGGTGATGGCGTTGCCGAAGGGGGTGTTCATCACCACGATGCCCCTCGCCGTGGCGGCGGGGATGTCGATATTGTCAACGCCGATGCCGGCGCGGCCGATCACCTTGAGGTTCTTGGCCTCGGCGATGATCTCAGCGGTGGCTTTTGTGGCGGAGCGCACCGCAAGGCCGTCATAGGCGCCGATGATTTCCTTGAGCTTGGCTTTGTCTTTGCCCAGCTCGGGCATATAGTCGACTTCGACGCCGCGGGCTTTGAAGATGGCAATGGCGGCCTGGGACAGATCGTCCGAAATAAGAACTTTCGGCATGGGATGCTCCTTCAAGATTCTTCGTGTTGGCCGACGCCGTCGCCCGAGAGGCGCCAGCGGCGGTTGCGGTTGATGGTCATTTTGGCGGTGACGGCGTCTGCGAGGTCGGCGCCGAGCAAGGCCGTGACGCGGTGCAACAGGATCACCACGTCGGCGGCTTCGCCGATGGCTTCGGCGCTGTGGCCGGCCAAGAGCGCTTCTTCCAACTCATCGAGTTCCTGTCGCGCCCTTTGGGTTAGCACGGTCAGGTCCGACGCCGGACCGAACGTCGCCTCAGCCCAGGCGGCGATGGAGGCGCTTGTTTCGGTCCGCGCGGTTTCCCAGTCCCGACGCGGGAGCTGATAGACTGCGCGATCGTCATCGCCATATCGGCGCTTCTCGACAAAGCGGAAGCCCATCCGGTTGGAGAAGCGGCTCGCGAGGGTTTTGGTCGGCGGGGGATCGATCAGAACCGTGTGGATCGCGGGGTCGGCGAAACAGCGCGCGATGGCTTGTTGCATCATAGCCTTGCCATGGCCTTGGCTCCGGTCGCTTTCTTCGCCGATCCAGATGTCGATGGCCATGAAGCCCGGCTGAGGCGAAACCCAAGAGCGCGACGCGTCGCAGACGAGATCGGCGATCTGGGCGATCTGGATAAAGCCGATGGGGCGGCCGTCCAGCTCTGCGATCAGGTTCTCTAGGCCCTCGGCGGCGAGGGTCTGCGGCCAATCCCAATCGTCGTTGGGATCGGAGGCGGCGACGACAGACTCTTTCCTCCACGCTTCGAACAATGGGATGTCGTCGGTCGAGGCGGCACGCAGCGTGATCATGGGGGCAGTCTCCCAGGCGAACCCGACCCTTTCCCATCCTCCCCTTCCAGGGAGACGTCGCCTCTCCCCCCCGGGGCCA
>JAGWZH010000122.1 GCA_018971945.1 Alphaproteobacteria bacterium | reverse complement strand
GCAGTTTTACACACTGCGGGTCGGGGGTTCGATCCCCTCACCGCCCACCATCTTATGGCCCAATCGCGGGCCGATCAGAGGCCTCGCTGTCATGGCCAAACGCCTATCGCTGTCCGGGCTCGTCGAACTGATCGGCCGCGGTCCCAAGGGCCGAGTTGTCCAGGTTCCCTCCGGACTCGTCTCCTCGGGAGCCCTTTATGAGGCCCTCCGCGCCGATCCCTCAGCCTGCGATGGCGCCGCGTTCACAGGCCTTTTTATTCCGGGCGTGAACGAAAAGGATTACGCGGCGCTGCACCCCAGGGCCAGCATGCAGACCCCTCTGCTAAGCGCTGGGCTCCGCGCCGGTTTTGAAGGGGGACGGATCTCCCCCTACCCCAACAGTTATCGGCGTCTGTTTGAGAGCCTGCGGTCTCCCGGGAGGAGCGCCGTGGGCGTGGCGGTGGTTGCGCCCTTGGGGGGAGGTCGGCTGAGCTTTGGGGTCGCCGCCGACGCTGGGCCCGCGGCTCTGAGCGCTCAGATCTCCATCGCCCTTGTGAATGAGGCCTTGCCGGCCCCGACCGACATGGACGGATCGGTGATCGTTGACGAGGACGCCTTCGATTACATTGTTTCGGCGGACGAGCCGATTGGTTGGCTTGAGCCTGATCCACCGCTCAGTGGACCATTGGCGGCGGCCGCCGGGCGAGCGGCAGCGCTGATTGAGGACGGGGATTGCTTGCAGTTCGGCATAGGAAAGCTGCCGGGACGGATTTTGTCGAGCCTGCACGATCGGCGACGGCTTCGGGTCCATTCTGGCCTTTATCATGACGCCTTGATCGGCGTTTTGGATGCTGGAGCGCTTGATCACGCCTCCCTCACCGCCGGCGTCGCGCTGGGCGGGAATCGTCTGGCGCAACGCCTGATCGCCGCTGGCGCCCGCTTTCGACCGGTCTCGGAGACGCACGATCCGGCGGTCGCAGGCCGATTGCCGCGTTTCACAGCGCTCAACAGCGCGCTGGAGGTCGATCTGTTCGGCCAGATCAATGCCGAATTTCTGGGCGGGCGGCTGGTCTCGGGCCCTGGGGGGCTGCCTGATTTCGCTCAAGGCGCACAATTGGCGCCAATGGGACGCTTGATCATCGCGCTGCCCTCCACGGCGGGGGAGCAGAGTCGGATCGTGCCCCGTTTGCAATGCCCCTGGGCGACCCTTGCGCGGGGTGTGGCCCATCTCGTCGTCACCGAGCACGGCGTCGCCGATCTCAGGGGGCGAAGCCTTGAGGGGTGCGCCAGGGCCTTGATCAGCATCGCCGACCCGGCGCATCGCGCCAGCCTTGAAGAATCCTGGACCGGACTGAAGGCGACGCTGTGACAGCGCGCTTGAGATGCGTTGTCCTGGTTGATCCTGCCGGGAGAACCCTTCACCGTCGGCGCAAATGATACCGATGATCAATCACGCTTTGGGAGGTCGCCGATGCGCGCTTTGTGTATTCTTGGGGCTGGTTTGATGGCCTTGACCGCTCCCCTCGCCGCCTGCGCGACCGGCCCAGGACAAGCAGACATTGGTGTCGCCGAGCGGCCGAACCACAATCCCTTCTTCGAGAGCTGGCGCGACCAGCCGTATGGGGCTCCCCCCTTTGATCAGATCCGGACAGACCATTATTTGCCGGCCTTTGAACGCGCCATCGCCGCTCATGCGGCGGAGATCGACGCCCTTGTCGCGGAGAGGGCTGAACCGACCTTCGCCAACACGGTGGAGGCCATGGAGAATGCTGGGGGGCTGCTCCGCCTGGTGACCGGCGTGTTCTATAATCTGGCCAGCACGGACGGGGACGAGGCGATGCAAGCGGTGGAGCGGACGATCGCTCCCATGATGGCGCGCCATCAGAGCGCGATTTATCTCAACACCACGCTCTTCGCCCGGTTTGACGCGCTCTATCAAAACCGCGCCAATTTGGGGCTGGACGACGAACAGACGCGCCTTCTGTCGCACTATCACCAGTCTTTCCGTCGGGCGGGCGCGGCTCTGCCGCAAGACGCAAGGGACCGGCTCGCCGCGATCAGCGAGGAAATGGCCACGCTCTCCACAGGGTTCTCGCAGAACCAGCTCGCTGACACCGCCGCCTGGACGCTGGTCCTGGAAGGCGAAGACGGTCTTGCCGGTCTCCCCGAAGGTCTCAGAGCCGCGGCCCTCGCCACCGGCGCGCAGCTCAGCCAACCAGGGCGACACCTCATCACGCTGCAACGGTCGAGCGTCGAGCCGTTCCTCACCTTTTCCGCGAATCGTGATCTGCGGGAGCAGGCGTTTCGGGCCTGGGCCTCGCGCGGCGAAAACAGGAACGCTTACGACAACCGCGACGCTATTGTCCGGATGCTGACGCTGCGGCGCGAATACGCCAATCTTTTGGGATTTCCAAGCTACGCGCATTATGAGCTCGACGACCGCATGGCCCAGACCCCAGAGCGAGCGTTGGCGCTCTTGGACCGGGTCTGGCCATACGCCCGCGCCGCAGCCCTGCAGGAGCGCGACATGCTCCAGCAGCAGATTGCTTCGGATGGGGACAGCTTCGCACTCGAGGCGTGGGACTGGCGCTATTACGCCGAGCGGGTCCGGGCCGCCCAGTACGACCTCAACGAGGCCGAGATCAGGCCCTATCTCTCGCTCGACAACATGGTCGCGGGTATGTTTGACACCGCCAATCGCCTGTTCGGCCTCACGTTTGAACCGACGACAGAGGTTCCTGTCTACCACCCCGATGTGAGGGCCTATATCGTCAGGAACAGGGCCGGCGCGTTGGCGGGTCTTTATTATTTCGACCCGTTTGCAAGACCCACCAAGCAGAGCGGGGCTTGGATGAACTCTTTCCGGGAACAGGAGCGTCTCGCTGGGCGCACAACCCCCGTGATTGTGAATGTGATGAATCTCTCTCCAGCTTCGCCCGGTGAGGCGACGCTCATGAGTTGGGACGACGCGGACACCCTTTTCCACGAGTTCGGCCACGCGCTCCACGGGCTCCTGTCGGACGTCCGCTACCGTTCGCTTGCGGGCGCCAACGTCCAAAGGGACTATGTGGAATTTCCCTCCCAAATCTTGGAATTCTATTTCGCTTCAGACGACAATCTCAACCGCTTCGCCCGTCACTATCAAACGGGCGAGCCAATGCCAGCGGAGCTCGTGGCGCGCATTCGGGCAGCGGCGAATTTCAATCAAGGCTTTTCAACGGTTGAGTATATGGCCTCCGCCTTTATCGACATGGACCTGCACCTTGCGGACCCTTCCGGCCTTGATGTCGGGGCAAGCGAGGCCGCCACCCTCGCGCGCATTGCAATGCCTCGGGAGATCATCGCCCGGCATCGGCCTAGCCATTTCGGCCATATCTTCGCCGGGGGCTACGCCGCGGGATATTATGGCTATATGTGGGCGGACGTGCTCAGCGCAGACGCCTTCGAAGCCTTCAAAGAAGCGGGCGATATCTGGGACCCTGCCACCGCAGGACGGCTGAGAGAATTTGTCTTTTCAGCCGGCAACCGCCGCGACCCTGCGGAGGCTTATCGGCTGTTCCGCGGCCGGGATGCGGATGTGTCGGCTTTGATGCGCGACAGGGGCTTTGCAGAATAGCCCGCATGGGCTGGGCTGCAGAGCCGGTCGCCAAGGCGGGGAGAACGGGGCCTTGATCGGCCTTCAGCCGCCCGTCCGCAGCGCGCTCAAAGTACGTCCAGGGCTGATCTGCTCCACGTCCGTTTTGAGGTGGATGAGGGCTGGCCGACCGATGGCCGCTGCAGCCTCTAGAGCCGCAGGGAACGCTGCGGTCTCCTCCACGGTGACGGCGAAGAGTCCACAGGCCTCGGCCAGAGCGGCGAAGTTGGGGTTGGCCAGATCAGTGGCGATGACTCGACCCGGAAAATGACGTTCCTGATGCATGCGGATGGTTCCGTAGCTGCCGTTGTCGACGAGGATCACGATGATGGACACCCCATATTGGGCCGCCGTCGCAAGCTCCTGCACGATCATCATCAGACAACCATCACCTGCGACGCAGACGACAACGCGATCGGGATATTCGAGCTTGGCGGCGATCGCTGCGGGGAGACCATAGCCCATGGCGCCGCTCGTCGGCGCCAGCTGGGTCCCGAAGCCGCGGTGGCGATAGAAGCGATGCAGCCAAGCGGCGTAGTTGCCCGCGCCGTTCGCGACGATGGCGTCCCGCGGCGTCGCCTTGGCCAAATGGCTAAAGATTTCGGCCAAATTGACCCGCCCCTGTCCTGGCAAAGGCTCTGTAAAGGCCTCAAAGTCAGCCCGGGCGCTCTCTCTCCAGCCTTGCCAGGCAGCCCCATCGACAACCAGGTCAGACAGCGCCTCCGCCGCGCTTGAGACATCCGCCGCTGCGGCAAGAGCGTTTGGCCACACCCGGCCCAGTTCCTCTGGATCCGGATGAATATGAATGAGCTTGTCGCGGGCCTCGGCCCGGGTGAACAGGCTGTAGGACTGGCTTGGGTTCTCTCCAAGCCTCGCCCCTAAAGCGATGACAAGATCGGATTCCTTGAAGCGGGCGATCAGTTTTGGGTTTGGCCCGAGCCCCAAATCGCCGACAAAGCATGGATGGTCGTTATTCAAAAGATGTTTGCGGCGGAACGAGCACGTGGCGGCCATGCCGTTGAGCGACACAAAACGCTCGATTTGTTCGGCGGACCCGGCGTCCCATCCCGATCCGCCCAGGACCAGCAAAGGCCGCTCAGCCTTTTGTAGCCGATCGCGCAAGGCAGCCAGGAACGAAGGGGTCAGGCCTGCTCGGGCTGGGCGCGCCCTTCCCGGAGGCGGGCCCGAGGCTGGTTGATCCAGAATGTCTTCTGGAAGAGCCAACACGACCGGGCCTTGGCGGCCGCTTAAGGCGACCGCGAAGGCCCGCTCCACCATCTCCGAGACCCGATCAGGCTGCTCAAGCTCGCTGACCCATTTCGCGATGGAGCCCAAAAAAGCCCGGTAGTCGATTTCCTGAAACGCTTCACGCTCTTTGTCAGCGGCCGCCACCTGGCCGATGAACAGGATCATCGGCGTGGAATCTTGACGGGCCGTGTGCACGCCGATGCTGGCATGGGTGGCGCCGGGACCTCGCGTCACAAAACAAACACCAGGCTCGCCCGTGAGCTTGCCATGGGCCTCAGCCATATTGGCGGCCCCCGCCTCGTGCCGACAGACAACAACCTCAATCGCGCCCTTCGTGGCGTAGAGCGCGTCCAACACGCTCAGATAGCTCTCCCCAGGGACGCAAAACACCCGTTTCACACCCTGAGCGGTCAAAGCGGCCACCAGGGCCTGGGCGACTGTTTGGGGGATTTTCGTTTCGGCCATGGCGGTCATCTCACAAAAAACGGTCGGCGCGTCGCCGTTGTCTAGCCGACCTGTGCTGAGAGACCAATCGGCTCGGGAGAGGAGGATGGGTGTTTTGGCGGCGATGCAACGCTCTGTCCCCTCTCAAGACCGCTGCGGTCTCGCGTCGTCTGGGCGGGCGCCGCTCTGGCTCAGAAGCGCGGTTGCGGCGATCCCCATGCGGAGGGCCCCTGACGCCGCGTTTCGCACCGCCTCGCATTTTTTGCGCGCTCATGCCCAAACGCGGCTTTTGGGGCGCGCGAGGTCGTTTCCGCCTCAAGGCTTGGCGGCCAAGGCCATGACGCCGCCACCGCGCCGATCGCGATGTGGGCGCGATTGAGGCGATCGGGCCTTGCCGAGGTGCTATTTTGTAGGGAGCTGGCGTTGAAGTCGCCGCCAAATGCCCGTTAAGGTAATACGGGGGTGCGATGCTGGGGTCGGGTTGATCCGTTGATCCAGGCTCCCGCCTCGCCGCGTTTTGGAACGGTTGCCGCCGATAAGAGCCGCTTTGTGGCCTGATTTCGGCGTCGAAAGAGAGGCCGCATGCCCCGTCCCCTTGGTCGCCGCAACCCCGATTATGAGGAGAAGCGCGAACGATTGGCGCGAGATCTCGCCGACTTCGTGCTGAAATCGGAGCTGAAGAGAATCAGCTTCCGGCAATTGGCCTATGCTGGCGGCGTCGCCGAGCCCACGCTGCGGCACTATTTCGGCGATCGGGAAGGCGTGGCGGCGGAGTTGTTGCGCGTGCTCGCCGATCGCGCGGCGCCTTTTATCACGGCTGTGGCTGAGCCGGGGCCTGACCTTGAGAGCGCCGTGAAAGGCTATGTGGCCGCCTCACTGGCGGGGGTGGCGCATGGAGGCTTCGCGCGGGCTCATATGTTTGGGCTTCTGGAAGGTGTGGCCGATGAGTCCGTTGGGGAAACCTACCTCATCCAACTCCTCGAACCTTCGCTGAAAGCTCTGGAGCAGCGGTTAGCCGCACATCTGGGCGGAACCGCGAGCGCGGTTGAGTTGCGGGCTGCGGCGCTGATGATTTTTGCACCCATGCTTTTGGCGGTCATCCATCAAAAGCTGCTGGGAGGCGAAGAGACCGCGCCCATGGATTTGGACCGGGTGTTTCAAGCGCTCGGCGCGTTGGCGCACAAGAGCCTCAAAGTTGATCTCCACTCCCAGGAACCCGCATGATCAAGCCCCTCGCCGCCTGCCTCGCCACATGCGTTTTGGTCGCCTGCGCGTCTGGGACCGCCACTCAGGGAAGCTTCGGCGAGCGGATCAGCGCCGTGGTCTCCGGCGACGCCTTCGTGATCGCTTCGGCTGACGCCAACGGCGACACCGTGACCACGGAGGCGGAACTTGAGGCGGCCCTGATCGCGGGCTTTCTCGCCGCCGACGCGGATCAGAGCGGTATGCTGAGCCCGCTGGAGTGGCAGACCTTTAGCCGAACCCAGATGGGCGGCGAGCTTATGGGGCCGTTTCGTCTGGAAGTCGATCGCAATGTCGACAACAGCATCGACCAGGCCGAATTCACAGACGCGTTCATGACGCGCTTCTCCCGCTATGACAGCGACGCTGACGGCCGCGTGGCCCGCCCCGACATGGTCCGCTCTCTTGATACTAGCGGAGATGTGCGGGAGCGGCCGCGGCCCGCGCCACGTCCTGCAGTGTGAGCGCGACGCATTTTTTCTCACAACAGGATCTTTTTGGCCGACGCCTCGGCCGCCGCCCAGGGCGACACGCCCCGGGACATAGGCCTCCTGGATCACGGCCACGAGCCCCTTCTCCGACGTCCGCCGTGGGTCCAGGAAAAACAGCGGATCAGACCCCGTCCGCAGAAGCGGGATCTTCAGGCAATCGTCCCGACACGGGTATGCCAGGACCTCTCCCGATACCCGTTGCGCTGCGTCAAACGGTTGGGGCGCTTTGCGTTGAGCGCGGCGCCAGCCGCCTCTTCTATATCAAACGCCATGATCCGGTCGGCGGTGTAGGCTAACATCTCCCCAATAAAATCCTCATCGCCGCGCTTCTCGATCAAGGCGAACAGCGCCCTCTTGTCGTCCCTCATCGTGGCCCTCTTCGGATAGGATTGCTGTGTCGCAACCGCAGCCTCGGCGGGTTCGAACGCGATGACCCCTAGGGAGGCTCTGACTTAGGCACAAAGTCCGCGCTATAATTGGTCTTTCCGTGCATCCTTGGCCGATGGGGACGTTTTTTCATCCGGTTCCCCCTAATTCGAGGGGGGAACCGCATTTTTGGGCAGACTCCGCCCCTGATCAAGCCGCCGCAAGTCGGCGACGAGAGAGGAAAAGATTGCAGAGCCCGCAGGCGACAAACAGTCTGTTCGTAT
>JAGWZH010000020.1 GCA_018971945.1 Alphaproteobacteria bacterium | reverse complement strand
CCACGGGCTTATTCATCAGTGTGAAGCCTCGCCTGTTCTGATTTGTGACGCAAGCCGCCCTCGCGTCTGCCTTAATGGCGTGCTAACAAAAACGACTGGGCTTGGGTTGCAGCGACAGGCTGAAAGGCTGTGGCGGCGAAGACATGGCGGAAGCGTCGCTCTTGTTTGTTCGGGAGGACCGGGCGATAGCCGATCGGCTGGCTCGGGCGTTGGAGGCGCATGGGGTATCCATGTGCGCCAGCGCCAGCGCCTACGAGGATGTCGACAATTCTGATGCGGCGGTGGCTCTGTTCTCAAGCGCTGCGGTGAAATCGACGCTTTTGATGGAGCGGGCGCTCGCCGCGGAGGCGCAGGGTAAGCTGGTGCCGGTTTTTGTGGGTTTCTGTCATCTGCAAGCGCCGCTGAACAAGCTTGCGCTGCATGATTTGTGCGAGTGGAACGGAGAGGGGTCGGATATCGCATTGCAGGCGATCCGGGCCCATGTGATGAGGATCGCGCGGGCGCGGTCAGCGGGCGAAATCTTGAAGCAGGACATGCGCGCTCCAGAGCCCGAGCCGCCCTCATCCGCTGCACGCCCAATCAACGCCGAGGCTTTGGGAGGCGAGAGGGGGCAGACGCGCGGGGACCAAGATAGGCTTGATCTCAACCGGCCAGAACCCGCGCAGCAGAGGGCGCAGGAAGCGGCTGCCGCAGCCGAACACACGCGACGCCATCAAGATCCAAGGCTGAGGGCCCTGGGGCCAGCAGAGCATGCGCCGGGCTCAGGGGAGCGCGCCGAGCAGCGCGAGGGGGGGCGCAAGAGCGCAGACGCTGGCGAGCGCATGGGCTTGGGCGCAAGAAACGCAGCAGCTTCGGAAAGCCGGTCCCACACGACAGCGCGTCCAGCGCCTGGCGACCCTCCGCCCGACGGCGACGTTTCAACAAGCAATGAACGGTCAATCGCCGATCCATTTGGCGACACACGTTTCGACATGAGCAGATTTGGCGACACAGAGGATGGCCTGCGACGGGAGCGCGCGCACCGGGAGCGGGAAATAGCGGCGAGGCGAATGGCGCAGGCAGCGGCGCAGGACACACAGCAGCGGGAATATGCCAGCGCTTGGGATGGACTTGGAGACCCGTTCGGCAGCGGGCTGAGGCCGGCCTGGAGGGATGCGGCCTTGGAGGCGACTTTTGAAGGCGAAGACTTGGGGCGGCGGCCTTTGGGCCTGTCTGACTGGGCAAGCGACGTTCTGGTGATGACGATCGTGGCGCTAGGGGCAATGGCCGCAGTCGTGATTCCGGCGCAGCCGGACGCGGCGCAGGCGCTTGCTGTAGGGCTGCAGCAGGAAGTAGCCGCGTTGGTCGCTGGCTTGCCCTGAGCCCTCAGCCGGCCTTCGGCTGTCATGCGTAGCGGTAGGCTGCATTGGCGAGATCATGGCCGCTTTTGCAGCAATGGCGTTTTTTCATCCTCGTCTTTGGATCTGTCGCCGCTTCTGACGGGCCGTGGTCTCTTCCGCTCTTCCGTTTTCGACAATTGTCACGCGACACCCAGATTGACGAGATCATGGTGACACCCAGTCTTACGAATGACTGTCGTCGACGGCCGTTCTGGCCGCCGGGGATCGAGCCGCGCGGACCGCAAGAGCCTACGCGCGCCAGGGACGACCTCGGGCGCGCCGGCGGCCCCGTCCGGGGTGGGGTCTTCGGAGCGAGGCAGTTCCGGCGGTTAAGCGTGTCTTCGAGGTCGCGGAGCCGATCGCTGCGGCTATGGATATTGAGGCCATGGGCGTGATGGAGAAGCCGGTCGAGGATCGCAACCGCCATTTTTTCCTCTTCATCTTTGGAAATCGGCCCCGACTGCGGCGGACAAATCTACAAGCTCGGCACAGGGCCGCGGGAGCGACGCCTTGCTGAGGCAGGCAGGGTTTCAGAGGCGCAGCGCAGAGAACGCTCTTGGCTTGGAGGATCTGATCTGTCGTGCTGACGAGAGCGAAGAGGGCGAAAGAGCACATGGTGACGATCGGGGCGACGGCTGCGAGAGCACGCTCGTCGCCAACGGGCTCGGTTCAGACCGCGACGCTGAGGAGAAATCTCAGGAAGGCCGCGTCACGGGCCTTCCACAGCGTAGCCCGCCGCGCGCAGCTGTTGGAGGAGCCCATTCGGCCGCAAGAAGATGTCGGCGCTTATCAGAGCAAGGCGCGTTCCCGGTCGGCTTAAACCCTCGGATAAAGTTGTGAGCCATGTGGCCATGAACCGATTTTCAACGTCGCGGAACGTGAGGCCAGAGCCGCCGAGACTCGAAAGGCAGGCAGAGGAATCCACCAAAGTCGAAAAATTCCTCAGCGCGGCCACATCGCCCCCCGCCCAAGCGTCCGCCCGCGCGCGCAAAGCGGGCAGTTGCACTTCGATCGCTTCCAGCTGCAGGGCCAGACAGGCATTGTCTCTCCCAATCGGCATAGCGTTCAAGGCGTCGATCAAGGGCCTCGCCCTCATGGCCTCGACCTCCTCCACCCGAACCCGGGCGCGACGGGCCAGGCGCCTTGTCTCGCGCACAATGACCGCCCCGCTGTCGAGCCCCACATCCTGCAGGGCCGCGCCGAGCAAGCGGCCGCCGGCGATGTAAGGACGCCAAAGCTCAAGATCGTCCATCGCGAGCCCCTCCTGGGCCGCGGTCGCCTCCAGGCGTTGATAAAGGCTTGTCGGGAGATAGTCCTTAAGCGGAAGACCATCAGGATTGCGCACAGCATCGCGCCGGGTGACGAGCAAGCGCGCGACGTCATCGAGGCCAAAGCTGATCGGCTCGCTGACATAGAGCCGGTCCGCGCGCTCCAGAACCGCAGCTATGGGACGGCTGTTCCAGCGGAACCCGCGCGGCAGAGCGTTGATTGTGGCGAGAATGAAGATTTCGCTGTCGCGGTCATGGACCCGCCAGAGCTCCGGACCAGGCGCCTCAACCACAATCACATCCTGGTCCAGAGCGACAGGAGGCGCTGAAACCTCCTGCGCGCCAGCGTGGATCAAAGAGGCCGAGCCAAAGCAAGCGGCCGCCAACATCCATTTCATCGTCCGCATCGCATCCGCCCCTAAGGCCCGCCCGCCTCCGAGGCCCCTCAATCAGCGACATAGGGGGCAGGAAGCGCCAAAGAAAGGGCCGCTTTCTCGAGAGAAAGCGGCCCGGGCCACATGTCTGGGCGATGGGTCAATTCGGCTTGGATTCGCTACTCCGCCGCCACCAGACGCAGTGCGTCAGTCCTGGCGTTGAAGTTAATCGTCTTCAGGAAGGCCATGCCTTCTTCGGCGATGTCATCACCGACCATGTGCTCGCCTTCCTGCTTGAACTCCTCGAAGTCCACGTACATCGCATAGAACGAAGCGGTCCGGTCGGTGATGATGCCGGCGTTCCACAGGGTCTTCACCAGCACGCGGAAGATGTTGGTGGCTTCCTTCATACGCTCGCGGCGCTCGTCATCGGTCGCGACCTTCTGGAACTCTTCCATCACCTTCATCGGGTCGAGGCCGAAGCGGGCATAGATGTCGACCATCTGGTGGGGAGCCACCAGGTTGAAGAGCAGCGTCTGGAAGCAATGTGCGGCCCAGTTCTCGACGATCTCGTGCTCTTCTCTGGTGAGCTGCGGGATCGTGCGGTCAGCCCAGATCTTGCCGAACTTGTGGTGGAAGGCTTCGTCGGTCATCACGAGCTGGGTAAGCTTGCGAGCCAGCGGGTCATTCCACTCGCGGAAGATCGTCGCGAAGGCGCCCATCGCGAGGCCTTCAACCAGCATCTGCATGCCGACGATCTTTTTGTATACTTCCGGCGAGTTCACGATGTCTTTCAGCAGGTCGGCGAGGACCTGGCCGCAGGGCAGCGGACTGCCCCAGCGTGACTTGATGTACATCGCGAAGGCGGTGACGTGGCGGCCTTCTTCGCGGCACTGGTTGGCGGCGTATTCCTGGGCGCCCGGATCGCGGAGGACGTGGCAGAGGCTGGCCGACAGGCTCAGCGCGCCTTGCTCGCCGTGGAGGATGGCGCTGAGTTGCCAACGGGCCATCTCGTTCACGAAGGCGATCTTTTCCTTTGGCTTATCGGCGAAGAAGTCCTTGACATAGTCCGTTTCCAGAGCCGGGACCAAGTAGTCCGGCATGATCTGGGTGCTCTCCATGTCGAAGGGTTCAGTGAAGTCAATGTATTTCTTATCCAGCGGATCCCAGAAGTGATCGTGGGTCGCGGAAATGATCCGGTCGAAGGCGGTGGACCGGGTCATGTGGCGGTCGATGTCGAGCATCGCGCCAAAATCGTCAGGGGCGACGGCGTCGTACATCGCGTCTTTGGTGATCTGGCGAATTCCGGCGGCGGATCCATCGGCCATGTGAGTCCTCCCATCAGCGCGGCGCAGCTCGCTTGCAGAGCCGAACGCATCATTCGAGTTTCCTTTATGGCTCGGGATCAGTGACCAATCAATGAAAAAATGACGCTGGCGTCACCGTTTTCGAAGGGCGCGGATCACAAGCGCGCGAGACTTGCGTTCACCAGAGGCCCAGGCCACCCTCTGGGTCTCAGAGAAAAGGGAGGCCGCTCATGGGCCGGGTGCAGGGCAAACGGGCGTTCGTGACCGGAGCGGCGCAGGGGCTTGGGGCGGCGATCGCGCGCAAGCTGGCCCAGGAAGGGGCTCAGGTGACCCTGACGGATGTCAATGTCGACAAAGTCGAGTCGGCGACGGCTGCGATCAACGCCGACTTTCCAGGATCGGCGCGGGCTTTCGCTCAGGATGTTCGAGAGGAGAGTGAATGGGAGACCAGGCTTTCGCTGGCGGCGGAGGCCATGGGTGGCCTCAACATCCTCGTGAACAACGCCGGAATCGGAACCCTTGGATCGGTGGAGGATACGCCCTACGCAGAGTGGCGCCGCGTGTTCGACATTGACCTCGACAGCGTTTTCCTCGGCTGCAAATACGCTTTGCCGCTGATGCGGCGGACTGGGGAGCCTGGATCGATTGTGAATATCTCGTCGATCGCGGGGCTCATCGCATCCCATAATTACGCCGCCTACAACGCCGCGAAGGCCGGCGTATGGATGCTGTCGAAGTCGGTGGCGCTGCATGGGGCGCGGATGCGGCCCCAGATCCGCTGCAACAGCGTGCATCCGACCTTTATCAAGACGCCGATCCTGGATGGCCTGGCCGGGGCGTTGGGCCAGGAGGAGGCCTATGCTAAACTCGCCCGGCAGGTGCCGCTGGGGCGTTTGGGGGAGCCTGACGACGTCGCCTATCTCGTCTTGTACCTCGCCAGCGACGAGAGCAATTTCGTCACAGGAGCGGAGTTCAAGGTGGATGGAGGCATCAGCGCGATGTAGAGGGCGTTGGTGTTCCATTGAACCCTCGCCCCATCAAGATCAGTTCGATCAAATGATCGGCCTAATTTGGGAGAACGGCATGCGTTTTGGGGTCGGACTTGCGGTCGCAGCAGGATTGGTCGCCTGCTCTCCCCCTTCCCCACCGACGGCGGAGGCCCCCGCGTTTCCCGAGAGCGGGGAAACGCAGGTTCAGCTGAATGTGAACGAGGACCTGCCTCAGTGGCTCTTGATCGCGCGGCAGACCAATGGCGGCGCGATCTATTGGGACAGAAACTCAATCGTCAGAAACGCGGAGAGCCAAGCTTTTGTGTGGGCGCGCGTCGAGTTTGACCAGAACCAGGTGCGCGAGGCCGTCTCTGAATCTGCGTCTGCGACGACCACGCAGATCGTGACCTATCGGATCACTGAGGTGCGCTATCGTTTCGCCTGTGCGGAGCAAACGTTCGTCATCACAGAGCAGCGCTATGTTGACGGCGACGGAACGGTCGCAGGAGCGGTCAGCTATGCTGAAGGCGAAACTGGTCCGCCGCAGGCCGCCTTGCCCGGGACGGCGGGGGGCCTTTTGTTCCCGATCGCCTGCCAGGCTGTGGCGCAATAGGCCCTAGAAGTTAGGCGATTGCAGCATCAGGTCTGTGATCAATACCCTAGCGCCGGCTTGGCCGCCGACCTGGTCCACTGCTGCCTGCATCAGACGCGAGATGTGGTCAGGATCAGGAGCGCTGTTGGGGCGCATATGAACCCCGACATAGGTCGCAAGGGTCTGGCCTAAGGCGTCTCGAATACGGGGGGCCAAACCCGTCACACGTGCGCGCAGGACTGCGTCCGGCACGTCGAGACCGACCTCACAGAGCAGGACCCCTGCAGGCCTTCCCCGGATCATCACTGTGGCCGTCGTTCTTGGCAGAGGGATATAGCTTGCGGCCGCTGAGAGGCGTTGGGCGGATCGGGAAGCGTCGTTTGAGGGTTGGGCAGCCGCTTCGGCGGCCAGGCCCAAGCCCACAATCCCCGCGCCCAAAAGGAGGTGTCGACGATCGTGATCCATGGAAGAAGTATGGCGTAGGAAGCGCTAAAGCTTGGTTACCCCCTGCAGGGCAGGTCCTAAGCCGGTGGGGCGGCGACAGGGGCGGCTTCCGCTTCATTTATCGCCATCTGATAAACCACCCCAACCGCTTCAGAACCTTAGGACAGATCTTGGATGTTTCATGCCGTAAAGGCGGTCCGTCCAATCATCGCTTCTGTAAATGTTTCAGAAAGCAACCGCTTTCCTCCCTTCGTGACTAGGCGCCAAGCCTTAAGCGCAGACCTAGAGCAAAGACAGGCTGTCCAGGCTCAAAGCCTGTCGCGCGGGGCGTTCGGCCATGACGGCGAACATCTCATCCCCCCGTTCTGTGCGCACCACGTTCATGGCCGCCACTATGGCCATGACGAACCCCGATAATGCGTAGAGCCGATACTCTTTCCAGAGGGCTTCGGGGTCATGGGCGGCGCCAAAAGAGGATAGCAGAGCGCTATAGCGCCCCACCCAAGCTTGTTCATGGGCGGCGCGCAAATCCTTATCAGCGATACTGGTGCCGATCAGATAGGCGACGTCCAAGACGCCGGCGCCAAGGCCGATCGTCTGCCAGTCCAGGACAAAGACCCGTCCGTCCGGCGTAAAAAGCAGATTGTCGATCCGAAAATCTCTATGCTGCAAAGTCAAGGCCTGGGGCGTAAAAGCGAAATAGCGGTCCATCCGGGCGATCATGGCGTCGCCAAGCTCTAGAATTTCTGGGGCGAGGCGGCTCGCATAGCGCTCGCGGAAACCTGCGTAATAGCTCGGCAAGGCGGCTAAGAGGAAAGACCGGGCGGTGGGGCTTTCCGCGAGCCAAGGAATCTGGAGCAAGGCCGGATCGGACCAATGGGCAGCGTGAAGGCGGGCGGCCTGTTCAAGGGCTGCGTCAATGGCCTGCGGGGATGCGCCAGCCAACTGATCGCCCTGGCGCGCGGGGCTCAGGTCTTGAAGAAGAAGGACGAAGACCTTATCGCCGTCGGCTCTTTCCGCATGAAGGCACTGAGGGCAGGCGACGGGGATCTTGCCGGCCAAGTCGCGATACCAGTTCAGCTCAAGGGTGTAGCTGCGCATCGTTTGGGCGGCGGCCCTGGTTTTTTCATCCGCTGACGGGCATTTGGCGATGATGGCGGCGGGGCCTTCGGAAAGGCGGCGCCATTTCAGATTGAGGCGGAAGCTTTGGCACATCTGGCCGGTGCCTATGGGATCGAAATCGAAGCTCCGGAGGGCGCCCGTTTCGGCCTTAAGCGCGCGCTCGAGCCAGGTAAGGTTGAAATCCCTGGGGTGGATCGGCACGCTGCTCACGGGGCGCCGTCAAACAGGGCGGTCAAGCGGGAAGGAGCATGGGGTCCGACAAGCAGCTGCTCTAAGACCCCGAAACCCTGGCGCTCCTGGCCGTTCTCGGTCAGAACGGCGCGCGCCAGCGCCTGGACGTGAAGATGCTCAGGCGCGGCGTCGTTAAGATCCGCCAGCAATAGCTCGTCATAGGCCACCTCCCCCTCGCCATGGTCGCGGCCATGGCCCCATTTGGGATGGGTGTAGCCAAGGCCGCTCATGTAGAAATGGCGGCCATCTGGCTCTAGAAGCAAAGTCGGCCCGGCCTCGCCTGCATAGCGGATGAAGGCGGAGGCGAGGCGACGCGAGCCGCGGTGGTAGCGCCAATCCAAGATCGGGGCCTCGAAATCGGCCAAGGCCCCGGGCGCCTGGACCACGCCGCGACGGTTCCAAGCCTTGCCGTGGGCGTCGTCATTGGTGTGGAAGAAGGCGGCCCGATCATCGAAAAGGCAAGGGCTCCAAAGCCAATAGAACTGAGGCGGCGTCGCCTCGGGGGGCGGCTGGCTCTCCGGAGCGCCAACAGGGCGCACGCCCCAGCTCCGGTCCCGCACGCCCCATGTTTGGGCGGGCGTCATCGCGAAGGTCACGCCGTCGACGCTTAGCGCTCCGCTCCAGCGGCCAGCTTGGGTCATACGCGTGTAATCCATGAAAAGCCGGGCACCCTGGCGGCGGGTGAAGCGGGGCTCCTGGATGGGAGCGAATGCGCCCTCGAAGAGAAGATCAGCCTCTAAACCGAAGTCCGCCGCTCTGATCCGGACTCGGAGTTTTTTCAGCGGTTGAAGGACCTCGATCGCAATCGGGCCTATTTGCAGATCCATCCGTTCGCCGCGGAGGCGCTTGGAGGCGCGCAGATTTCGCTGTCTTCCATCGGCAAGAAGCGAGAAAGCCGCATCCATGACATCCAGCTGCGGATAGACTCCTAGGGTCGCAGCGAAGAAAATCGAGCCGTCTTTCGCGCCCCCATTAAAGAAATAGCGGTCGTAAAAATTCCTATCGCCGCCGGCAAAGGCGATTGGTTCAGGCGTTTGATGGAGCGGGTAGTCGTCGCCCCAGGTGAGCATAAGACACTCTCGCGGCGGTTCGCATGCGGATTGACGCGCCACACAACAGCGCGGCCGTCGCGCCGTCAATGGGTAGGCAGCCTTTACGTGTGCTTGCCTTGCGGAAGACCAATTGGAATTTCAGGTTGATCATCAGGCTGCGGTCCAGCCGCCGTCGATGCTCAGCGCCGCGCCGTTGATCTGATCGGCGGCTTGTGAGGTCAGGAACAGACAGAAACCGGCTACATCGTCGGCGCGGACAAACTCTTTGGTCGGCTGGGCGGCGAGGAGGACATCCTTGATCACCTGCTCGCGGGTGAGGCCTCTTGCGGCCATAGTGTCGGGGATCTGGGCCTCCACGAGGGGGGTTAAGACATAGCCTGGGCAGATGGCGTTGCAGCGGACGCCTGCCGTGGCCCCTTCAAGCGCGACGGTCTTGGTTAAGCCCAAGAGCCCATGCTTGGCGGCGACATAGGCGCTCTTGAATGGCGACGCCACCAGGCCGTGGGCAGAGGCGATATTGATGATGCGGCCGTAATTGCGGGCTTTCATGCCGCGCATGGCGGCGCGGATGGCGAAAAACGGAGCGCCGAGATTGAGCTGCTGGATCGCGTTCCACTTCTCTACGGGAAAATCCTCAATCGGGGATACGAATTGAACGCCGGCGTTGTTGACCAGCACATCCAGGCGGCCAAAGGCGGCCTCTGCGTTCTCTACGAGAGCCGTCACCGCTTCAGGGCGCATCAGGTCTGAACCGTCGAAGCGGACATCCACGCCGGTCTCTGCGGCCAACTCCGACCGCACCTTCTCGATCGCTCCAGGATCGCCTAATCCGTTCAGCATGACATTCATGCCGGCCTGCGCGAAAGCGCGGGCGATGGCGAGGCCAATGCCGCTTGTCGATCCCGTCACCAGTGCTGTTCTTCGCGTCGCCATGGCTTCTGTCTCCTTCGCTGGGCGCCTTCTCTTCGCGCCCTCCCTGCATTCAGGCCTCGCCCAGTGCGGGCGACGCCTTGCGCCCCTTTCGTCGAGGGGCTAGGCCCAGAGGCCCTTAATCCCCATTGGGAGCCCTTGCCGCCATGGACCTCTCAGCGATCAGCGCGTTCGCCGCAGGCTTTCCCGATTTCATCCTGCAGCTGTCTGCAGCGCTCGGCTTATTCGTGGTTTCGCTCATCGTCTATGTGCTGTTGACGCCGCACAAGGAATTGCAGCTCGTCCGCGAAGGAAACCCTTCCGCGGCGCTCGCTTTCGGGGCTGTCGTCGTGGGATTGGCCATTCCCTTGGGGGCTTGCCTCGCCCACGCCTTTAGCGTGTGGGACGTGCTCATCTGGGGGATGGTGACGCTTCTGCTGCAACTGCTCGCCTTCAGGGTCACGGACATGTTTTTGCGACAATTGCCGCGTCGTATCGCGGAGGGCGACGTTGCGGCGGCGATCATGTTGATGAGCGTGAAATTGGGTGTGGGCCTCATTATCGCAGGGGCGATCTCGGACCCCGGCCTGATGCAGCTGACCGGAGGCTGAGGGGCTGTGCGCTGGTTGCCGGACTGGCTGATCTACAGCTTGGCGATTTGCGCCATCCTGCTCGTGATGTTCCGCCTGGACCAGAGGGCGGAGACGCCGGCATGGTCGCCGGACGAATTTCCGGGTGCGGGGGAGTTTCTGCCCCCGCCATCGGTTTTTGATCCGGAGATCCTGGTCGAGGTCGAAGAGGCCGCGCCAGGCCTCGGCACCGCCTTCGTCATTAATCCTGAGGGCTATTGGCTCACAGCCCGGCATGTGGTCGATGGCTGTGAGAAGGTGGCGGTTGTGGTTTCTCGGGGTCGAGCCCTTCCGGCTGAGGTGCGGACCTCGCAATTCGCCGATCTCGCCTTTTTGGAAACCGAGCCCGTACCTGGGGGCATCGCGCTGCATCTTGCGGAGGGGGAGTTCCTGCGGGGCCAGCCCGCCTACCATGTCGGCTTTCCCCAGGGACGACCTGGAGAGGCCGCCTCGCGGCTTGTCGGCCGTGAACGACTTCTGGCTCGAGGCCGCTATTCTTCGGAAGAACCGGTGTTGGCCTGGGCGGAAACTGGGCGCACCTGGGGGGTGGACGGCTCGCTTGCAGGAATGAGCGGCGGGCCGACGCTCGACGCGCAGGGACGGGTGATTGGCGTTACAATCGCAGAGAGCCCTCGCCGCGGTCGGATCTACACCGCATCGCCCGCTTCCATTGCGCAATGGCTTGACGTGGCGCGAGTCGAAGCGGTTGGGGAGCCGACTGCGCCGATGAACGACCGCAATTATTTCCGACGCGCCGATCAATTGCGCAGAGACATGGTGGTCCGCCCAGTGGTCTGCCAAACTGAGCGGGTTGAAGGGCGCAGGCCGCTCGCGCGGGCCTCTTGATGGCCATGTTCGCCGACCGCCTGATGGAGGCTGCGGCGCGGGTCGGGGCGCCGCTGTGCGTTGGGATTGACCCCTTCCCTGCTCTGATGAACCAAAGGCTCTTTGGGGATCCCAGACAGGATCCAGAGGCTTTGGTCCGGTTCGGAACAGCGCTTATCGAGGCGACAGCCCCGTTCGCGGCGTGTTTTAAGCCGCAGCTAGGGCTTTTTGAGCCGTTTGGGCCGGAAGGCTTCGCAGCCGCCCGGTCCTTATGCACCATCGCGCGCGCGCAGGGTCTTGTCACGATCTTGGACGCCAAACGCGGGGACATTGGCAGCACTGCTGAGGGCTATGCGCTGGCCTCACTGGGCCCGGCCCCAGGCTTCGACGCAGATTGTGTCACTGTGAACCCCTACATGGGGGCGGACACGCTCGCTTCGTTCTTGACCATGGCGGCGGACAGGGGCAAAGGGGTCGCCGTCCTCGTGCGGACCTCAAATCCTGGAGCGCGAGACCTGCAGGACTTGGAGGTCGGCGGGTCCCCTTTGTGGGTGCAAACCGCCAGGATGATCGCTCCGATGACGTCCCCTCTTTTGGGAGCGTGTGGTTTTTCAGGGCTGATGGCGGTGGCGGGGGCGACTTATCCCGCCGAGGCCAAAGCGCTGCGGGCGATACTGCCCACTTCTCTCTTTCTTGTTCCCGGGTATGGGACGCAGGGCGCGGGGGCGCGGGATGCGCTCGCGGGGTTCGTACGCGGCGCTGATGGCGTGCTGCACGGTGGCGTTGTCAACTCGTCGCGGGGAATCGCTTATCCCAAAGAGGCGGACCGGGCGGCCAGCATGGCGGAATGGCGCGCCCTGATCGCCAATGCAGCCAGGACGGCGAGAGACGACTTGGCTTCGGCAGCGACGCTATAGCACTCGCCCGTCAGGGGAAGCGCGATGGATTTCCTCGCCAAGCTGTGAGAAGCGAAAACTAAGCGTTAAGAGAGACTGTGGGCGAACGCGGCCTCGCAGCGGCTTGGAGTACATTGTCATGGCGACGACCAAAGGCAACGCCGCGCGGGGCGACTTGGCCTATTTGGCTGCAGGCGCTTTTCTGGCCGTTCTCGGAGCCGCCACGGGAGTCTCGTGGGCGGATGGCGTTGAAGAGCCGCCGCCGATCGCGCGGACCGCCCCGTCAGGCCGGCTCGCGCCAACCGCGCCTCCGCCGGCGGCGACGACCCCTCCTGCCCCGTCGCCGCCCGCTGCGACTGCAACCGACGCCGCGCAAGCGCCAGCTGCAGCGCCTGCGGGGTCTCCGCAAGCGGCCGGCGTCGCTGCGACAACGGCGCTCCCGCCTGCCGTCACACCTGTGACAGCGGGCCCCGCGGGCAGATCGGGGTTGATTGCCGTGCCCGCCAGCGATCTCGCCCTCACGGTGCCGACGAGCTTCTTGTTCTATCCGCCCGACGCCGCCAGGGCCCATCTGGGCCGCGTAGGCGCGCCCACGCCCACTGGGGATATTGTCGGCATGCTCGCGCCGGCGGATTTGACGCCTGGACAGAACGATTTTTGGGGGGCCGTTCTCACCTATCAGCAGATCGGTCGGGTTGACGCCGCCACTGCTTCGGGCCTGGCAGACGCAGGCTTTGACCAGACCGTAAGACAGGCCCGGGCGAGCGCGCAGCGCTCTTTCCAAAGGTTTGAAACGCCGCCCAGTTTTGTCGCGTCCCAAAATGCTTTGAACTGGGTGGAGCAGACGGCGCAACCGCAGCCGACGGCATTCGCCTATCGTGCCGAGGGCCGCATTCTGGGCCGACGGGGCGTGGCGGGCGTGACGGCGCCCGCTAGGGCCGATCAGCTGGCGCAAGTGAAGGCCTTGTCGCCGACGCTGGCGGGTATGATCGGCTTCAGTCAGGGCAACGCCTATGCGGACTATAACGCTCAAATTGACACCGCCAGCGTCTACACGGTGCCGGGACTTGTGACGAACCTGCCGGCGACAGGCGTGGCTCAGGCCGCGTCCGCTGGCGGGCCGGAGGCGCGCCCCGATGCAGGCAAGGACGGGGCGACGACAAATTACCTGCCCTGGCTCGTCGGTGGAGCGGCGGCCGTTGGTCTTCTGGCTTGGCTGGCTCTGGGGACGCGACGGCGGCTGGAAGACGAAGATCCCAATTTGCGGCCTCGGGACGAATAGGCCCCGCTATTCGTCCATCACTACGAGGCCGCCAGAGACCGTGACGGCGACGCCGGTGAGGCCCTGGCCCTGGCCGGGTCCGCCGCACCAAGCCCCGTCCGCGACGCGGAAGCTTGCGCCGTGGGCGGCGCAGATCAGGAAGGCTCCGTCCTGCAGGATCACCCCGCCGTCGGGCTTCTCAAGCGGAAAGCGCGCATGGGGACAGCGGTTTTCAAAGGCGGCGATCCGCCCGCCGCTTCTCACAAGGATCAGACTGA
Organism: Alphaproteobacteria bacterium; assembly: GCA_018971945.1. Classification (GTDB taxonomy): domain Bacteria; phylum Pseudomonadota; class Alphaproteobacteria; order Caulobacterales; family Aquidulcibacteraceae; genus REEB509. The sequence continues at coordinate 25,973 of JAGWZH010000020.1, read as the reverse complement.
AGCGCGCCTCGCCGTCCGCGAAATCGAGGCACAGGGCGGACGGCTCCGGCAAGTCCGCCACCAAGGCGAGAGCAGCCCCTTTCGCAGGTTTTGAGGGATTCATCGGCCCTCGGCGCGGAAAGGACGCGACAGAAGCGCGGTAATTGCAGCGTCTACGCTGGCGCGACCGGCCAGAACCTCCGCAACGGCCGCGCAGATCGGCATCTCAACGCCGCGCCTCTGGGCCAGCGCTACGACTGCGGGAGCGCTCGCGGCCCCCTCGGCCACGCTGAGGCGCCCCGCCAGGGCTTCCGCCGCCGTTCGGCCTTCCCCGAGTGCGAACCCCAAGGCCATGTTACGGCTGGTGCGGCTGGAGCAAGTCAGAACCAAATCGCCTAAGCCGCACAGACCGTTCAGGGTCTCCTGGCGGGCGCCAAGGGACAGGCCCAGGCGAACCATTTCGGCGAAGCCCCGTGTGATCAGGGCGGCGCGGGCGCTGTCGCCAAGGCCCCGGCCTTCAACGATGCCGCAGGCGATGGCGATGACGTTCTTCACCGCGCCCCCGATCTCGGCGCCGATCAGATCGTCGGTGAGGTAGGGTCTGAAGGTCGGCAGGCCGATTGCGGCCACCAATGCTTGGCCGACGCCAGGGTCTTTGGCGGCGAGGGTAACGGCCGTCGGCAGGCCCCTGACCACATCCCTGGCGAAACCCGGCCCGGAAAGCACCGCGAGGGTCTGGTTCGGGGCTTCTTCGGCTGCGACGTCAGTCATCAAGGATAGGCCGCCTTGCTCAATCCCCTTTGCGCACATGACCAGCGGCCGGCCGGGAACGGCATATGGGGCAAAGGCGCGAAGGCTTGCGCGGGCGTGCTGAGCAGGGCTTACGGCAAAATAGGCGTCGGCCTCGCCCAAAGCCGCCAGGTCGTTGACGGCGACAATCGTCGGCGACAGAGCCGCTCCAGGCAGAAAAAGCAGGTTCTCATGAACGGCGTTGATGGCGGCGGCGACCTCTTTCTCATAGGCCCATAGCGTCACCCGGCGGCCGGCAACGGCGCAGATCTGCGCAAGCGCAGTGCCCCAGGCGCCTGCGCCGATCACGGCGATATGGGCGATGGGAGGACCGAAAGGCGCGCCTCTCATGATTGAATCCTTGATTGATTGTTCAGGCAGCGCATCCTAGCGTCCTTCCCATGGACGAGAAGAATGAAATCCGCGACCGGATCCTACGCGCTGCAACCGACCGGATTACGCATTACGGCTACGCCAAGACAACCATGGCGGAGATCGCAGCTGATTGCGGGATGAGTGCGGGTAATATTTATCGTTTCTTCGAGAGTAAAGCCGACCTCGCTGAGGCGATGGCTCGCAAGCATTATGAGCGTCAGCATTTTGACATGGCGCAAATGTCGCGGCGCTCCGATCTGGCCCCAGACCGCCGGCTCAAGGCGATGTTTTTCAAACGCATGAAAGAAAACTTTGCGATGTTCGCTGAGAACGCGAAGATCCTTGATGTGGCGGAAGTTCTAAAAAAGGAGCGTCCCGTCTTCATGAACGAGCAGCTCGCCCAGGAGAGGGTCTATATTGCCGCCGTTCTTGAGGAGGGGGCCGCGGCGGGATTATTCCGTGAGGCGGACTACGCGTTCATGGCCGAAATGATGCAATCGGCGACAGTGAAGTTCTCCATTCCGCAATTGTTCTCGCAACTCACGCTGCCCAAACTGGAACGGGAGCTTGATGGCGTCATCGATCTGGTTCTTTTCGGAGCCTACCGCAACGAGGCCGAACCCAAAGGGGGGCTTCCGCCCGGCTCGGAGATCCTAAAGGAAGCCAATGTCTGGGGATCGGAACTGGAAGAGGCGGAAACAGCTTTCGCCTCGTAGACGCCCGCGCCAACTCGCATGCCGTTCGCGCCGGAACATTGATGGCGTTGGGCTTGCCCCACTCGGCCTCACCCTTTCAGGCCTTCTCCGCTGCGGCCTTCTCTTCTCTGGAAGCGCGAAGAGCCGCTTGAACTGATCCATCGCGCCGCGTCAGTTCCTGAGGATGGTCGAGGCTCTCGCTTGGGGCGCACTCCTTGAAGTATTGGCGCTTCGCCCTCCCGACGCCCTGGTTCGATCAGGACACTCCAGCGACCCTTCAGCTGTGGGCCCCAAAAGTTCGGGACTTCCCATCCGCGCCGATCCCTCTGATCAGTCGGGTTTCGACGTCAACGCACAGCGACGCCACGGGATCGACCGATGGCGGCTTGGTCACGAGCCCTTCTTCGCCTAAATCGTCGCCGCTCCGCTCAAAAAAGGTCTCGGGCAGCGTCCTGCGCTCAATGGAAGGGCGCGGCTCCACCCGCTCTCGCCGAGAGCTGGCGCGACAGTGAACATTATTTGATTTGTTCATTGCATTTCGTTCTTCGGTCACCATATAGGAGGTCAAGCGGGTTCGTTTCGGCCCAAATCCCTTTTTTGGAGGTTTTCGATGTCAAAGTCTGTGTTCTTGCATTGTGCGGCGTTCACCATCGCGTCGGGATTGGTCGCGGTGGCTTTCGCCCCGCTGCTTGAGCTGGCGGCCGCGATCGTCGGCTAGCATTTCTCAGGCTTTGGCGCCCTTGCGGCCGGGCCTGTGGCTCGGTCGCGCTGCGGCCGCTGCTTCGTCCAAAGGCCAGCGCGGCCTTGCAGGGGCGGATAGATCGTCGATCCATCCCTGCGCGAAGCGCTCAGCCCCGGCCAGCGCGATCATTACGGCATTGTCCGTGCAATAGCGCAAAGGCGGAGCGGTGAAGTTGAACCCCTTTTTCGCAGCCAGGGACTGGAGGCGCGCCCGCAAAGCCTGGTTGGCGGCGACCCCGCCGGCGACGACCATTCGCCCGTCGGCGTCGCCAAAAAGGCCGATGGCGTTGGCGGTCCGGTCCACGAGTATATCGCCGACGGCTGCTTGAAACGCGGCGGCAAGGTCAGAGCGGTCCTGCTCATTGGGCGCCGCCAAGCCCTGCCAAAGACGGGCGACCGCGGACTTCAGTCCAGCAAACGAAAAGTCGCAACCCGGGGCGGCCAGCAAAGGTCGCGGCAGCGGAAAACGGCGCGGATCGCCCGATGAAGCCAGAGCTTCGATCAATGGGCCGCCGGGGAAGCCCAGCCCCATGATTCGGGCGGTCTTGTCGAAGGCCTCGCCAGCAGCGTCGTCTTTGGTGGCGCCTAAGCGGCGATAGCGGCCGACGCCGTCGACGGCCAGGAACTGGCAATGCCCGCCCGAGACCAGGAGCAAAAGATATGGAAACGCCACCGCGCCGCTGAGGCGGGGCGACAGGGCGTGGCCCTCCAGATGGTTCACAGCCACCAGGGGCTTATCATGAGCGAGAGCCACGGCTTTGGCGGCGGACAGGCCTACCATCACCCCGCCGATCAGGCCGGGGCCTGCCGTCGCTGCGACAAGATCCAAGTCTTTGTAAGACGCGTTCGCGGCCCGCATCGCCGCTTTGATCACGTGATCGACGGCCTCGGCGTGCGCGCGGGCCGCGATTTCGGGCACAACGCCCTTGAAGGGAGCGTGGACTTCAGCCTGGCCCCAGATCACGTCGCTTAAAATATCGACGCCCGCGTCTCCACGCCAGTGGATAACGGCCGCGGCGGTTTCGTCGCAGCTGGTCTCAATCCCTAAGACCAGTATAGGGGGTTGCGAGGCCGTCATGGCGGGCACTAGCTAAGGCGTGTTTCGTCAATCACCAAGACCACATGGCACAAGGGGGGCTCAGGGCATGAAGCTGTTTACCATCGGAGCCCGCGGGTCGCCCTTGTCGGTGGCGCAGACCAACGGGGTGCGACGGCAGCTCGCGGCGGCCTTGGGGGTTCTTGACCTGGACGCAGCGCTTCCCTTCGAACGGATCGTCACGACGGGCGACCGGGTGCAGGACAGGAGGCTTCAGGAAGCCGGAGGCAAGGGCCTTTTTACAAAAGAGCTAGACGAGGCGTTGCTCGACGGCCGGATCGACATAGCCGTGCACTCATTGAAAGACCTGCCGACGTCCTTGCCCGAGGGTATTGTTTTCGCTTGCGTTCCCGGGCGGGAAGATCCGCGGGACGCCTTCATCAGCACGGTCGCGAAAAATGTGGCGGAGCTCCCGAGGGAGGCCATGGTGGGAACGGCGAGTTTGCGGCGACAGGCGCAGACTTTGTTTGCTCGGCCGGACCTACGGGTTCAGACCTTGCGCGGCAATGTCGACACAAGGCTCGCCAAGCTCGCTCTCGGGGAGGCCCATGCGACATATCTTGCCTATGCGGGACTGAAACGGCTTGGACTTGAGGGGCACGCAACGGCCCTTGTGGACCCCTTCGCCTGCCCTCCAGCGCCGTGCCAGGGGGCGCTGGCGATGACTGTCCGGGCGGAGGACCGATGGGCCCTGGAGGCTTTGGCGCTGGTGCAAGACGCTGGGGCCTGGATCGAGATTGCGGCGGAGCGGGCCTTCTTGTCGGCGCTCGACGGGTCCTGCCGAACGCCGATCGGCGCCTTGGCGCGGCGCAGCGCGGACGGCTCGCTGACCTTCGTTGGAGAAGCGTTGCGGCCAGACGGGCGCGCCCGTTTTCGGCGGGAGGGCCAACTCGGACCGGGCGCCGGCGTCGACGATGCGGCGGCGCTTGGCGGCCGGTTTGGGGCGGAGGTCAAGGCTGAGGGCGGGGACCAGATCCTGGAAGGGACATAAAGCTTGGTCCAAAAGTCCTTTATTGTGACCCGGGCAGAGCCTGGAGCCAGCGTCACTGCGGGAGGCATCCGTGCTCGGGGCGGACTGGCCGTGGTCCTGCCATTGTTTCAGATCGTGGAAACTGGAGCCGCGACAGCGAGCCCGGAGCGCCTCCAGGCCCTCATTTTCACCAGCGCGCACGGGGTGCGCACGGCGCCGGCGTCGTTGGACCGAGCGCTAAGGGTTTTTGCAGTAGGGGATGCGACGGCGGCAGTGGCGAAGGCCGCAGGGTATGCGGCCGTCGCCAGCGCGCAGGGAGACGGGCCAGCGCTTGCGGCTCTGATGGCGGAGAGCCTCGACCCAAAGAACGGGCCAGTGCTGCATGTGCGTGGAGAAGACGTGGCCTTCGACATGACCGCGGCGCTGAGATCGGCTGGCTTTGAGGCGGAAGCGATCGTTACCTATCGAGCCAAAACGATCGCGCGGCTCGAGCCGGACCAGCTTGCGGCGGCAGCTCGGTCGCAAGGGGTGCTGTTCCACTCAGCGCGGGGGGCGGAGGCTGGGGCGCGGCTCATGGCGCCTCTGGCGCCACACTTGGTGGCGATCTGCATCAGCGAGGCGGCCCAGGCTGCGGCGCAAGGCGCGCCTTTCGCGGCTTTCGCCGTGGCGGAACGGCCAACTGACGAGGCTCTAATCGCCACTGCCTTCGCGCAAACGGAGGCCAAGGGTTGAGCCGAACAGCCCTCGCCTCTAAACAAGCTGGGCGGGGCCAAGAATGGGCCCTGGTGGATCAAGAAACCGGCGGGGCTTTCTATGAGCGCTACGGAGGCGGGCGACGGCGGACGCGCCGAACCGATCGATGTGGACTACGAGCCTGCGGACCGGGGCGCGGCCCGGCGCTCCAATGCGCGGCGGAGCGGGATCTCAACCGGCGGGGCTCTGGTTCTGGCGGCCTTCGCCGCGGTGGCGGGAGCGGCTGGCGGCGCCGTGGCGCCGCGGGTTCCCTCCTTGGACGCAGCGCTCGATCGTATCGCTCCTGATCCTGCAGACCCCGCTGCGCCATTGGCCGAAGCGCAAGCGGCCGACGCGGCGCTCGACGCCCGGCTTGATCAACTCGAAACCTTCGCGGGGGCGCCGCTCGCGGCCGCCGCTGGGACCGAGGCGGCTGCAGTCGGGGGCCAGCTCATCAGCGTGCAGAGCGCGGTGGCGGCGATGCAAAGCAGGCTCGACGCCCTGCCAAGCAACGAGCAGATCACCACTCTGACGGGGGAGGTTCAAGCCTTGCGGGCCGAAGTGCCCGGCCTGCAGGAGCGATTGCAGCGGGCTGAGCTCGCTTCGCGGGCTTCGTTCGCCGTGGCGGCGGCGGCGGAAGCGGCGCAGGCCTCGGGAGGGTTTTCGGATGCGCACGCGGTGCTCGCCGCGATCCTTCCGGACGACGAAAACGTATCGGCGCTCGCACCTCTCGCCCAACAAGGGGCGCCAACCCGCTCGGAACTGCGCGCAAGGTTCGCGGCGATGGAGCTCGATATCATTCGTGCGTCCCTGCAAGCACAGGCGGGAGCCGGCCTCTGGGGTCGGGTTCAGGCCACAGCGTCGCAATGGGTTACTGTCAGGCGCGTGGGAGAGACGGACACCACAGCGGGCGTGATGGAGCAGGCTCAGCAACGGCTGATGCAGGATGACCTGGACGGCGCGGTACGCCAAATGGAACGATTGCGGGGCGCTTCGGCGCAGACTGCAGCGCCATGGCTGGCGGACGCGCGTCGGCGGCTGGAGATAGAAAGCCGGATCGCGGCCATTCGGGCGCAACTGGCGGAGCTGGGGTGATCCGATGCTGCGCTTAGCCCTTTTATTGATCATTGGCGTCATCGCGGCCCTGGCGGCCTGGGAAGCCTCGCGGGATGCCGGCACGGTCACCGTCGTGTGGGGCGGCTGGCGGGTGGATACGACGGCGCTTTTTGCTCTGTTGGCCGTGATCACGCTTGTCGCTATTTCGCTTCCGCTTCTGCGGCTCTTGATGTTCCTGATGGATGCTCCAGGCCGCATGGGCCGTGCGTCTGAAAGGGCGCGCCGGCGGCGCGGCCAGGAGGCTCTCGCGCTCGGCTTGATCGCTGCGGAGAGCGGCGAATTCGATGAGGCGCGCAAGCAGGCTGAGAAGGCTGCGGAAATGATCGAGGAGCCGCGGCTTGCTAATCTTTTGCAAGCGCGGGCGGCGGAGGTGTCTGGCGATTATGCGGCTGCAGAGCGGGCCTATTCGGGAATGCTCAGCCACGAAGACACCGAGATCCTAGGGCGCAAAGGGTTGCTCGCCGCGGCGCTGAAGCGCGGGGACCGAACTGCAGCGATGGCCCATGCGGAGGCGGCTCTGCGCGTGTCAAAGACGGCGATGTGGCCGTTTCAGAGCTTGTTCGAGCTCAAAGTTCAAGCAGGCGAGTGGGAAGACGCCATCGACGCTCTTGATGAAGGCGAGAAGCGACGGCTCATCGAAGACAAGCCCGCCAAGCGGCGACGGGCGGTATTGCTCACAGCGGCGGCGGCGAAGGCGGAGTTGGAGCGTCGGGGCGAAAAGGCTGCGGACATGGCCCAAAAAGCGTTTCGGCTTGCGCCAGGTTTCGCTCCGGCGGCCTCTCTAGCCGCGCGGCTGCTCGCGGCGCAGGGCAAAACCGAGCGTGCGTCGGCAGTGCTCGAAGAGGCATGGGAGCATGCGCCCCACCCGGCTCTGGCGCATGCTTATCGCGATTTGGCGCCCGATGAGAGCGAAGGGGCGAGGGCTGTTCGGATGATGGGCCTCATCGAACGGCGCCGGGACCATAGAGAAAGCCGCATCGTCGCGGCGGAAGTGGCGATCGTACGCCAGGAGTGGGACAGAGCTTGGGCGGCTCTGGAGGATGCTTACCGGGAGAACGCCTCAGCGCGGATTTGCGCGCTGTTCGCTGCGGTTTGCCGAGGCAAGGGCGATGAAGCTGGCGCGCGAGGCTGGATGACGAAAGCTGCCGGCGCGCCAAGAGAGGCGGACTGGTCGGACCTCGACCCGGAAGGTCCTGCCTTCCTCTACGACGATGGGGATTGGGCGCGCCTTGTTTATGTCTACGGCGACAGTGGGCAGCTCATTCATCCCCGCCTCGAGCGGGGCGGGCTATCGGCGGGCGCCGGCTCTGTCCTTGCGCTGCCGGCGGCGCCGCCAGTGCGGGCCAGCGCAGGGGATGCGAGCCTTGAAGGCTTGGAAGAGCCCATGGTGGTGGTCGAGCCTGCGCGGCGTCCCGCGGCTGAGTGATTTCGGGTAGGGTGGGCGCAGAGGGCATGGACGCAGCAGGTGCTTGCGCCCGTTGGCCAGCGTGGCTAGAAGACGCCCCTTGTCTCTTGACGAGGTAATGGTGGCGTAGCTCAGTTGGTTAGAGCGTGGGATTCATAACCCCAAGGTCGGTGGTTCAATTCCACCCGCCACCACCAAGGGCCCCAAGGGGTTGGCGATTTTCACTCTTCGGCTCCGACAGCGCTAGACACCTTATAGACACCTGGCGGCTGACAAACTGCGATTAGCCGATCAAACATCGGTGACCCTGTAACGACAGGTGAACTCCGCCCCCTGTCTGTCGATTTTCGGCTAACTTGAGGTTGCGGAGGGGAGCCCGTTCCCCCTCATGTTCGGAAACCGCGAACTTTCACACATGAGCGCCCCGTCGCGTTAAAAGAAACGCAATCTGATAACATAACACGCGCTTCATGTTTCTCGACCCGCAGCCAGGCTGACGGAAGCGCAAATGTCGTGGTGCAGCGCGACGTCCGGGGAAAGCTAGCAACAAGCCGTGGCCCGCCCTCAACGGCGCATTAGAGCGCAAAGACTTGCCTCGCTTGGTTGGCGCCGAGGAGCGCCAAGCGTGCTGTATCGCTCAGCCGCTTGTGGAGGTCGGGCTTATTAGATCATTGAGTTCACACGCGCCTTACGATCTGGCGTTCCTTGCCGAACTCGCGCCGCGCCTTACGAAAGGCCTCTATCCTGGTTCGCTGCCGAATTAATCGGACAACAACGCACCCAAGCGCCCAGCGCGGCAGCGTGATCCCAACAGCGGTCGTTAGCCCTTCCCTTCCCTTCCCTTCTCGTCTTCAGACGTCGGATTTCCGCTGACCGCCGCTTTCCGACATTTCGCCCGTAGCGCCAATTTCGCAGTTGGGGCACTTCTCTCCGGTTCAACCATTGCATGGAAATCAAACATTCGTTTTCCGGCAACGACGAGGCCTGTGGATGCATGTTCAGCTTTGCCGTTTGCGACGCGCCGTCAGCACAAAACCAAGCATCGCCACAAGGATGACAATCGCGGTAGCGGCCATGGTGGCGTAATCGCGGTTGCGTCGCCCAAGCGGGTTGAGGAATTCCCACTTGTGCAGATTGTCGAACGTCCAACCCTCCAGGCGTGTCATCAAGGTCTCGTTTGGGCGGGCTGCGATTAGGCCTTCCCGGACGTCCACGAAAACCGCGCTACTCTGCGTATCGACGCGCCACACCGGCAGGCGCTTGTTGATGAAGCCATAGCCATCGCCGAAGCGGGTAACCCTTGACACGGATGCTTCTGCCGGCGCGCCGCCCAGCGCCCGGGCGCGGTCTTCGTCCGTATCTGGGGCATTTGCGCCGAAATAGTATCCCGTCTCTTCGACTTGCAGCCGCCAAAGTGGGCCACCCGCCGCGGTCAACTCATTCACGGTGATGCCCGGTTCGGCGCCAGGGATGGGCGGCAGTTGCGAAACCGCAAACGGCGAAGCGCGCGGTGCGGGCTCAGCCCAAAGACTCGAGGTAACGAAAAGATGCAGCGTGCCTGACAGCGTGAACATCGCCACCAGCGGTAAAGCCGCCCAGGCCGCCAGTGTGTGAACCCTACGCAAGCCGCGCCCGCGCGATCGCCACAGCATCGTCGCGCCGAACACGGTCGTCGCGATCACAGTGCCAATCAACGCAAAAATCGCCGCCAATCGCAACGGCTCGATCGGCTCCAAGAATTTCAGCGTGTGGACGTTTTGAAAAATGCTGAGCAGCACGCGCCGCTGATCGTTCGTCACCGCAGCGAGACGATCAAGCCCTGTATCGACATAGAGCGTCAGGCCATCGGGCGTTGCGACACGGACTTCCCAAACCGGCAGAAGGCGGTTCACGCTTGGATAGTCGGTGCTGAACGCAGTGATCAGCCGCGTGGTCTCAACTTCTGCATCGGGCAGCCCAGCATAATGGCGGGCGAGCCCGATGGCGTGGCGCTCTTCCACGCCAGTCACCGCGGTGCCCGTCTTTGCGTCAAGCACTGTGCGTTGCGTGTTTTCGCGCGCGGCAAACCAGTACGGCTTGCCGTCGACCATCACCAATCGCACGAGAGTTGTTTCAGTCACGCCCGCCGCAGCGAGAGCCGTTGCGGGCGGCATTAAGCCGTCCAGCGTCACCGCTTGCACGGGCGGCGCCTGCACGGCCGGGCGCGGGGCCGTCCAGCTCATGACCGGATGCAGGAATCCGGTGGCAGACCAAAGGACCGCCACCAGACCTGCAACCCACGCCAACTTGCGGTGGATTGTGCGCGCGCTCATGACCGCGCTCCAAACCGCAGCCGCAGCCCACCAAACACCGCCGCGCCATCGCCGGGCGTAGCGATGGAAAGGTTCACGCCGGGCGCCTGCGCATTTGCGATGGAAGACACCATCGACACGTACTTCTCATCGGTCAGATTTCGGCCTTCAAGAAATACAGACACACTGTCCGTCACGGCATAAGATCCGCTGATGTTGAACAGCGTGTAGCCGGGCGCGCGCAGCGTGTTGCGGAAGTCGACCACGGTGTCGGACTGAACGAACACGGACGGTGTGATGCGCAAGCGCCCATCGCTCCAGGACAACTCCGCAACCAGCGTTCTTTCCGGCACGCCCGCCAACCAATTGTCGCCATAGACAGGATCGCCATCGAAAGTGAAATCGTTCCATGTCCAGGCCGCGCGGGCGTTAAGCGCGCCGCCGAAAAGGTCTTCCGCGAGCGTCGCCCCCAGGCCTGCTTCAATACCGCGATGGATCGTGTTCGGTGCATTGAACGTGGCGGCTGGGATGAGCGGGCTCACTTGGAAGGAAATGAATTCGTTGTTTAGGCGCGCGTCATAGTAGGTCAGCTCATAGCGCACGCGCCCAAGATCGCCGCGCACACCGATTTCGTAACTCGTTCCCTCCTGCGCCTTGATCGGCACGAAGGTAACAAAACCGCCCTGCGTGAGTTGCCCGAACGACGGCGGCTCGTATACGCCCGACACGTTGGCGAAAATCTGCAGTGCGGACGACGCTTCCCACAGCACGCCGAGTTTGGGGCTGATCTGGTTGAAAGCCTCGCTGTCGCTCGCCGCCGGATTGCGCAGGTTCAACACCTCGCGATCTGTGTCGATGCTGTTGAGACCGGCGAGCAGCGTCAGCCTCTCGGTCGGTTCCAGGCGCAGTTCCGCAAACGCATCGAGCCCACCAGCATACTGAATGGAATGCGCCGTCAAGGCGCCGCGGGCGGCTTGACGGTTCGGCGTCGCAGCATAAGTGCGCGCGGCCGTGCGCGCATCCCGCCAGCGCACGCCCGCAGTCCAGGCGAGCGGCACGCCAAGCGCGTCCGTCTCGCCATCCCAGCGTGCGAATAGCAGGCCATCGGAGACGCGTTGATCGATCACCACGCTGATCGGGTGATACAACTGACGATCCGTGTACGCAGCGCCAAGTGTGAAGTCGCCAAATGCCCCAGCGTCGATCGTTGTACGTGTCCAGCCGCGCCAAGAATTGATGTCGCGGGCAAAGGCGAAGTTGAAATTGCCCGTGTTGGCGAGTTCGGGTGTCGTTGTTGCTTGTGCAATCGTCAGCGCGCCGGGGATACGTTGATTGACGTCATTGGCCAAGATCCCGAAGCGCGTTTCCACTGCATCGTTCCAGCGGATGCCAGCCTGGGAATAAAGCCGGCCGTTGCTTTGCTCCGCGTTCTGGCGGAAGCCGTCCTGGCGTTGGCCGGTGGCGGCGACGATCAGATCGTAGCGATCATCCGCATAAGCGGCGCGCGCGTTGACCCGTTCCGTACCGAAGGCCCCTACATCCAAGCGCAAGAATCCGGCTTCGTCGACGCTTCGGCCCGTGATGCCGGTGAGTTCAATGGCGCCGCCCAAAGTCGCCGATCCGCTCGCGAAGGCGTTCGCGCCGCGATTGACTGTGATGAAGTTGGCGAAGGTAGGATCAAGCTCCTGGAAGTCGCCAAAGCCATCTGCGCCATTAATCGGCACGCCGTCGAACAAGAGTTCAGCGCCCCGCAAATGCGCGTTGTTGGCAAGGCCCGATCCGCGGATCGAAAGCCGCACCTCTTCGCCGAAGCGGGGCTGTGCAATGACGCCTGGCGTGAGTTGCAGCGTATCCCGGAACGTGACGGCGTAGCGATCTTCAAACTCTTCCGCTGCAACGACGGACACATTGCCCGGCCGTTCGCGGGCGGCTTGTGTTGCGGCCTCAGCTTCGGGGTTCGGGCGTTGTCCGACGACGACGATCTCAGCTTCCGGCCGGCGGTCTTCGGCGTCCACCGTTTCGGCAAGAGCTATGGAAGGCGCAAGGGTGGCGGACAGAACCGCCAATGAAGCCGACGCGGCGACGCGTCGGGCAAATGATGAGGATGACATGGAAACTCTCTGAACACGGCGCGCTTGTGCTCATGCTGCGCGCACGACAACGACGTCAGGCGCGAGGCTGGATGCCCGCGCCGGCGATATAGGGTTCAGAGATGGATCGGCGGACCAGTGGCCCAGGGCGGCGGGGCCGCAAGCCCGCGACCAACGGAAACGCTTTCAGGAAACGTCAGAGTGGCTTCGGCGAACACCTGGATCGGCGGCGCGAGGATGGCGACTGACGTTGGCGGCGCAGGGGTCGCAGCAGCGGCAAACACGCACGGCGCGTGCTGCACGGCCTTGCCCTGATCATCATGCGATGGCGCCTCGCCTTCGCGATGCTCGCCCGTCTCCAGATTGAGCGCCATCTGCATTGGGCCGGCGCCCGAGCACATCGTCACGACAATCCAGCGATCGGGACCGGTCGACAGCATGAAGCCCACAGGCACGGCAGCCCTGATCGCGATTGCGATCAAAGCCAAAGCCATCAGCAGCCGAAACGGCCCTGTCCGGAGGCGGGTGAAGCTGGACATTCCTGCCCCGCCTCCTGTTACAAAGTTTCAGACCGGTCAAGTGCGGCAAAACGAGCGCGGCACTTATCGAGCGTCGTATGACCGTTGTCGCCAATGTCGTTGCTGGCGATCACCTCACCGTTGGCGTCTCTGGCTTCCTGCAATTCCGCCGTCATCTCCGCGCCCAATCTCTCCGGTGGCAGAACGCCGCCGGGAGAAACGCCATGACAATGGATCACGACCTAGACATCCAGCCGGACTTGCCCTTCGAAACGGGGGTAGCATCAGCAACGGCGCTCGCCGCCGCCGTCGCGCTGCCGTTCAGAGGGTGGAACAAAGGCAAAATCCTTGGCCAGAAACGCGCGCTTAAGCCGCGCGAAGTTTGGGCGATCCGGGTGCGACTGCACATCGCCAATAAGCTGCGCGATCTTGCCTTGTTCAACCTCGCCATCGACAGCAAGCTGCGCGGCTGTGATCTGGTGAAGTTACGAATGACGGACGTCATGCAAGGCGGGGTGATCCGAACACGGACATCCGTCATTCAGCAGAAGACCGGCGCGAAGGTACAGTTCGAAATCACCGAGCAGTCCCGCGAAGCAATCAAGGCGTGGGTGGCCAAGGCCGAACTCGACCAGCATGATTGGCTCTTTCCAAGCCGCAATGGCCGCGACAATCATCTGACCACCCGCCAATACGCGCGGCTTGTTGGCGAATGGATCGTCGGCGTCGGCCTGCCAGTAAACGAGTATGGCACGCACTCGATGCGGCGGACGAAAGCCGCGTTGATCTACCGCAAGACGGGGAACCTTCGGGCCGTCCAACTTTTGCTCAGAACAACGACATACCGCCCGCAATCAGGGCGGCGCGAAGAACGAAGCGCAGATCTTTTATCCGTTTCATCCGCGATGCGGCGAAACGGTGGAGATCGTGGAGCGTCTTTATTGCCGAAATCTTGAGATTTTCGTTATTCGCCAGCCCGACGGGACCTGCGCGCGTTTGCCCGCCTGGATGTTTGACGAGGCGGCCGATCGATTTGCTGTCGTCGCGCAGGCGACATTCCCGATTTTGGCCTTGCGCATCCTGCGCGCAGAGATCGACCTGCTTCTAGGCTTGATGCGGTCCGATTCTGGGCCGCAGGAGCCTGCGAATGAGGCCAGCCCCAAAGCGCAATGCGCCAAACCTGTTCGACGTCGATCTGCCCGCGCCGGACCTGACGCCTCAAGTCGAAGCCGATTTGCGACGGCTGCTGCAGGCGATGTTCGAACAAATCGGAAGCGCGATGAAGACCCGGGAGGCAGCTAATGAGCAAGATTCTGAGTGAGCATCTTGCGCGGCGCGCCTGCGTCTACATTCGCCAATCGACCGCTGACCAGCTGATCCACAACACTGAAAGCCAGCGACGCCAATATGGTCTTGTTGATCGCGCGCGCGCATTGGGCTGGACAGCAATTGACGTGATTGACGACGACCTTGGGCGTTCCGGCGGCGGCGCGAGCCGGCCTGGATTCGAGCGTTTGTTAGCCGCTATCTGCGAAGGTCAAGTCGGCGCGGTCTTTGCCATTGAAGCGTCGCGCTTGGCCCGCAATGGTCGCGACTGGCATACGCTTATAGAATTCTGCGGCCTTGTTGGAGCGATCATTATCGATGAGGACGGGGTCTATGATCCGCGTCTGGCAAATGACCGGCTCCTTCTTGGCATGAAAGGGACGATGAGCGAGTTGGAACTCTCCATGTTTCGGCAGCGCTCGCACGAAGCGTTGATGCAGAAAGCCCGCCGCGGCGAACTCTTCCTGCGTGTTGCCTCCGGCTACGTCAAAGTTGACAAGGACCGGATCGAGAAGGATCCGGATCAACGGGTGCAAGAGGCGTTGGCGCTTGTCTTTTCCAAGTTCGACGCGTTTCGAAGCGCGCGCCAAGTGCTGATCTGGCTCAATGAGGAAGGCATCAAGTTGCCGGTGAAGTCGCGAAACCGGGAAGCACAGGGGATCATCTGGCGAACGCCTGCTTACAACACCGTCCACAACATTCTCACCAATCCAATCTATGCTGGCGCCTATGCGTTTGGACGCACCGGTAGCGAAATCACAGTGGCGGATGGACGTAAGAAAGTGCGCCGCGGCATGCGCCGGGCGCCGGAAGACTGGGGCGTCCTTCTCAAAGATCGGCACGAGGGCTACATCAGCTGGGATGAGTTCGAAAGGAATCAGCGCGTGATCGCTGACAACGCCAGCAAGATGAGCGCTGACGCCGTCAAAGGCGCAGTGCGACGTGGCGATCTCCTTTTGGCTGGCCTTCTGCGCTGCATGCATTGCGGGAGAAAGCTGCACGTCTTCTACAGCCGGGAAAATGGCCGCTATCAATGCTATGGCGCACGCACCAACCACGGCGGGCCGCGGTGCATCTCAATCGCGGGCTGGGGCGCCGATCGCGCGATATCAGCTGAAGTCTTGCGGGTCTTGAAGCCTTTGGCTGTGGCGGCGGCCGCAGAAGCCACGAGCGCTCTGATGGAAGAAAGCTCGGCAGCCCAGCGCCAACTCGATTTGGCGCTGCAGAAAGCCGCCTTTGATGTCGCCCATGCGCGTCGCCAATATGATGCCGTTGATCCCGCCAATCGCCTTGTCGCCGGTGAACTGGAGCGGCGCTGGAATAATGCGCTTGAGGCGAAGCTGAAGATTGAAGATGAACTCAGTGCGCTGCGTGCGCGAACCCCGCCACCGCTGGGGCCTGGCGAACAAGAGGCGCTTGCGCGGCTCGGCCAGGATGTCGCTTTGGCATGGGAACATCCGGCCGCGAGCGCGTCGGTAAAAAAGCGCATTCTGCGGGCGGCGATCCACGAGATCATTGTGCATCGCGACGGCGGCCAAATCGGCTTCGTTATCCATTGGCAGGGTGGCGCACACACGGCCCTAACGCACAGCGCGCGGGTCACGGCGTCAGGACATTATCGCTGGAAGGACGATGTCGATCTGCCAGCGCAGATTGAACAGCTGTCGCGCGTGATCCCAGACAAACAGATCGCGCGTTTGCTCAATCGCTGCGGCATTTCCACGGGTCATGGCAACAGCTGGAGCGAGCCTCGCGTGCGCGCTTTCCGCAATCACCACAAAATCGCGCCCTTCCGCGATGGCGAACTGGCCGAACGCGGCGAAATCACCCTCCTTGAGGCCGCAAGCCGCCTCAAATGCGCGCCGATGACGGTGCACCGAATGATTTCTCAGGGCCGATTGCCCGCGAGACAGGTCTGTCGCGGCGCTCCGTGGGTCTTGAAGGCCGACGACGTCGCAGCGTTTGGCGAAGTCTACAGCGGCAAAGCTCCGCAATCAGTGGACGCCAGTCAAACATTGTTTGATTTTCAATGACGTAGAAAGTGCAGCTTTATGGCGCATGCCCGCTTGGCCATACGAAGATGGATTCGACGGTGCGCTATCTTGGCATCGACGTCGACGACGCCCTGGAGATTGCGGAAAACGTCGACATCTGAGCCTTGCCGATTGATAGCGTATATGCTATCAAAGTGATGTATGGTTCGCGTCGTCATCGACACAAATGTTTTCGTGTCCGCGCTGCTGAGCGCCGATGGCGGGGCGCGGGCCGTGCTGCGCTTGGCGTTGAAGGGCGATGTCCAGCCGGTGTTTGGCAACGCGTTGTTCGCCGAATACGAGGGCCTGCTCGCTCGCGGTCAGATGTGGGGCCAATGCCCTTTGCATGAAGGCGAGCGCGCCACTTTGTTCGAGGCCCTGCTGAGCGTCAGCGATTGGGTGCGCATCCACTTTTTGTGGCGGCCGAATTTGCCGGATGAGGCCGACAATCATGTCTTGGAACTGGCGGTGGCTGCGGGCGCGGAGGCCATCATCACCGCTAATGTGCGCGATTTCGGCCGCGCCGAACTGTTGTTTCCCAGCGTGCGCATCCTCACGCCGGGCGACTTTTTGAAATGGAGGCAAACTTCATGAGCGTTCTCACGATCCGACTGCCCGATGATCAGCACGAGCGACTGAAGGCGCTGGCCGCCCATCGCGGCGTCAGCATGAACAAGCTGATCGAGGAACTCGCGACCCGGGCCGTCGCCGAATTCGACACCGAAGTGCGCTTCCGCGCCCGGGCCGCCCGCGGCGACGCCGAGGCAGGCCTCGCGTTGCTCAACAAGGTTGATGCGGCGTTCAACGGGGGAAGTTAGGAGCGCCGGCGATGTGCCAGCGAGGCAGACGAACACCAAGCCCCGATGTCGTGTGTTGGCGCCCGGCCGCAATTAGGTGGCGGGCGGTGAAGTGGGGGCAGGACTCACCGGTTTCGCTGGCTCATCGGGCAATCGTTGGCCTATTTGCGACAGTCGAAGCCGTGCCCGCTTGCAAGTCGTTCCCGGCCTCAAAATCCTGGGGCGGGTCATTGACACGTGTGGATCGAACGCTTATTCGTCGAATGGTCATTCGATGAATGGGTATTCTGCTGGCCATGCGAACTCGGGACGACGACCTCAACAAAACCCGCAGCGCCACTATCCTCTCCGCCGCCGGGGACTGTTTCGTCCGCAACGGTTTCCATTCCACGAGCATGAAAGACATTTGCAGCGCTGCGGGGATGAGTCCGGGCACGGTGTACCATTACTTCCGATCGAAGGCCGAAATCATCGCCGGGATTGTCGAGGGAGAGAGAGCGGCGACGCAGCTAATCCTGAGCCGGATAACGGACGCGCCTGACTTTATGCAGGCGTTGTTTATGGCGCTGGACGCTCTCGCTGGTTCCATAACTGAACGGGATCTGATCCTTCACGCGGAAGTCTCCGCCGAAGTTTTGCGCCGCCCTGAATTGCGGGTGCGGGCACGCTCGGCGGACGATGAGGCGAGGGATTGCCTGGCTGCGGCCATTGCGGAGGCACAGGCTAGGGCCGAACTCGCCCGAGCTCTAAGCGCGCATGAAGCGGCGGTATGCGTCCTGGCTTTGATCGACGGGATGTTATGGCGCGCCACGCTACATGAAGCATCCGATCTTGGCGAAAGACTTGAATCCCTGAAGCAGGCGCTCACCCGCCTCCTCGCGGTGGGACAGGTCCCGCGATGAAACTCGTCCGTGCGCGGTGGCCAATCGTGGGACTGATGATCCAGAGCAGCTTTGCAAGATGCGCCAATCAGATGGCGGCAATCGTCTACGGGTGGGCGATTCAGCAACAAACAGACAGCGGCCTTGCCGCAGGGTTCGTGATGGCGGCCAGCGTGGGGGCCCTCGTAGTCGGCACGCTCTTCGCCGGCCGGATCGTTGCCCGCTGGGGCGTGCGGGGTGTCGCACTGTCAGGCGCGTGGGTCAGTGCGCTGTCTGCTTGCGTTATTGCTTTTCTTTTTGCAGCCGGCCACGCCGATCCACTTCCCATCGCGGCCGTCGCAGCGCTTGGAGCAATTCTGGACGGTCCGGCGACGATCGCCGTCGAGACAAACTTTCCCACCGTCGCACGTCTGGCGCGTGTTCGGCTCCTATCACTTAACGCCGTCAACGAAAGCCTTGAGCATCTCGCGGCGTTGATGGCGCCAGCAGTAGGGGTAGCCATCATGGCGGTCGCAGGAACAGCGGCCGGCGTCGCGGCGGTCGCCGGACTGTCACTGTTGGGAGCCACGATATTGACTGCAGCATTGCCGCCTTTCCGAACGCTGCAGACAGCGAGAGCGACCAGACTGAGAACGATCGTCGATTGGCTGTCTCGCGATCGTCTCGTGTGTGCCCTGGTCGTGCTGTTGAGCCTCGCGGTCAGCTTGCTCGCGTCAATTCAGCTGGTAATCCTTCCGCTGGCGTTGGGACATCGTGCAGATGGAGCCCAAGGCTTGGCCATGTTTCTGGCGATGTTCGGGGTCGGCGGACTTTTCGGCGCACTGGGAGCTGGAATCTTCAAGGACACCATAGCGTTTCGCTGGTTGTTGCCCATCGTGTTTCTGTGCCTTGCCATTGCGACGACGTTTCTTGTCGCTAGCACATCTGTATTCAACCTGGCGATCGGCGGCCTGCTGTACGGAGCCTGCGTTGGCTTCGTCTCTCCGCCTCTGGCCACAGCCCTGCAGCAGCGCCCGCCCAAACATCTCCGCGCAGATATCCAGGCCATCTCCGGCGCGTTGATTTTTGCGGGCGCGCCAGTAGCGATGCTCGGCCTTGGCTTTCTATCTGAAGCACTGAGGCCCAGCGATCTCTTGTCCATCGTGGCTGGAGGTTTTGTTGTTTTGGCCGCCTGCGCCCCGATTGCTGTTCCGGGCAACGGGCACCGGAGGGACCAGACCACATCGAAGTGACTGCTTTCGGCGATTTCCGGCCGGATCGACCGAAAGCGCGAATGTCGAGATTGGGTCCGCACTCCCGTCGGTTGGTCGACTGTCGTCGATGGCGATATTCTCCCCGTCCCGTTCAAGCATGAAAAGCTTCGAGATTGCGCTGGAACTCCCCGTTGATGGGCGTTTGCCCGCCGGCGGGTCAACCGACGGCGGCCCTCGGTATCCCCATGCCGCCCGGAGATGAATAGGCCTTCGTTGAGGTCCGTTATCTCAGGCGTCGACCGAACCCGCGACACCCGCTTTTGCCCGAATCCGAGCATTCTCTGCCTACTTCTGACCGGAAACCAAGCTCGACATCGCGTACGGCACTAGGTTGCGAAGCTCTCCGCCTTTCGGCGACGAACTTCATTACGCGTCAGCCTCCGGCCCGCCGTTCCGCACGAGGTCGAGGAAGCGTTCAAACCGCTGTTCCGCCAGGGCCGCTGCGTCGTCTTCTTCATCGGGCGCGAGCGGCGGGGTGTATTCGAGCCAGATCCGCACGAACAAGAGCAGCGCCTCTTTCAGCGTAGCGTTGTCACGCATCAGCTTGTCCATTCGCGCCTCGACGCGCGCTAGCTGGCGCGTAGCGCCTTCGGGAACGCCGTCGGGGCTTGTTTTGAAATGCTGTTTGACCGCGACAGTGATGATTCCGGAGGCGGACAAATGCTTGGTCCTCGCCGCTTTCAACAATTCGGCTTCGAGATCGGCGGGGAGGTAAACGGTGACGCCTTTGGCGGGCATGATCAGACTCCTTTGCTGCGGCCCGGGCCATTGGTCGGACGGCGACGGCTTGGCGGTGGTTTGTCGGGCGGCGGCAGAAGGGCGAGCTTGGGGGTGATGTTGCGCATCGGCCTGTCTTGGCCGCCATCATCAGGGCCCTCCCCGCTCGACCGTGGTCTTGCGCCAGCGGGCGTCCAATCATGGTCCTCGCTGAGCGTTTCAGTGGGCACCGCTTCTGCGACCAAGCGCTGGGCGAACAATGCGAACCGGTCGACCTGCAGTTTGCGTGCGCGGATCGGTTTGCAGCCGCCTTTGAAGATCAGCATCTGATCGGGCGGCAGGCGCAGCGGGTCGCCAGTCTGCATCAAGGGCCGGCGCTGATCGCGCCAGGTGTGGGAGCTTCTCTGCTGTGTACCAAAGCCACCACTGTGATGGCGCGTGGTTTGCGGGATCATCTCGATGACATCGCCACCGAGCTTGCAGATCACTTCAGCGGTGGCCGGATCATTGACGCCGAACGATGTGATGACATCGCAATTGTCGACGATGACATTGTCGCGACCATAGACGCCGCGGATCGAGTTGATCGACTGGCATACCAGCATGGCCTGGATGTCATAGCCCGCCATCAGACCCATGGCGCGATCAAAGCCAGGCAGCGCGCCGAGCAGGGGAAATTCATCGAGCAGCAGCAAGGTGCGATGGCGGCGCAGCCGACCGAGCGAGTCCGCAACCTTGTCCTCCGTCAGCCCTCGGACGACCTGGCCGATGATCAATCGCATCAGCGGCATCAGGCGGTCCATGTCGGAAGGCGGGGGTTGGAGATAGACCGTAACAGGATGATCCAAGCCGACGAGATCAGCGATTCGGAATGTGGAGGTCGCGGTGTTTTCAGCGACCAGCCTGTCGGCGAAGATCGCGAGGTACGACTCCGCGGTGGCGCGCACGTTGGATTGCGTGCGCTCTTCCATCGCCAGGTAAGAATTGGCGACCTCCTGGGCGATCTGGAGCGGCGTCACCAGTGTCGTGATCCGGCCATCGCGGCTTTGCCAACCGCCGCGCATCGCTTCGGCGGTTTCCTCCATCCGCGATAGCCGCGCGCGCACCTCCGCGAAGTTCTGCCGCACCTCCGGCGCGGTGTGGAGCACATCGAGGATCACCCCGACCAGAAGACTGGAGGCCGCCGTGCGCCAGAACGGAGCCTCATTGGTTTCGCGCGTTGGCGCGGTCAGAATGTCGACGATGTTTTGCACATCGCGCACTTCATTGTCGCCGCGGCGTACCTCGAGCAAGGGATTGAACTTTGCGCTGTCCAATCGGGTGGGGGCGAAACGGACAATGTGTGAGACAGTCTTCCGAAACCCCGCCGTCCCTGGAAAGCCAAGGCGCGCGTCGCCATCGGCCAGTTCCCCCTTGGGGTCGAGGGCGACGATGGAGCCTTCCCAGGCCAGCATGGTCGGGACGACGACACCACGCCCCTTGCCAGTGCGCGTGGCGCCGACAATGAGCGCGTGGCCGGGGCCGTCATATGTGACGGCGCGCGCGCTGAAGACCCCGCGCCATAAGCCGAGCACCATGCCCCGCGGGCGCCCGAGCAGCCCGGCGTTCTTTGCATCGCCGACGCTGGCCCATCCGCCATCGACGATATGGCGTCCGCGGGGCGACTCGCTGAAAAGCGGCGCGCCGGTGGCGATCTTCCAGGCGACCAGCACACCGGCCCCAACGCCGCCATAGATCACGATATCGGCGAAGGCGAAGATCGAGGGATGGCTCTCCTCCAAGGCGGTCTTCCACGCGAAGACGTCGAGGGGCCAATAGAGCCGGATCGGGCCGAAGGCGATCAGCGGTTCGCCAAGGCGCTCGGCAAAGTCGAAATGGCCTGCAACGATCCAGCAGGCGAGCGACCAGACCAGCAGCATCGTCGCCAGGCTGGCGGAACCGGCGAGCGCGATGTCGGTCCATTCGGTTTGGTCGCTGAACCAGTTCCGGATTGGGGCGGCATAGGCGCTGGCGCCTTTGGGGTCTGAGACAATCATAACGCGGACGAAGGTCGCCGCGCCGATCACCGCCCCACCAAAGGCGCAGATCATCGGCCAGCGGAACAGATGCTGCATCGTCTCGGGGGCCCTGGCCCGCCACTCGAACTGCTCAAAGGGCCAATAGATCGGGACGTCGCTGATCGTCAGCAGGGGATCGCCGAGCGCTGTTTGGTAGAAGAAGATGTGAGCCGCTGCTTGCGTGCCGAGGCCGCACCCCAGCGTGAAGATGGCAAAGCCCATCCCAAGGCCATTGATCAAGGGGTGAGACATGAAGGCTGCTCCCCGTCGGCGCAGAGCGCGCTGACGTGAGGCGAGCATCGCGGGGCGAGAGCCCATTGTCCGCTGGTTTCAACCCGCAGCATCGGCGTGAGCTTCGTTCATCGCCGGCCGATCAATAGTCCGTCGCCACGCCTGGGATGCTTTTGCCAAGGCTTGCGCCAAGCGCTTATGCCGCAAACCAAACGACACGGTGCATGCCAAGCCAACGCCCAATGACAAAAGAACGAAGGGCAAGATAACAAAGGGTGCGGCGTTCGTTTTGTCGTTGTGCGCCATGGCGTTGGCGCGGGGTGCGGCTAGGATTTCCACATTGCCAATGAGGTGCGCTTGCGCACCCCGCACAGTGGCGCGAGGTACAGCCATGACGGCGCGCAGTTTCAACCGCAGTTTGCGCGATGGCGACGCCAAGGATGAAGACGAACTGTCGATCCGGTTGCGCAGCGCCAGATCGGCGACCCCTTCACCGATGGGCGCCCGGCTTGACGCCCGCATTCGGCGCATGCCGGGCGGCGGGGTACGATCAGGCGCGCCAAAAACGATGCCGGCCGATTATGCCAAAGATCCGCGCCAGCGGGTGATCGTCAAGGTGCATTACTTCAAACATGGCGGCGGCGGCGCGGCGGCTTTGGCCGCGCATGGCGCCTATATCGCGCGCGAGGGCGCGCGGCGCGATGGAGAGCTTGAGCCGCACGCCGACTATTTGACGCGTGAGGGCCGGCACGGCTTCTACGACGCTGCCCAGACAAGCGTGGACGGGCGCGAACGATTGCGCGATTGGGGACGCGAAGACGGTCGCCACTTCCGCGTCATCCTCTCCCCTGAGAACGGCCAGGCCATCACCGACCTGACCGGATACACGCGGGAGGTGATGAACCGGGCGCAAGCGGAGCTGGGCCGACCTTTGCAGTGGGTGGCGGTCAACCACTGGGACACGGACAATCCACACACACACCTTGTGCTTCGGGGGCGCGACGCCGAGGGCGGCCCCCTCAACCTGCCGGACACTTGCATCAAGCACAGGTTCCGCGAGATCGCCCGCGACGTGGCGACCGAACGGCTCGGGCCGCGCACGCCCGACGATGAGCGCCGGGCGCAGGACCGCGAGGTGCGCGCACCTCGTTTGACCAAGTTCGACAAAGCGATCGCCGAGCGACTGGACCCTGCCGGTAGGGTGCCGATGGCCGCGCTCGGCAGGGGCGCGGCGGATCCAGGGTTTGCCGCGTCGATGAAGGCGCGCCTCGTCGAACTCTCGCGCCTAGGGCTGGCGGAGGAGGTCAAACGTGGCGTTTTCGCCTTTGCTCCCGATTGGCAGGCGCGCCTGCGCGCCCTTGAACTGCACGCCGACATCCGCCGCAGCCGGTTCGCCAAAGAACGCGGCGACAAGTCGGTTGATCGCGTTTTTAAGGGCGATCGGGGGCGATGGGAGGAAACGCCAGGACACGCGAGGAAACGGCCGGAAACCGCCGATGCGTTCGCGCGCGCCGCCAAGGACGTGAGCGCCGCCGCCGGCAAACCCTATCGGTCCCTGGGGTCAAGGACACAGCGCTGGACCGTGCGGGCCGAGTTGGATTTGCCGAGCGGCAGACACCTCGCGCTGGAACGCCACGACCGGGTTACACTGGCGCTGAAACCGGCGGGTCTGGACGTGGCCGCCGGGCAAAAGGTCATGGCTGGGATCAAGGATGGCATTGCACAGGTCGCGCGCGCTATCGGGATCGATCGATAAGGCTTGATCCCAATTTGGGACCGTAGTAGGGTTAGAAATGCGTGTCATCGCCCGGCGCACCTTGCGCGACTTCGTTGACGGCTTGGCCGGACATAAAGACCAGCCCGCCGTCAAGGCCGCGCTGGACGCTTGGTTCAGCGAAGTCTGCAAGGCCAATTGGGCGACCAGCGCCGACGTAAAGCAGCGCTATGCGACCGCCAGCATCGTCAACGCTGAGCGGATCGTCTTCAACATCAAAGGCAACGATTATCGATTGGTCGTCGCCGTTGATTTCGAAAAGAGCATCGTCTGGATCAAATGGATCGGCACGCACAGGGGCTACGACAAGATCGACGTGACGGAGGTTGAATATGGCGGATGATCTGAGACCAATCCGCACCGAGGCGGATCATGCTGCAGCGATGGTCGAATTGGCTCGCTTGTGGGGCGCGAAGAGCGGCACCCCAGAAGGCGATCGCCTCGATGTGCTCGCAACACTGATCGACGCCTATGAAGCCAAACACCACGCGGTCGATCCGCCGGACCCGATTGAAGCGATCCGCTTTCGGATGGAGCAGCAAGGGCTCTCGCGCAAGGACCTTGAGCCGATCATTGGCCCGCGCAACCGGGTTGCCGAGGTCTTGAACGGCAAACGCAAGCTGTCCATCGAGATGATCCGCAAACTGCACGAACACCTTGGCATTCCTGCAGAGGTGCTGATCCGCCCAACCGGCGCAGACAAGGCGGCGTGAGCGGCATCTGCCTTAACCCAGCGCCGCCTTTCTGGGCCGCCCGCCCCGCTGACCGTTCTGACGCGGCGCCTCTGCTTTGGCGTTCGACCGGGTCCGCCCACCCTTGGCTCCCATTTCCCGGGCCATCCAAGCTTTGGAGCCGAACGTGCCCTCGATTAATCCGGGAACGAACAGATCAGCGTCGAGCGCCGGCCAATGCAGTCCAAGGCCTGAGGGACTAATCTCGATCCGCGACAAAGCCTCGACGCCAGCGCCTCGTAGGCCTTCCGCAAGGCGCGGCGGGAAGGCCAATTCCAGGCCTGACTGCAAAGTGACGACGATCCGCCCCACCCGGCGATCGTAGCGCGCCGCGATGACGGCGCCAGCATGGCGCGTTTGGGTCATGGCGGTTTGGGCACGTTCCAGGTCCTTTTCAGTCGTTGCCATGAATCTGCTCCCAGGCGGCTTGCAACACATCGAGGTTGCGGTTCAGCTCTGTCTCAATGCGATGAATGTCCGCCAATCGGAAGCCGATACTTTCGCTTAGCGAGACAGGGCCGTCCGGCGCGTTCAGGATAAAGACAGCTTCTCTGCCAGGTCCTACAACGTGGACATGGGCGGGACGGTGATCGCTGGGGTAGATCACCACCCGGAGACCGTTGAACCGCATAAGCGTTGGCGTTCACGCCGTTTCACAACCCATCCGCTTGGGTTTAGGAAGCTACCGATCTTTGTTACCAGAGTCGCTGGCCCGCGCTTTGCTGTTGACTACACGAGAGCAGACTTCATGGCCAAGAGATCGACCCCGGTGAAGCAAAAAAGGCCGCGGCGCGGGCGGCACCCGGCGCAGTTGTCTCTTTTTGACTTGCTGGACGCTTCTGCCGGGAACACGCCAGCGGAGGGTGTGACCAAACCCGCCTCCAGACGCCGCCCACGTCGCCCCACAAAGTCCGTCATTGACAAGCCCGCCGTGCTGACGCCGGCGGAGGCCGCCGTTTACCTCAACATCAAACCAGCAACGCTGAAGAGTTGGCGCGCCAAGGGCATCGGCCCGGCCTATGTGAAGCGCGCGGCCCGCCTGATCGGCTACACGCCGGCGGCTTTGGACGCTTACCTCTCCCAAACCACACCGCGGAAAGCCTAAAAGTGGCGACCTGCGGCCATCAGACTTTTCGCCTGAAAGCAGATATTGTGGCCGTCGGCGATTGAGGGCGATTGGCGGCCATCGATGGCGCGCGAGAGTTTAACGGAGCGAAGCGCAGCAACGGGCGGACACTGGGGTGAGGCACGGTTTTCTGAGACAGCGTGAAGCGCTACCTTTTCCAAAATATGAGGGTAGAGCATGGGCAAGAAAGAAGAGTTGGGATTGGGCGCGACGGAGGCCACGGCCCCGTCGGCGCGCGCTCATCACGCAG